>NZ_JAAXKY010000118.1 GCF_012911925.1 Pseudonocardia xinjiangensis | reverse complement strand
CCCCGGCCCGACCGGCCCCCGCGACCCGGACCAGCGGCGGCGGGTGCCGGTAACCCCTCCGGCGTTCCCCCCGACCCTCGCACCGTCGAACTCCGTGCGGGAGAGCCTGTCCGTCCTGCACGTTCCCGGCCCCCGGTTCGGGCGCGGCAGCACCCGCGACGACGAGGCCCGCACCGCGCTGGAGCTGCAGTACCAGATCTTCGGCGACGTCAGCCGCCTCGTCGACGCCGGAGTGCCGACCCCGGATCTCGTGGTCGTCACGGGAGACGTCACGGAGGCCGCCCGGCCGAGCCAGGTCATGCAGGCGCTGGAGTTCCTCCAGGGCCTGCGCGCGCTCCTGCACCTCGATCCGGACAGGGTGATCGTGGTGCCGGGGCGCCGCGACGTGTCGCACGCGGCATGCCGGGCCTACTTCAGCGACTGCGAGGCCAACGAGCGCAGGCCGGTCGAGCCCTACTTCGCGAAGCTCCGGCAGTTCGCGACGCTGCTCGACGGGCTCCATCCCGGCCTCGATGGGCCGGGGTTCGACGACGCCCAGCCGTGGGGCCTCGTGCCCGTCCCCCCGCTGCGGGTCGTGGTCGCGGCGCTGAACTCCACGATGGCGATCAGCCACCGGACCGACGACGACTACGGCCTGCTCGGGCAGCGCCAGTCCGCCTGGTTCGCCGAGCAGCTGAGGCCGTTCGAACAGGCCGGCTGGTTGCGGATCGGGGTCGTCCACCACGACCCGAGCCCGGCGGGCCGCTCCGGAAGCACCGACCCCCTGCTCCTGCGCGACGCGGACACCTTCGACCGACTCGTCGGGGGCAGGCTCAATCTCCTGATCCACGGCCCCGCACTGGGCGGCACCGGCACGGACACCCTCGGCTCGGGCCTCGTCACGGTCGGGACGGCCTCGGCGGACCATGCCGAGCTCGTCCAGCTGACCGCCAACGGCTTCCGCCGTTTCCCGGTGGACGACCCTGCGGCGGGCCGGTCGGCGCCGCTGGTGGAGCGGGAGTGGCGCGCGGCGGGCGCCGCGTTCGGCCCGTCCTACGCGGCGGACCTCGACGAGGTGCCGGAGCAGGAGCCGGTCCGGGCGACCGACCCGCAGGGCCTGCTGCTGGAACGCATCGGCGAGGTGTGCGTGGCCCGTGACGACCGGTGCCGGATCCGTCTCGTCGACGTCGACCCGCCGCATCTGCTCGTGACCCGCCGGGAGGAGGGCTTCACGCCGCAGTGGCGGATCGGGGCCCACGTCGGAGAGATCACGAGAGACATCCTCACCGCGTTCTGCACGCACACGACCGAGCCCGGCGCCGAGCTCGTGTACGAGGGCCCGAACCCGCCGCAGACGCTGCGGGACGAGGCGGCGCGCCGCGGGGTGCGGCTGCGCAGCTTCACCGAGTTCCAGGGCCTGATCGACCTGTCCGACTTCCTCGCCCGGCAGACGGCCCGGCTGCGCGCCGACCGGCGCTACCCGCCGTCGCTCTACGTCCCGCAACGGTTCCGGGACCTCGACCAACCCGGCCGCGAGGTGCGCGCCGACCTGGCCACGGAGCTCGTGGACCTGCTGGCACCGACCGACCACGGCCGGTTCGTGCTGGTACTCGGGGAGTTCGGGCACGGCAAGACGTTCGTCATGCGCGAGGTCGCGCGCCGGCTCGCCGAGACCTCACCGGCCGTGATCCCGATCCTGATCGAGCTGCGCACCCTCGACACGGCCAACTCGGTGGCCGCGCTCGTGGCCGCCCACCTGACCAACGAGGGCGAGACGCGGATCGACATCAACGCCTTCCTCTACATGCTGCGCGAAGGCCGCATCGTGCTCCTGTTCGACGGGTTCGACGAGCTCGTCACGCGCGTCAGCTACGACCGTGCCGCGGAGCACCTGGGCACGCTCGTGCAGGCGGCGCAGGGCCGCGCCAAGATCGTCGTCGCGAGCCGGACCCAGCACTTCCGCTCCCACGGCCAGGTCGTCACCGCTCTCGGTGAGCAGGTCGAGGCCCTGTCACAGCGCCGGATCATCGGGGTCGAGGACTTCACCCCGGCCCAGATCCGCGTGTATCTGCTGAACCGCTACCACGGCGACGAGCGCCGGGCCGACGCCCGGCTGCGCCTGGTGACGGCCGTCCAGAGCCTGGCCGACCTGGGCCAGAACCCGCGGATGCTCAGCTTCATCGCCGACCTGCCCGACGAGCGGCTGCAGGCCGCGGCGCGCAGCGGCAACGCCATCGGCGCCTCCGGGCTCTACCGCGAGATCATCGACTCCTGGTTGAGCTTCGAGACCGACCGGGCCGCCGACCGCACGGCCGCACGGTCCGGTCTCACCGTGGCCGACCGCAGGCGGGCCGCCACCGCGCTGGCCCTGCGGCTGTGGGAGACCGGCGCCGCGCACCTGGGGCTCGCCGACCTCGCCGAGGTGGTCGACGCCCTCACCGACCTGGCGGACGGCGAGCTCTCCGGGCCCCAGGTGGTGCACGCCGTCGCCTCCGGGAGCCTGCTGGTGCGCACCGACGACGGGCTCTTCGGCTTCATCCACCGGTCGGTCATGGAATGGCTGGTGGCCGACGCGATCGCCGACGAGCTGCGCGCGGGCGAGCGAGCACCTGCGCTGTTGCACCGGAGCCAGCTGTCACAGCTGATCGTCGACTTCCTGTGCGAGCTCGCCGACCCGCGCCACTGCCGGGCCTGGGTGGACACCGTGCTGGCCGACGCGCGCTCCGGCGACGTCGCGAGAGCCAACGCGATGAAGATCAGCTCGCGGCTCCGGATCCCCGCCACCGCGGATCTGCGCGGCGCGTCGCTCATCGGGGAGGACCTGTCCTACCGGAGCCTCGACGGGGTCGACCTGACCGGCGCGGACCTGACCGGCGCCCGGCTGGTGGCCGCCGATCTGCGCGGAGCCCGGCTGAACGGCGCACGGCTCGTGGGCGCGCGCCTTGACGAGGCCCGCATGGCCGGGGCCGACCTGCGCGGCGCCGACCTCACCAGGGCCCGGCTGACCGGCACCGACCTCACCGGTGCCCAGCTGACCGGCAGCGTCTGGCGACGCGCCGCGCTCATCAACACCACGGGTGTGCGGGACACCGAGGCGTTGCGTGGCGCCGCCGTCGCACCGGGGCACCCGGTCGCGGCCGAGCTGGCCCCCGGCGCCGTCGGTGTCCGCCACGGCTTCCACTCCGAGCTCGGCCGGCTGCCGCAGGTGCTCGCCTACAGCCCCGACGGCGGCATGCTCGCCATCGGCAGCGAGGACGGCGGGGTGCTGGTCTGCGACACGGTCACCGGGCTGCCCCTGCGCACCCTGCAGGGGCACCGCGACCGGGTCTTCGCCGTCTCCTACGGGGGCGACGTGCTCGTCACCGGGTCCGCCGACGCCACCGTGCGGGTGTGGGACGCGGCCACCGGGGCCTGCCGCCACGTCCTCGCCGGGCACGACCGCTGGCCCTGGCCGGTCGCGCTCGACCCGACCGCCGAGATGCTCGCCACCGGCGACGCCGCCGGGGTGCTGCGACTGTGGGACGTCTCGACCGGGCAGCTGCGCCACGAGCTCCCGGGCGGGCGTGGTTTCGTCGCCGACCTGGCCTGGCGCGGGCACCTCGTCGCCGCCGTCTACCGCGACGGCAGCGTCCGGCTGTGGGACACGACGAGCGGCGCGTCGCTCGGCGAGCTCACCGGTGCGGGCGAGCGGGTCTTCCGGGTCGCGTTCAGCCCGGCGGGCGACCTGCTCGCCACGGGGGGCCGCGACGGCGACGTCCGCACCTGGGACCCCGCGACCGGCCGGGCGGTCACCGTGCTGTCCGGGCACAGCCGAGGGGTCTACGCCGTGGCGTTCCACCCGACCGAGCGCCTGCTCGCCTGCGGTGACGCCAGTGGCGGCGTCCGGATCTGGGACGTCGACACCGGACGGCCGCGCCACGTGCTGGCCGGTCACACCGAGTCGGTTCACGGGGTCGCGTTCGACCCGGCGGGCGGGCTGCTGGCCACCGGCGACAGCGCAGGCACGATGCTCCTCTGGGACACCGCCACCGGGCAGGTCCGCCACACGCTCACCGGCCACACCGGGTCGATCTGGCCGTTCGCGTTCCGTCCCGACGGCACACAGCTCGCCGTCAGCGACGACGAGATGACGACGCGGCTGTGGGACCCGGCCACCGGGCACCGCAGGCACGTGATCTCCGGCCATGACCGCCAGGTGACGTCGGTGCACTACGACTCGGCCGGCACCACCCTGGCCACCAGCGGCAACGACGGCACCGTGCGGCTGTGGGCCCCGGCAACGGGACGCCTGCTGCGGCGGCTGAAAGACCCGGCCGACCAGTTCGTCAAGCTGGAGACGGCGGTGTTCAGCCCGACGGCGGCCCGGCTCGCCATCGTCAGCAACGACAGCAGGCTCAACCTGTTCAACCTCCCGGAGGGCCGGTTCGAGCGGCACATCAAGGTGGAACCGGGCCCGGTCTGGGCCACCGCCTTCAGCCCGTCGGGCGCCATCCTGGCCACCGCCAACGACGACGACACCGTGCGGCTGTGGGACCGCACGCTCGGCCGGCTCGTCCACACCCTCGGCGAGCACGGCGGCCGGGTGCGCTCGATCGCCTACAACGATGACGGCACCCTGCTCGCCACCGGGTGCGACGACGGGCTCGTCCGCCTGTGGGACGCGGCGTCCGGCACGCTGCTGCGGACGCTGGCCGGGCACGGGGACCGGGTGTACGCGGTCGACTTCGCGGGCAGCGACCTGCTGGCCAGCGGATCATGGGATGCCACCGCCCGGGTGTGGGACGTCGCCAACGGCACGGCCCGGCACGTGCTGGACCAGCACGGGGGCCGGTTGTGGACGGTGGCTTTCGGCCCTGGGGGCGCCTTGCTGGCCACCGCGGGCGACGATCTCGCCATCCGGGTCTGGCAGCCGCAGACCGGGGCGTTGCTGCACACGCTGACCGGACACACCGGCAGCGTGCTGTCGGTGGCGTTCCACCCGGCGGGCGGCCAGCTGGCGAGCGGGAGCGCCGACGGGACGGTGCGGCTGTGGTCGTCCGCGTCCGGCCCGCTGCCGGCCCGGATGACGCTGCTCGGGCTCCCCGAGGGGTGGGCGGCCTTCACCCCCGACGGCCGCTACAAGGTCGAGGGCGAGGTCGCGAGCCAGTTCTGGCACGTCGTCGGGATGTGCCGGTTCGAGATCGGTGAGCTGGACCCCCACCTGGCCGGGGTCGCCCGGGTGCCGGTGGACGAGTCCCTCGGCGACGACGACCCGGGGCGGAGGGAGGATCAGGCGCGGAGGTAGGCGAGCACGGCGAGCACGCGGCGGTGGTCGTCGGGTGCCGGGGGCAGGTCGAGCTTGGTGAGGATCGCGTTGACGTGCTTGGCCACGGCCGCGTCGGTGACCGTGAGGCGGCGGGCGATCGCGGCGTTGGAGCGGCCCTCGGCGATCAGGGCGAGGACCTCGCGCTCCCGCGGGGTGAGCGCGTCGATCGGGGACCGGACGCGGCGGCGGGCGAGCAGCCTGCGGACGACCTCGGGATCGAGGACGGTGCCGCCGCCGCGTACCTCCTCGACAGCGGAGATGAAGTGGGCGACCTCGCTGACCCGGTCCTTGAGCAGGTAACCGACGCCCTCGCCGGTCTCCAGGAGCTCCGCGGCGGAGCCGTGCTCGACGTACTGCGACAGCACCAGCACCGGCAGCCCCGGCCGGTCGCGGCGTAGCTGCAGCGCCGCCACGAGCCCCTCGTTGCTGAACCCCGGCGGCATCCGGACGTCGGTGATCACCACGTCCGGTGGGTCGTGCCGCACGGCGGCGAGCAGCCCCGGCGCGTCACCGACTGCGGTGACCTCGTGCCCGAAGCGCCGCAGGATGTGGGCCAGCCCCTCGCGCAGGAGCACCGAGTCCTCGGCGATCACGGTCCGCACGGCAGCTCCACGGTGAGCAGGGTAGGGCCGCCGTCCGGGCTGCTGAGCGTGATGCGGCCGCCGAGGACCGACACCCGGTCGGCCAGCCCGACGAGCCCGGTGCCTCCCGCCGGGTCGGCGCCACCGCGGCCGTCGTCGCCGATCTCCAGGACGACCGCGCCGCCGGACGTCCTGGCGCGCACCCACGCCTGAGCTGCACCGCTGTGCTTCGCGACGTTGGCCAGTGCCTCCCCGGCGATGAACCAGGCCGCGGCCTCCACCTCGGCGGGTGGGCGGGCCGGCAGCGTGACGTCGAGCTGCACCGGCACCGGCGAGCGGTCCGCGAGCGTGGCCAGCGCCGCAGGCAGGCCGGAGTCGACCAGCGCCTGCGGGTGGATGCCGTGCACCAGCTCGCGCAGCTCGGCGAGCGCGAGCCGGGACTGCTCGTACGCCCGGTCCACCAGCTCCCGCGCGGGACCGGTGGTCCCGTCGAGCTCCAGGCGGGCCAGGCCCAGCGTCATCGCCACCCCGGTCAGCCGCTGCTGGGCGCCGTCGTGCAGGTCGCGCTCGATCCGGCGCCGCTGCGCGTCCATCGCCTCCACCAGCCGCACCCGCGACCGGGTGAGCTCGGCGACCTCGGCATGCGGCGCCGGGCCCCCGCGCCCGACCAGCAGCACCCTGGTCAACGCCACGCGAGCGGCGACGTAGGCGGTGACCAGGTAGGCGAGCACGGGCAGCAGCAACAGGCCGGCCAGGCTCAGTCCCAGCTGCGCCAGCAGCGGGTACGGGCCGAACCAGACCAGCTCGTCGGGCTGCACCTGCGGGGTGAGCGCGATCAGCACCGGCGCGAGGACGACCGCCAGGCCGAGGCAGAACACCAGGCCCATCGCGGCGTCCAGCCAGGCCAGCACGAGAGCGAACACCACCGCGTAGCCGAGCTCCCGCCACGTCGCGACCTCCCGGAACCGGGTGGCGAACCACGCGACGAAGCCCGGCCTGCGCGGGCGGGCGTGCGGTGACGGGGCCGCGGTCCGGTCGACCAGCCGCAACCGCCGCCGCTCGACGTCGGCCAGCCCGACCCCGGTCAGCAGGGCGAGCAGCGCCGCGACCGGGACCACCACCAGCCCGAGGAACGCCACCGTCCAGACGACCGCCACCAGGCACCCGCTCAGCGCCCACCCGACGACCCGCCACGGCCAGCTCGTGCGGAGGAACCGCACCGGCCCGGCCGCGAGCGCCTCCCACGCGCTGCGTGGCGACGCGGTGGTCATGACCGACAAGGTACGGGGACACACGGCCCCGCACCCTCCCCCTTCCGACCACCCGCCGGGTAACGCCTGCACTACCTCCATGACTCTCCCGCACACCGGTGACCAGCGCCGATGCTGTCACCAGGCTGTGCCCATGAGATCACCCGCACCGACGACACCCGCCGATCCGGCCGTCCGGGTCCGCGGGCTGCGCAAGGTCCACGGCTGCGGCGACGCCGCCGTGCGGGCCCTGGACGGCGTGGACGTGGACTTCGCCGCCACCGCCTTCACCGCCATCATGGGGCCGTCCGGGTCGGGCAAGAGCACGCTGCTGCACTGCGCCGCCGGACTCGACGACCCCGATGCCGGCGACGTGCGGCTGGCCGGCACCGACCTGGCGGGACTGGACGAGACCGCACGGACACTGCTGCGCCGCGACCGCGTCGGGTTCGTGTTCCAGTCCTTCAACCTCGTCGAGAGCCTCACCGTCGCGATGAACGTGGCGCTGCCACTGGTACTGGGCGGGCGCAGGCCACGGGCGGGCGAGGTGGACGCGGCGCTGGCGGCGGTGGGGCTGGCCGGCACCGGAGGGCGCAGGCCGGCCGAGCTGTCGGGCGGCCAGCAGCAACGCGTCGCGATCGCCAGGGCGCTGGTGGTGGCGCCCGCGGTGGTGTTCGCCGACGAGCCGACCGGCGCGCTGGACTCCACCACGGGCCGCGAGGTGCTCGCAATGCTCCGCGATCTCGTCGACACCGCGGGCCGGACCGTCGTCATGGTCACCCACGACCCGGCGGCGGCCGCCTGGGGCGACCGCGTCGTGTTCCTCTACGACGGCAGGGTCGCCGGCGAGCTCACCGCCCCGACGGTCGAGACCGTCACCGCGCGCCTGTCCGCGCTGGAGTCGGCGCCGTGATCGGGATCGCCGCACGCACCCTGGCCGCCCGGTGGGCCGGTTTCACCGGCACCGCGCTCGCCCTGGTCCTCGGGGTCGCTCTCGTGACCACGACGCTGCTCTGCCTGTTCGCCACGCTCGACCGGCGCGACGGGCCACCGGCGTGGTTCGCCGGGGCGGACGCCGTCGTGATCGGGACGGACGGACCCGGCTCGGTGACGACGGCCGCCGTTCCCGCCACGGCGGTCACCCGGCTGGCCGGCGCCGAGGGCGTGCTCTCGGCGGTCCCGGACCGGCGCGCGCCCGTGGAGGCGGCGGGGCGGACCTGGACGGCGCGCCCGTGGAGCACCGCGCGGTTCCAGACCGGCGGGCTGGTCGCCGGAGGGGCCCCGGACTCGGGGGACGAGATCGTCCTGCCGGCCTCCGCGGGCGCCGCGCCCGGCTCGGTGCTGCGCGTGCACACCGTCGACGGGCCGCGGGTGCTGACCGTCAGCGGGGTGCTGGAGGGGTCGCTGCCGGTCGCCTACGTCCGCGACGACGTCGTCACCGGATGGGCAGGCGCCCGCGTCGACGCGGTCGCGCTCCGGCTGGCTCCGGGCGCCCCCGCGCCGGCCGGTCTCGGCGCCGACACCCGGGTGCTGACCGGGCCGGACCGGGTCGACGCCGAGCCGGACCCGGACGCCGTGCGCCGGATGCTGGGGGTGACGCTGCTGGGCAACGCCGCCGCGGTCGCCACGCTGGCTGCCACGTTCGTCGTCGCGGGGACGTTCTCCTACTCCGTCGCGCAGCGCCGCCGGGAGCTGGCGCTCCTGCGCATGTCCGGTGCCGCGCCGCGCCAGATCCGTCGCATGGTTCGGGCCGAGGCGATGCTCGTCGGTCTCGTCGCCGCCTGCCTCGGGACCGCGCTGGGCAGGCTCGGCGCACCGCCGGTGGCCGCCTGGCTCGTCGACGCCGGCTTCGCTCCCCCGGACCTGACCATCCGGACCGAGTGGGCACCGATCGCGGCGGCCGGCCTCGTCGGGCTCGGCACCGCCTGGCTCGGGGTGACGGCCGCGGCCCGGCGGGCGGGCGCCGTCCGTCCGCTCGAGGCACTGCGCGACGCCGCGGTCGACCGTCGCGTCATGGGCCGGGGGCGCTGGGTCGGGGCGGCGCTGCTGGGAGCCACGGCAATCGGGGTCGTCCCCCTCGCCCTCGGTGAGACCACGGGCGTCGCCTCGGCCTACGTGCTGCTGGTGACTATCGCGACGCTGCTCGCGCTGGCCCTGCTCACACCGGTGCTCGTCCCGCTGCTGCTCGCGCCGGTCACGGCGCTCACCAGCAGCGGAGTCGGGCTGATCGGCAGCGCGAACGTGCGTGCCGGGCTGCGGCGCACGGCGTCGACCGCCGCCCCCGTGCTCATCACGGTGGGGCTCGCCGCCGCGACGCTGGCCAGCACCGCCACGCTCACCGCCACGGCCGCGGCGGCCGAACGCGACCGGGTGACGGCGGAGATCGTCGTCAGCGCGTCGGGCCCGGTCGGGCTCGACCGCGAGCTCGTCGCCGGGCTGGCCGGTGTGCCGGGGGTGGCCGCCGTCGAGCCGACCGCCGGGGCATCGGCATCGGTCGACGCGGGCTCATCGGGGGTCCGGCAGGTGGCGGTGACCTACGCCTCCAGCGGCATCGGCACCGCCATGCGGCTCCCCCTCGTCGCCGGCGCGCTGGCCGGTCTCGACCGTCCTGACACCGCCGCCGTCTCCGAGGCGACCGCGCGGGACCACGGCTGGCAGGTCGGCGCCACCGCCCACCTCCGGCCGGCCGACGGCGCCGCGGTGCGGCCGACCGTGGTCGCCGTCGTCGCCGACCACGCCATGGGCGGCAGCGCCGCGCTGCTCTCGTGGCCGACCGCGGGCGGCACGGCCGGGCGCACGTCCCCCGACACCGCCTACGTCGCGCTCGCCCCCGGCGCCGACCCGGCGGCGGCACTGCGCGCCGTCGGCGCGCTCGCCACCGCGCACGGCGCGACGGCGGGCGCGACCGGGGACGTCCTCGCCGACCGCACCGCGGGCGACGAGGAGATCGACCGGCTCGCCGTGCTGTCGGTCATCGGGCTGACGATCACCTACACGGCGATCTCGATCGCGACGACCTTCGTCATGTCGACGGCCGCACGGCGCCGTGAGCTCACCGCGCTCCGCCTCACCGGCGCCACGCCCCTGCAGCTGACCACCATGATCGTCGTCGAGGTGGGTCTCGTCGTGCTGGCCGCGGTGGCACTCGCGGGGCTGACGACGGCCGTGGTGCTGGCACTGACGGCCGCCGTTCTCGCGGGCACCGGTCCGCTCGTGCTGTCCGTCCCCTGGGGTCCCGTTGCACTGGCCTGCGCCGGCTGCCTGCTGATCGCACTCGTCGCCGGGCTGGCCCCGGCGGCCGACGCCCTCCGCCGGCCGCCGCTGCATGCACCGGGAGTCCGGTGATACGCGCTGTCAGAAGCTGGCCTTGGGCACGCCCTGGCCGGGGTCGACCTGGTGCGGGCCGCCCTTGCCCGGGCTGACGTCGAAGTCGAAGATCGCGGTCGGGATGTAGACCGTGGAGCACGAGTTCGGGATGTCGACGACACCGGAGAGCCTGCCCTCGATCGGCGCCGCACCCAGGATCATGTACGCCTGCTCCGGCGAGTAGCCGAACTTGGTCAGGTAGTCGATCGCGTGCAGGCAGGCCCGCTGGTAGGACAGCTGCGCATCCAGGTAGTGCTGCTTGCCGTCGAGCGTCACCGAGGTACCGGAGAAGGCCAGCCACTCGCTGTACTGCGGCGCCACGTTGCCGGGCATGAAGATCGCGTTCTCGGAGACGCCGTAGGTCTCCATCCCACCCTTGATCAGGTCGACCCCGAGGTCGATGAACCCACCCATCTCGATCGCCCCGCAGAAGGTGATCTCACCGTCGCCCTGGGAGAAGTGCAGATCTCCCATCGACAGCTTCGCGCCGGGGACGAAGACCGGGTAGAAGACCCGGGTCCCCTTGGTGAAGTTCTTGATGTCCTGGTTGCCACCGTTCTCCCGCGGGGGCGCGGTGCGGGCGGCCTCGCGGGCCACCCGGTCGAAGTCGTCACCGGACAGCGTGCCGAGGACCGCCGAGTCGGGCAGCGGCGGCAGCGCGAGCGGTGGCACCCGGTCCGGGTCGGTGTCGATGAGCTCCTGCTCGCGGGCGTTCCAGGTGGCGAGCAGGTCGGCCGATGGCGCGGTGCCCATCAGGCCGGGGTGCACGATGCCGACGAAGGACACACTGGGGACGTGCCGCGAGGTCGCCACGCCGCCACGGAAGTCCCAGATCACCTTGTAGGCGTCGGGGAACTGGTCGGTCAGGAACCCGCCCCCGTTCTCCTTGGCGAAGATCCCGGTGTAGCCCCACCCCTGCCCGGCCAGCGGCCCGGAGTCCTCCTGCGGGACCGGGCCGACGTCGAGGATGTCCACCATCAGCAGGTCGCCGGGCTCCGCTCCCTGCACCTCGAGCGGGCCGCTGAGCACGTGGACGCTCGGCAACGGCGCGTTCAGCACGTCCTCGGCGGAGTCGTCGTTGTGGATCGCGCCGTCGAACCACTCCCGGCACTCCACCCGGAACGCATCGCCCGGCTTGACCTGGACCTGCGCGGGGATGTCCGGGTGCCACCGGTTGTGTCCGACGATCTGCTGGTCGGTGAACTTCTTGCTGTTGTCGAGCGGGAACACGACCTCGGGCATGGGACTCTCCTCACTCACGTCGCACTGCTGGTCGGTGGAGCGGTCCGCGCAGTTCCGCCGGTCCGTGACCGCTCCCGCACAGCCGGTCACGCGATCAGCGAACGGCCTTCCGAACGGACCAGACTTCTCCGCGCGGCACCGGTGAGACTCACCCGATACAGGTGAATCCGAGATCACCGGCCCACCGCCGTGACGACGGCACCGGAGCGGAACGCGCAGCATGATGGAGGAGCAGCCGGCGGACGGGAAGGCGGGACCGAGGATGGGATCAGGCCGGCCGGACGGTCACGAGACCGCCGGGAGAGGGCTGCCGTGACGGCGTCCGGAGGTCCGCGGCCAGGCGCGGGTCTCGCCGACGTCACCGCGCTGGCCCGCGATGTGTTCGGCTACCCCGAGCTGCGCGAGGTCCAGCGGCGTGCGCTGGAACCGGTGCTCGCCGGCCGCGACACCCTCGCCGTTCTCGCGACCGGGAGCGGCAAGAGCGCCGTCTACCAGCTGGCCGGGCTGTCCGCCGGCGGCCTGACGGTGGTCGTGTCACCGCTGGTCGCGCTGCAGCGCGACCAGCTGCGCGGGCTGCAGGGTCGCCGCATGCCCGACGGGCGTCCGATCCGGGCCGCACAGCTCAACGCCACCGTGCACGTCGCCGAGGCCCGCGCCGCCCGGGCCGCCGTGGCGGCCGGCGAGCTGGACTTCCTGCTGCTCGGGCCGGAACAGCTCGCCCGTCCTGCCACCCGCGAGCTGCTGGCGACGACCGGACGCCCGTGCGCGCTGCTCGTCGTCGACGAAGCGCACCTGGTGAGCGAGTGGGGCTTCGACTTCCGGCCCGACTACCTGCAGCTCACCGACGCCCGGCAGCTCGTCGGGGACCCCCAGGTCCTCGCCCTCACCGCAACGGCTGCTCCGCCGGTGCAGGCCGAGATCACCCGACGCCTCGGCATGCGCGACCCCGCCGTCGTGGTCGCCGGGTTCGACCGCCCGAACATCGACCTCGCCGTGCGTGCGGTCCACGGCACCACCACCCACGACAAGGTCCGGGGCGACGACGTGGTCGTGGACGAGGTGCTCGCCGGCCCGACCCCGGCCCTGGTCTACGCGGCCAGCCGGCGGCACTGCGAGGAGCTGGCCGAACGCTTCCGGCACCTGGTCTTCACCGCCGCGCCCTACCACGCGGGGCTCCCGGCGGCCGAGCGCTCCGCGACGCAGGACGCCTTCCTGTCGGGCTCGCTGGACGTCGTCGTCGCCACCAGCGCCTTCGGGCTGGGCATCGACAAGCCCGACGTGCGCAGCGTCGTGCACGCCAGCCCGCCGGGCAGCCTGGACGAGTACTACCAGGAGATCGGCCGGGCGGGCCGGGACGGGCGCCCGGCCCGGGCGGTCCTGGTGTTCAACCCCGCCGACCTGCGCCTGCCCCGGATGTTCGCGGCTGCCGCCCGGGTCCGGGACGGCGACGTGGACGCCGTTCTCTCCGCGCTGACCCGGGCCACCGGCCCGATCCCGCTCACCGACCTCGCCCAGCACGTCGGCCTGGGCACCCGGCGCGCCGAGCGGGTCGTGGAGCGGCTCGCCGACGCCGGAGCGGCGGTCCTGCACGACGGCGTCGTCGTGCCGCACGTCGCCGAGGGCGAGCAGGCCCATCGCACGACCGAGCGCACGCACGACGCCGAGGAGATCCGCCAGGCGGTCGCGGCGAGCCGGATCGACGCGATCAGCTACTACGCGGAGACGATGCACTGCCGCCGCACCGAGCTGCTGGCGTACTTCGGGGAGCAGTACACCCCGCCGTGCGGCACCTGCGACAACGACCGCCGTCCCGCACCGAGGACGCTGCACGGGCTGGCTCGCCCGAACGTCGTAGCCGCAGCGGGCCAGGGCCGGGCGCCGGTGGACCCCGGCAGCCGGGTGGAGCACACGACGTGGGGCGGCGGCACCGTCCTCGAGGCCGACCCCCACCAGCTCCTCGTCGTCTTCGACACGGTCGGCTACCGGCACCTCACCCCGGCCGCACTCACCACGGGCCTGCTCCGGGTGGTCGCCGGCGACTGAGACCACTGCGCTGCGTAACCACCCGGCGCGGTTGTCGACGACCGACAGGGGACGCGGCACAGTGGCCCACGTCACTGTCCTGCTCGACGACATCCGGGATGCATCATGCAGGAGATCGACAATACCAAGGCACGTGAACGGCTCGAGATCCACAACTGCAGCGTCGACGAACAGCTGGCGAAAGCCCACCTGTGCGGACGCGTGCACCTACCCACCGGCCGCACCTGCGCCCTTCCAGAGGCCCATTCGGGAGGCTGCGCCTTCGAACCCGTGAAGCGGGCCGAGCGGACTGCGCAGAGCACATCGCGCTGAGCGGCCGGCACACCGGGGCCCGTGCCGCCGAGAACTCGCTGCCGGCCCCTGAGGCCGGGATAATCCCCTCCATGGGAGATATGTCGGTCCCGTTCGCCCGCGCAGAGCCCGCGCCCGGGCAGCCATGACCCCGCTGCGAGTGGTCATCGCCGAGGACGACGTCCTGCTCCGCGAAGGTCTCGCGAGCCTGCTCGAACGCACGGGCTTCCAGGTGGTCGGGCAGGCAGGCGATGCCGCCCGGCTCCTGGAGCTCGTGCGCGAGGCGGCACCCGACCTGGTGGTGGTCGACATCAGGATGCCGCCGACCCAGACCAACGAGGGTCTGGAGGCGGCCAGGGAGATCCGGCGGGAGTTCCCGGGCACGGGGATCTGCGTCCTCTCGGCGCACGTCGAGGTCGAGCACGCGGTGGAGCTGCTGGCCAGCGGCCAGGGCATCGGGTACCTGCTCAAGAGCCGGGTCACCGAGGTGGCGGAGTTCATCGACACGCTCGAACGGATCGCCCGAGGGGGATCCGTCGTCGACCCGGCGCTCGTGCAGGAACTGGTGGGCGCCCGCAAGCGGAACGACCCTCTCTCCGTGGTCAGCGCCCGCGAACGCGACGTCCTGACGCTGATGGCCGAGGGCCGCTCCAACGCGGGCATCGCCCGGCGGCTCTGGATCAGCGAGGGGACGGTCGAGAAGCACGTGCGCAGCATCCTGACGAAGCTGAGCCTGCCCGAGACCGACGACAACCACCGCCGGGTGCTCGCGGTGCTGACGTTCCTGGAGTCGCGCTGACGGCGTCCCTCACTCGGGCTGGATCGGGAGGCAGACCTGGATCAGCGTGCCCTCCTCGATGGGGCTGTTGACCTCGAACGACCCGCCCAGGGCCTCCACCCGGTCCCGGATGCCGACCAGCCCGGAGCCGCGCGCGGGATCAGCACCGCCGACACCATCGTCCTGCACCGAGAGCCGCATGGTCCCGTACCGCTCCTCCATGACCACCGTCGCGTACGAGGCGTCGGCGTACTTCGTCATGTTGGTCAGCGCCTCGGAGACGACGTAGTACGCCGCCACCTCGACCGGCTCGCGGAAGCGGGCCTGCGTCCTGACGTCGAGCTCCACCGGGATCGTCGAACGCCGGGCGAGCGCCCGCAGGGCGGGGCTGAGCCCTCCCTCGGAGAGGATCGCCGGGTGGATCCCGCGGGACATCTCGCGCAGCTCGTCGATCACCTCGGACAGTTCCTCGGAGATCCGGACGATCCCGGAACGCACCTCGCCCAGGCTCGGATGCAGCGAGCTCTGCAGGATGCTCAGCTCGAGCCCCAACGTGACGAGCCGCTGCTGGGCGCCGTCGTGCAGGTCCCGCTCGATCTGGCGCCGTGCCTCGTCCGACGCGGTGACGATCCGGGCCCGGGAGGCGGCGAGCTCGGCCGCGCTCTCCGCATCCGCGATGGCGATGGACACGAGCTCGGTGAACGCCTCCATCCGCTGCTCGGTGCCGGTGGGAAAGCGGATGTCACGCGACGCGATACACAGCGCGCCCCATGTCCGTTCGCCGACCATGATCGGGATGGCGAGCGCAGCATGGATGTCGAGCTGCCGAAGCTCGTCGGCGAGCCGGCCCGACAACCGGCCGTAGCCCTCGAAGAGGGCCGGCCGCCCCGTGGCCACTGCGGTCGCGACGACGTGGGGCGGCTCGATCGTCCACCGGGACCCCGCACCCATCAGGTCCCGGCGCTCGCCGGCCCGGGCGGCCACCGTGAAGAGGCCGTCCGCGTCGAGACGGACGATGACCGTGGCGGTGGCTCCGATCACGCTGCCGACCTCGGAGGCGACCGCGGAGACCACCTCGGCGGCGGGTGTGTTGCGGGCGACGAGGGTGGCCAGCCGTCTCAGCGCAGCCTGGTTCTCCAGGAGCTGACTGATCTCGGCGCGGCCCTGGGCGTTCTCGATCGTGGTGGCCACGAGCTCAGTGAAGTCCGCGAGCTGCGCCTCGGTGTTAACCGGGAACGGGACATCGTTCCTCGACGAGGCCGCGATCACCCCCCACAGGTGCCCGGCGACGACGATCGGGCAGCCGACCGACCACCGGATCTTCAGGTCCAGCGCCTCCTCGGCGATCGGTCCGCTCGCGCCCTCGAAGCCGTCCACGCGAACCGGACCGCCGGTCAACCGCACCTGGGCCGCGACGCTCAAGCCCTCGAGGGCGAACCGCGTGCCCACCGCCAGCCGGACCGGTACCCGGCTCCAGGCGGCGACACCCGTCACGGACCCGTCCTCCTCGTAACGCTCCAGGCGCGCGAGGTCGGCGCCACAGAGCAGACCCACCTCGCGGGTGACGGCCTCGAAGACCTCGAGCGCCGGGGTCGAGTGCGCGACGAGGGTCGCGACGCGCCGCAACGCGGCCTGCTCGTCGCTGAGCCTCGCGGACTCCCGCGCCTGCTGTTGCGACCGCGCTCCCAGCTGCCCGACGGCGACCGCCGTGAGGAGGAAGACCGCCAGCGGGAAGAGGGTCTGTTGCTCCGTCATCCGGACCTGGACCGGGTTCAGGAACAGGAAGATGAAGGCCGCGACGCTGGCCACCGCCACCACCGCCGCGAGCGCCGAACCCCACAGGAGGGCGATCGGGAGAACCGCCAGCAGGTAGAGGACCAGCAGGCTCAGCACCGGGACGTGCTCGGCGAGCAGCGCGATCAGGCCGCTCACCGCGGCCACCAGCACCGCCCCGGTGAGCAGCCCGCTCAGCCAGCTGAACATGCGCGGTCGGAACTGGGCATCTGCCATCTCACGGCTCCTGCGGCGAGACGCTAACGGGTGCGCGCACCCCTGACGACCCTCCGGCCGCTCCACCGCGCGAGGCTCACTCGGATGCTGGCCCGCGATGCGCCGCTTCCCGCGTGGCATTCGTGCATCCGCCCCAGCCGGCTCAGCTACCCCCGGCGTCCACCAGACCCCGAACGGCGGCCGCCGAGAGGAGGGACTTCGAGAGGAACCCGGCCGCCGGGCTGGACGCGATCAGGTCAGCGAGATCCTCCTCACCCCGCGTCGAGATCAGCACGACGCGGGCCCGCAGCTCAGGGAAGTCCTCGACGAGCCGCCGGGTGAGCTCGAACCCGCTCTCGGTCCCGAGGGCGACGTCCACCAGCACGACGTCCGGGCGCACCACGCTCGCCTCCAGCAGGGCCTCGGCGATCGTCGTCGCCGTCCCCACCACCTCCAGCCCCTGACGTTCGAGACTGATCCGGGCGATCTCGAGGAAGCGCTCGTTGTCATCGACTATCAGGCAACGTCGCAGCACTTGTGCAGCATCGCAGTGGATGCGGCGACGCACATTGCAGCTAGCCGGAACACCCGAGTTCGACGGCGACGAGCAGCAGGACACCGCGAATGAGCCCGTGTTCCGCGCTTGCCTCCAATAGGGGTTCCTGCCAACCGGTAGAGGAGATGCCCGCAGGCCATGACGACACGAGGGTGGGTGGAGCAGCACCCTGGGGTCGTGGACACAGCCGCAGTGATTGCCGACGCGATGACGGACTACCTCCTCGCCTCAGGCACGAACCAGGCCCCCGCCACCCGCGCTCCCGCGCACATGGCCGCGTGGCTGGAAGCCCGCGGCTACCGCATCGTCCGCTCCCCTGCTCCCCGACCTGTCGATCCGGGCGATCGCGACGAGATCGCCCGGATCGTCTCGACGGTCGACTGGGAGTCCACCGGGGTCGCGAGCGCGAACAGGACCGAGGTCGTCCGCCGGCTCGTCGAGGCCGTCAAGTCCGCGGCCACGGCCTCGGCAGACCGTCGCCGCACGTGGATGGGCGTCCGCTACCCGTCGCGGTTCCGGCCGACGATCGTCCCCACCAGCAAGGCGTGCAGTGACCGTGCCGCCGACGCGCCGGAGCCGGATGCTGACGACGCGAACGCGCCCACGTGCTCGTCACTGTGCCCGTGCTCGATCGAGCTGCCGGGAAGCCGGCACGAGCCGGCGCCGCTGCGCAGCGTGCGCGCGCTCCGGCCCGTGCCCGACACCGGCGAGGAGACGACCCGGCGCGCGAACGTGGATCTGCCCGAGCCGATCCGGCTGGCCGAGCGCGACACGCACAAGCTGACCTGGACCGGAGGCGTCCACCTGTTCGGCCGCCGCATCCTCGTGGTCCCGGGCCGCACGCTGGACCACCCGGAGGACGCCCGCGCGCACGCGGCCGCCGTCCTCGCTGCCGCGGAGCGCATGCGCCCCTGATCCCGCTGACTCGAGCACACGCATGATCAACGTGCACTGGTTCATGACCACTCATGAACCAGTGCACGTTCGTGCGGCGGCTCCGGAAACGCGGTCGGGTGGGGGTCAGCCCCCAGCCGGAAGTGGCGGGTTCGCACCAGTGGAGCGGGGGGCAGCGGGCTGGCCGGTGGTAGGGCCGGCGGCGGACCCTTCAATGGTCACCGCAAGAACCGGACCGGAAGGAGAACGACGATGAACACCGCCGCCAACCCTCTCAGCCACCGTGATCGCGCCGTTCTCCGCGCCGTCGCCGCGGGCCGCTGCGAGATCTCCGGCACCGCCGACAGGGCACTGGTCGTGGACGGCCGGTTCCTCAGCGACCAGTTCGCGGGCCCCCGGCTCGCGGCAGCCGGGCTGATCGCCTCCGGCTCGCACACGGGACCGGCGCGGCTCACCGCCTCCGGCGAGGCACTGCTCGCGGCGGCGTGACGACATGGCCCTCCGCAACCGCATCGCGCACCCCCTCTACACCCGACACATCCGGCACGACCGCTGCGACCGCTGCAGCGCCGCCGCCCAGATGCGCGCGCTGCTCCCGACCGGCAACGAGCTGTTCTTCTGCGGGCACCACGCCCGCCAGCACGAGCCCCGGCTGCGCGAGATCGGCGCCGACCTGAGCGCCGGTTCCTGAGCTTCCCCTCCGTCCCGAGCCCGGTCTCCTCCCGCGACCGGGCTCGTGGCATGTCCGGGGCATGGAGCAGCGCCTGGATCCCCGTGCCCGGAACGACGAGGCGGCCCCCGTCGGGGTGAACGCGAGCGTGGACGCCGTGGCAGGCCCCGGACCGGCCTCCTGAGCGGGCACCACCCGGCGGCTCCGATCGATGATCGTCCCGTCGGGCGCGGCCCACACCGGCGGCGGTCGTTCCCCGCAGGTGATAGACCATTTTCCGGGCCACGAAGATCGGATTCTTCCACTACTCCTGAAATGCCGTGATCAGCACGCCCACGAATGGGTGACACGGCCGACGAGGCAGATCCCCTACGCATTCCCGGAATCCCCTACACCCTTTCGTGTCCGATCCCCGAATGCGGACTCCGGCGAACCCTGGCGGATCCCCGATGGCTCGGTGGTGGACCACTCATAGCGTCGCGTCAATGCCGGTCGGTCCGGACGACAACGCCATGACCACCATGAACATCGGAGATGATCTGAATGGCCGAGCCCATGACCCTGTTCGAGTTCCTGCGTGACCTGCTCGCCAACGAACAGTCGCGCGACCTGTACGCGCAGGACCCCGGCGCGGCCCTGCGGAACTACGGCCTCGACAACCTGAGCCCGGCGGACGTCCGCGACGCCCTCGTCCTGATCGAGGACAACCAGACCGCCGACTTCGACCGGGGGTACAACACCGGCCACAACGACACGCAGTTCGCCTCGCTGCCCCCGGTTCCGCTCCACCACGACGGCGGCGAGCACGACGCCGCGGTCGACTACCTCAGCCGCTACATCACCAACACCTACGTCGCCGGCGGCGACGACTTCAAGGACGACTTCCGCAACGGCGACTTCCGCAACGACGACTACCGGGACGACTACCGGGACGACGACTTCCGCTTCCGCGGCAACTTCGACCGCGACGTCGACCTCGACTCGGCGACCGCCTCCGGTGACGGCGCGGTCGGGGCCGGTGACGACATCAGCGGCTCCTCCATCGTCAGCGGCGACGACAACCAGGTCGGCCGGGGCAACTTCAGCGGCAACGAGAACGTCATCGGGACCAACAACGACGTCATCGAGGGCGACGGCAACACGGTCGCCTTCGGCATCGGCGACGCCAACAAGTCCTCGTTCGACGACGTCAACGTCAGCCGCGGCGGCGCACTCTCGGTCGGCAACACCGCCACCGGCGACTACGACGTGAACGACTCGTTCAACGAGCTCAACTCGACGATCAGGAACTCCGCCGAGTTCGACGGCTCGTTCAACGACGAGACCGACAACGCGTCGGACTCCTTCAACGAGTTCCGCGCCGACACCGACGTCGACTCGCACGACTCCGTGCACACCGACGACCGGAGCCACAACGCCCTCGACGTCGACGACTGAGCTCAGCCCGGTTCGCGTTCCCGGGCGGTCCGCTCCTGCGGTGCAGGAGCGGACCGCTCCCCCCGTCCGCGCTGCACGCCCCCGCTCTCTCGCCCCACGCCGACGACCGGCGAACCGACCACCGACCGGGAGATGACCCGAGATGACCACCTCGACCTCGTTGCTCGACCTGCTGTTCAGCCTGTTCCGCGACCCGGAGGCGATGGCCTCCTACCGGGAGGACCCGCAGACCTACCTCTCCACCTGCGGCGACATCACGCCCGAGGATCTCCGCGACGCCCTCCTCCTGCTCGAGGACAGCCAGGACGCCGACTCCGACCGCGAGTACACCAGCGGAAACGGGAGCAATGGCGGCGGCAACCACAACGTCCATGTGCCCCCGCACGTCCCGGACAAGCACCACGGCGAGAGCGACCGGGACGCCACCGTCCGCTACCTCAACACCTACATCACCAACAACCACATCGACGAGCGCGACACCGTCGTCGACAACTCCGTCCACCAGCAGGTCGACACCCACGGCGGCGACTTCGACCAGGACATCGACGTCGACTCCACGGTCGCCTCCGGCGACGGCTCGGTGGCGGCGGGCGAGGACATCGAGAACTCCAGCATCGTCAGCGGCGACCGCAACCAGGTCGGCCAGGGCAACACGAGCGGCGACGGCAACATCGTCGGCGACGACAACACCGCCATCAAGGGAGATGACAACACCGCCGCGTTCGGCCTCGGCGACGCCAACAACTCCTCATTCGGCGACGTCGGGGTGGACCGCGGCGGGGCGCTCTCGGTCGGCGACACCGCCACCGGCGACTACAACCCGACCGGTTCGTTCAACGAGCTCGACTCGACGATCGACAACTCCAGCGAGTTCGACCGCTCGTTCAACGACTCCACCCACGTGGCCGACGACTCCTTCAACGACTTCGCCACCCAGACCGACGTCGACTCCCACGACTCGGTGGAGAGGGACGTCCTGAGCCACAACAGCGTCGACGCCGACTCCTGACAGCGGCGGTCAGAGGGAGGCGGCAGCCGCCTCCGCGACGGCCTGGTCCTGCTCGCCGATCCCACCGCTGACGCCGACTCCGCCCACCACCTGCCCGTCACGGGTGAGCGGGATCCCGCCGGCGAAGATCATCACCTTTCCGTTGTTGGACGCGAGGATGCCGTAGAAGTCCTGGCCGGGCTGGGAGTTCTCACCGAGGTGCTTCGTCGTGATGTCGAAGGCACGCGAGGTCCAGGCCTTGTTGATCGAGATGTCGACCGAGCCGATCCAGGCGCCGTCCATCCGCACGTGGGCGACGAGGTTGCCGCCGGCGTCGACCACCGCGATGTTCATCGGCTGACCGATCTCCTCGGCCTTGGCCTCCGCGGCGGCGATGACCGAGCGTGCGTCGGCGAGCGTCAGTGTCTTCATGATGTTCCTCCCGATCGGGATGTGCCGTGCCGGTCGTCGGACGAGGTGCCCGTCAGCGGTCCGGACGGGTTCGGCCGACTACCACCCGAGTACAGGTCCCGGGGCGGGATGGGTACCGCCCACAGGCTTTCCCGCCGGCGCCCTCACCGCATCGCGTGAAGCAGCCACCCTTCGGTGCACCGATTCCGATGTCACCGATTCCGGGGTCACCCCGCCGCGGCGGGTTCGGCGGCGGTGTCCGGCAGCGCCAGCCGGCGACGGCGGTGTGCCGCCATCCGCACCGGTGAGTCCGGTGCACCGTGCCCCTCGTAGCGTGGCGAACGCTGCACGACCTGCAGGAACACGCGACCGCCCAGGAGCTCGGTGGCGAAGTGGTGGAACTCGCCGTCCGGGGTCCGGTCGTACATCACGCCGAGCTCGCGCATCTCGCGGAGCAGGTCGGGCTCGAGGTCGTAGCGCGCGTCCAGGTCCTCGTAGTAGTTGCCGGGGATGTCGAGGACCGGGGCACCGGCCGCGCGCGCAGTTCGCGCCGCGGCCAGGGCGTCGGGGGTGGCGAACGCGATGTGCTGCGGGTCGGCCACCCCCGGCGCCCATTCGCCTCGCCGCAGCAGGCTCGCGGTCAGGACGAGCCGGACGCCGCCTGCGGTCACGGTCCGGTCCCGGACCAGCCCGAACGGCGCCGCGATCTCGTTCGTGGTCTCGGGGTCCATCCCGAGCACTGCGCGGTAGAAGAGAGCCGCCTCGTCGAAGTGGTCGTAGGGCTGCGCGAGTGCGACGTGGTCGGTGGCGGTGATCATGCCGCCGGCCGGTGCCCGCAGGCGGTCGAAGTCGGCGAGCCAGCCGCCGGTGGCGTCGGTGCGGCAGAAGAACACCGACGTCCCGTCCGGTGCGGCGACGGCGGCGAGGTCGGCCTCCGCCGGGCCGCGGTCGCGCGGCAGGATCGGGGCGCAGAGCGCGGCGGCGCGCGCGGCCGACCGGGGCGGATCGGTCGACTCGACGGCGAGCGCGGCCACTGCGACGTTCCCCGGCCCGGAGTGGGCCGCACCGGCGTTGAGCAGGATCCGGGCCTCACCCTGCTCCCACAGGTCCACGGGCTTGGTGCGGTGCCTCCCGGTACGGGCGAACCCGAGAGCGCGCAGGGCCCCGGCGATCCGCGGGCCGGACGTGTCGTCGACCGCGAGCTCGGTGAAGGCGTGGCCGGCGAGTGCGGGCGGCGCGGGCGGGACCGCCGCGGTGGTCAGGGCGGAAACCGCACCGCGGCGGGCGACCTGCTCGCGCAGGGCGAGCAGCGAGCGCATGGCGTCCACGGCGGTCCGCCGGGGGTCGGACTGGCGGTAGACGTCGTTGAACACCTCGAGGGAGAGCGGGCCGGTGTAGCCGGCGTCGAGCACCGGTTCCAGGAAGGCGGGCAGGTCGAATGCGCCCTGGCCCGGGAAGAGCCGGTGGTGACGGCTCCACTGCAGGACGTCCATCCGCAGCCTGGGCGCGTCGGCGAGCTGCAGGAAGAACAGCTTCTCCCCCGGGATGTCGCGTACCCCACGCGGATCCGAGCCGCGGGAGAGGATGTGGAAGCTGTCCAGGCAGAGCCCGAGCGCGGGGTGGTCGGCCCGGCGCACCACGTCCCACGACTGCTCGTAGGTGTTGACGTGCGTGCCCCAGGCCAGCGCCTCGTAGGCGATCCGCAGTCCGCGCCCGGCGGCGCGCTCGGCGAGGGTGTGCAGCTGGGCGGCCAGCAGGTCCAGGTCGGCGACGGCGTCGGCGGCGACGGCGGAGCAGACCAGCACCGTGTCGGTGCCGAGCTGCTGCATGACGGAGAACTTGCGCTCCGCCCGCCGCAGGTTCGCGGTGAAGCGCTCGGCGTCGGTGGAGTCGAGATCGCGGAAGGGCTGGTAGAGGTCGATCGTCAGGCCGGAGTCGGCGCACCGGCGCCGGATCTCGGTGGGCGACAGCGGGGAGGCGACGAGGTCCGGTTCGAAGATCTCCACCCCGTCGAAGCGCGCGGCCGCCGCGGCCGCGAGCTTGTCCTCGAGCGTCCCCGAGAGGCAGACGGTGGCGATCCCGAGGCGGGAGGCGGGCTCATCGGCTGGGCGCACGGTCGTCCTCCTCGGCGCCGACGAGCTCAGCGAAGTGCCGGATCATGCGGTCGGCGTCGGGCGCGACCCCGGTGAAGAGCGCGAACGCGTCGACGGCCTGGTAGACGGCCATCCGGCCGCCGTCGAGCGTGTGGCAGCCCCGGCTCCTCGCCGCTCGCAGCAGCGCGGTGTCGAGCGGCCGGTAGACGATCTCGGCGACCCAGAGCCGTGGGTCCAGCAGGGCCTCCGGCAACGGCAGGCCGGGATGGGCCGCCATGCCGGTCGGCGTGGCGTGCACCAGGCCGTCGGCGTACGCGAGCAGCCGGGGCAGGTCGGCCGGCGTCCCGTGCTCGGCGTCAACCTTCCGGGCGAGCCGGGCGGCCGCGGCGGCATCGGTGTCGACGACGGCGAGGTCCGTCGTGCCCAGACCACGCAGGGCGTGGGCCGCTGCCGATCCCGCGCCGCCCGCCCCGAGCAGGACCACCCGCCCGAGGCCGACCCCCGGCAGCCCCGTGG
>NZ_JAAXKY010000117.1 GCF_012911925.1 Pseudonocardia xinjiangensis | reverse complement strand
ACGACCAACTGGGCGACGGGGGCTCCGGCAGCAACCGCGGAGGCGGCGGCGCCCTGGCACGACCGGGTGCGGTGGGGAGCGGTGTGGGCCGGCGCTCTGGTCGCACTGGCGACGTTCATCGTCCTGCAGCTGCTGTTCTTCGCCCTCGGCCTGCTCGGCATGGGCTACGGCGGCGGCACCACCACCGGGGGCATCGTCGCCGGCATCCTGGCGCTGGTCGCGTTCTTCGTCGGCGGCCTGCTCGCCGGGGCGTCCACGATGTGGCGGCGCGTGGGCGACGGCCTGCTGCACGGTGTCCTCGTCTGGGCGTTGAGCCTGCTCGTGATCGTCACCCTCGCGGTGGTCGGCAGCGGCGCGCTGGTGGGGCCGCTGGCCGACCTCTTCGGCGCGGGGCAGCAGCAGAACATCGGGTTCGACCCGGTGCTCGTGCTCAACTCCGCCCGGCAGATGGCGGGCTGGGCCGCGCTCGGGCTCGGGGTGTCGGTGGCCGCCGCCGCACTCGGCGGGGCGCTCGGCTCGAAGATATGGCCCGGCCGGGGAGACCCTGCCGACCTGCGCTGAGCACGACCCGACCCGATCTTCGCGACCCGTCCCCTCCGCCCGTACCGTACCGGCGGGCGAAAGGGGACGGACATGGTCGAGAGCTACCCGCCGATCGAGCCGTACGACCACGGGATGCTCGACGTCGGCGACGGCAACCTCGTGTACTGGGAGACGTGCGGCAACCCCGACGGCAAACCGGCCGTCGTGGTGCACGGCGGCCCCGGGGGCGGCTGCTCCACGAACATGCGGCGGCAGTTCGACCCCGACCGGTACCGCGCTGTCCTGTTCGACCAGCGCGGCTGCGGCCGCAGCCGTCCGCACGCGAGTGACCCGGCCACGGACATGTCGGTCAACACCACGGAGCACCTGCTCTCCGACATGGAGCGGCTGCGCGAGCACCTCGGCATCGAACGCTGGCTGCTCTCGGGCGGCTCGTGGGGAAGCACGCTGGCCCTCGCCTACGCCGAGCGCTACCCGCACCGGGTGTCCGAGATCGTGCTCGTCGCCGTCACCACCAGCCGCCGTTCGGAGATCGACTGGCTCTACCGGGGCGTCGGGCGGTTCTTCCCCGAGGAGTGGGAGCAGTTCCGGGCGGGCGTCCCCGAAGCCGAGCGCGACGGCGACCTCGTGGCCGCCTACGCGCGCCTGATGGAGCATCCCGACCCGCTCGTGCGGCACCGCGCCGCGAACGACTGGTGCACCTGGGAGGACGCGATCCTCTCCCTGGAGCCGAACGGGAAGCCGAACGTCTTCAGCGACCGCCCGGCGGACGACGTGCTGGCCCTCGTCCGCATCTGCGCGCACTACTTCTCCCACGGCGCGTGGCTGGAGGAGGGCGCGCTGCTGCGGGACGCCGGCCGCCTCGCGGGCATCCCCGGCGTCCTGATCCACGGCCGCCTCGACATGAGCGGGCCGCTGCACACGGCGTGGGAGCTCGCCCGCGCCTGGCCCGACGCGGAGCTCTTCGCCATCAGCGACTCCGGGCACAAGGGCAGCGACGGCCTGCGCGACCGGCTGCTCGGCGCTCTCGACGCCTTCGCGCGCTAGGAGCGGACCTCGTTCGACGACCGCATCTGAGAACGGCGGCGCGCCCCACTACCCTCCGCTGCGATGGCTGTTGATCCGCACGCAGAGGTGACCATGATCGACCTGACCGCCTCGGCGACGGCCGGTGCGGCGGCGCGCAGCGAGCCGGCCGCCTGCCCGGCCTGTGCCGCTCCGGCTCCCGAGGCGTTCATCCGCCTGGCTGGCCTGCCGGTCCACGGCACCGCGGTCTTCACCACCCCGGACGAGGCCAGGGCGGTCACCACGGGAGACCAGGAGCTCGCCCTCTGCGGCACCTGCGGCGTCGTGTTCAACCGGGCCTTCGACATGTCGAAGCTGGACTACACCGGCGAGCACGAGGAGTCGCAGCACCTCTCCCCCCGCTTCGCCGCGTACGCAGCGGAGCTGAGCGGGCAGTGGGTGCAGCGGCACGGGCTGCGCGGCGCGCACGTCGTCGAGATCGGCTGCGGCGCGGGCGACTTCGCCGCCGAACTGCTCCGTGCCGGCGTCGGCACCGTCACCGGCATCGACCCCCATTTCGGTCCCGACCGCGTTCCGGCCGACCTCGCCGAGCGGCTGGGCGCGGTGCCCGCGTTCTACTCACCCCGGATGGTCGAGCCCGGCACGGCGGCGATCGTGTGCCGGCACACGCTCGAGCACATCCCGGAGCTCGCCGTGTTCGGGTCGGACATCATGGCCGGGATGCGGGCGGCCGGCGTGCCGGTGCTGCTGGCCGAGGTGCCCGACCTCGGCCGCATCCTCACCGACGGGGCGTTCTGGGACCTGCAGTACGAGCACTGCTCCTACTTCACCCCGGACACGCTGGCCGGTTACCTCCGCGGCCTCGGGTTCGACGTGCTCGACGTGCGGACGACCTACACCGACCAGTACGTCGTCGCCGAGGCCGCACCGGCCCGTCACCCCGCGCCCTCCGGCGAGCCGGGCCCGGCCGCCGAGCTGGACCGGCTGCACCTGCTCTGTGAGGGTTTCGCCACGCACACCCTCGGCCGGATCGCCCACTGGGGCTCATGGCTCGACGACCGCGCCGCCGCAGGCGAGCGGGTGGTCGTCTGGGGCGGCGGGGCCAAGGGCCTCACGTTCCTCAACATGCTCCGGGACCACGCGGCCGCGGTGTCCGCGGTGGTCGACATCAACCCCGGCCTGCAGCACCACTACATCGGCGGCCTGGGGCTCCCCATCGTCGCGCCGCACGACCTCGTCCCGGCACCGCCTCGCACCGTGCTGCTCATGAACCCCGTCTACGCGGGTGAGGTGCGGTCCCTGCTCGACGAGCTCGGCCTGCACGCCACCGAGCTCATCACCGTCTGAGACACCCGCCGGGATCGCCCACCCCGGCGGCCCGGCAGATCGTGGCCAGCAGCGCATCGGCGGCCGCGCCGAGCCGCCTGCCCGCCGCCACCGCGACCGCGGTCTCGAAGTGCGGGACGTGGTGGCGCACCGGGACGAGGACGATGTCGCGCCGTCCCTCCACCGCCGAGGCCGTGATCATCCCGGCTGCCAGGCCATGGCCGACGAAGTCGAGAACGGTGGCCGCGTCGTTGATGTCGTAGGCCACCGTGCGCTGCACCGCGGCCGCGGCGAAGGCCCGGTCGTTGGCCTCGCGCATGCCCCATCCCGCGGGGAAGTCCACGAACACCTCCCCGCTCAGCGCGGCGAGCTCCACCGACCGGCGGCCGCTGAGGGGGTGCTCGGGCGACACGGCGAGCAGCATCGGCTCCCGGGTCAGCGGGGTCACGGCGAGGCCGGGCATCCGCTCGTCGGGCAGGGAGACGAACGCCAGGTCCAGCCGGCCGTCACGCACCTGCTCGGCGTTGCCGGGCGAGCCGCCGGCGTGGCGGACCTCGACAGTGACGTTCGGATGCTCGGTGCGGAACACGCTGAGCACGCCGGGCACGCTGATCGTGCGCATCGCCTGCATGACTCCCAGCGTCACGGTGCCCCGCAGGCCGCCGGCCACCTGCTCGACGGACTCCCTGGCCGCCGTCGCCGCGGCGAGCGTCGCGCGGGCCTCGGGGAGGAGAGCTCGCCCGGCACCGGTGAGGGTGACGCCGCGGGAGCTGCGCTCGAAGAGCACGGCCCCCAGGTCCTTCTCCAGGTTCCGCACCGCAGCGGAGACCGCCGACTGCACCAGGTGGAGCCGGTCGGCGGCGCGCGTGAAGCCGCCCTCGTCGGCGACGGCGACGAACGCGGTCAGGTGTCGCAGTTCCACCTCGGCGACGGTATCGCGATTCGCGATGGCGACGAGCACGTTCCTTCGTGGCGACGGATGGCCGGCACTCGCAGGCTGGATGCATGGTTGCCTCCCGCCTGCCGGTGCTCCCCGGACGCCTGCGCCGCCCCGGCTTCGGCTTCTGGGCCGTTGCTTTCGCCTTTGTCACGGCCATCGCATTCGGGACGGTTCCGACACCGCTCTACTCCCTCTATCGGGAGCGCGACGGTTTCTCGGCATTCATGGTGACGATCGTCTTCGCCGCCTATGCGATCGGTTCGGTACTCAGCCTCTTCCTGGCCGGGCACGTGTCCGACTGGCACGGCCGCAAGCGCATCGCCGTCCCGGCGATGCTCCTGGAGATGGCCGCCGCCGTGGTCTTCCTGGTCTGGCCCACCCTGCCCGGGCTGCTCGTCGCACGCTCACTCACCGGCCTCGGGGTCGGCGCCTTCACCGCCACGGCGACCGCCTGGCTGGCCGAGCTCCATGCCGCGCACCGCCCGGGCGGGGCGAGCCGGCGGGCCCAGGTCGTCGGCACGGCGGCGAACCTCGGCGGCTTCGGCGTGGGGACCGTCGTGTCCGGGGCACTCGCCCAGTGGGTGGGCCACCCGTTGACCGTCCCGTTCGTGGTGTTCACCGTCGCGCTGACGATCGCGGTGCTGCTCGTGCTGGCCGCCCCGGAGACCCGTCCCGCGCTGCGGCCGCGACCGCGTTACCGGCCGCAGCGCGTCTCGGTTCCGCCGCACGCCCGCCGCCTGTTCGCCGCGGCGGCCACGGGCATGTTCGTCGTCTTCGCCGCGCTCGGGCTGTTCACCTCGCTCGCGCCGAGCTACCTCGCCGGGACGCTGCACCACCCCTCGGTCGCGCTGGCCGGTGCCGTCACGTTCCTGGTCTTCTCCTCGGCCGTCATCGCGCAGGTCGCCACCGCGAGGAGCAGCGTGCACCGTGTCCTGCTGGCCGGGGTCGGGACCGTCCTGGTCGGGCTCGCACTGCTGGTGGGGGCGGTCTGGCTGCGCACGCCGAGTCTCGCCGCGTTCCTCGCCGGTGGCGTCGTCTCCGGGCTGGGCGCAGGCCTGCTGTTCCGGGGGACCGTCGGCACCGTCGGCGCGCTCGCCCCGGCGGACAGCCGGGCCGAGGCGCTCGCCGGTCTGTTCCTGGCGGGCTACAGCGGGCTGACGGTTCCGGTGGTCGGGCTGGGCCTCCTGGAGCGGTACACCACGCCCCGGTTCGGCCTCCTGATGTTCGCCGGAGTGCTCACCCTGATCGTCCTGGCCACGGCACCGATCCTGCTGAGCCGCCCGCGCCCCCACGGCGAAAACGGAGCGGATTCCGTCCCGCCGAATTCGGATCGGAGGCCCGTTCACAAGGCCGACGCACCACGAGCCTTGGTCATCGGTATGTAGGCAATCGCGCTAGACTTCCACCGCGATCTTCGGAGCGGCACCAGGTAGGCGTGAGTGCCACCTGATGGAGGAGAACTGTGATGGCTGGCCGGGCGGACAAGACCGGCAACCGCGGCCGTGCCGGCGTCACTCTTCCTCCCGAGGTGGATCTGAGCAGGCCGTCGATCGCCCGTGTCTACGACTTCATCCTCGGCGGCAAGGAACACTTCGAGATCGACCGCCGGGCCACCGACGCGATCTTCGCCGCGGTCCCCCAGATCGGCAGCCTCGCGAGGGACAACCGCAATCTCCTGCGCCGGGCCACGCGGTACCTCGTGCGCGACGCGGGGCTCCGTCAGATCATCGATCTCGGCTCGGGCCTGCCCACCCTGGGCAACGTCCACGAGATCGCCCACGAGGTGGACCGGGACGTCCGTGTGGTCTACGTCGACAACGATCCCGTGGTGCTGGCTCACGGCCGGGCGTTGCTCAGCCAGGAGAACACCACCACCATGATCATGGCCGACATCCGCGAGCCGGACTCGGTGTTCGACAACCCGGCCGTCAAGGAGTTCATCGACTTCGACGAGCCGTTCGCGGTCATCGCCGCGAGCATCCTGCACCACCTCACCGACGCCGAGGTCCTTCCCGCGGCCGCGGCCATCAGGAACCGGCTCACGGTGGGCTCCTACCTGGTCACCACCAACTTCCTCGACGACGACGAGGACCGCGCGAAGGATCTCGAGAAGGCGTTCCTGGACGGTGGCCTGGGAACGGGACGCTTCCGCACGTGGGAGGAACTGCGTCGCCTCTTCGACGGGCTCGAGATGCTGGAGCCCGGCCTGGTCTACGGCAACGACTGGCACCCCGACGAGCTCACCCCCGCCGACAGCCCGGTGCACACCCTCTTCTCGGCGGGCATGGCGCGGAAGGTGTCCTGAGCCGAGCCGCTGCCTCACATGTCGGCGAGCTTCTCCCGCAGGAGAGCCTTCGTGTCGATCGGGGTCTCCGCCTGGACGCTGACCCGCTCCATGACGGCGAGGTAGTCCTCGACCTCAGGGCGCTTGTCGAGATAGACGGCGCTGTTGAGCTGCTCGAGGTAGACGATGTCGGGCAGGTCGGCCTCGGCGAACCGGAGGATGGTGAAGGGACCGCCCGCGGCGGCGTGGATACCGAAGTCGAACGGGAGCACCTGGACCGTGACGTTCGGCAGCGTGGTCATCTCGAGCAGGTACTCCAACTGCTCACGCATGACCCGCTTGGAGCCGAACGGCCGGCTCAGGGCCGCCTCGTCGATCACGGCCCAGAGCTGGGGCGCGCCGGGCTCCGTGAGCATCTTCTGCCTGGTCATCCGCAGCCGGACCCGGCGGTCGATGTCGTCGGCGGACGCGTCCTGGTGGCCGACCAGGATGACGCTGCGCGCGTACTCCTCACTCTGGAGCAGGCCGGGCACGAACTGCACCTGGTAGGTGCGGATGACGCTCGCGGCCTGCTCGAGCCCGATGTACATCTCGAACCAGCTGGGGAGGATGTTGCCGTCCTGGTGCCACCAGCCCCGCGCGTTGGCGCGGCGGGCGAGGCCGAGGAACTCCTCGCGCTCTCCCTGGTCGGTGACGCCGTAGAGCGACAGCAGGTCGACGATGTCGCGTTCCTTGAAGCCCACCCGGCCGAGCTCCAGCCGGCTGATCTTCGCGTGGGACGCCCTGATCGCGTCGCCCGCGGCCTCCCGGGTGATCCCGCTGGCCTCGCGCAAGCGCCGGAGCTGGGTGCCGAGGACGATGCGCAGGACGGTGGGGCCGCCCGCCTGAGCGGGGTCGGACGACGCCAGCGGGGACCGGCCTTCCGGCTCTGCTCTCACAGCTCAACCTTCACGACGAACCTGTCCTGACTCGATCGGGCCCGGGAACAAACGAGCAGCACCGCCACCTTCAGGTCGAGGAGCATAGACCGTCCGGGGGGCCTGCGGCCGGTCTACTGTCGATCAGGCGATGAGGTCGTCGAACTCGCCGTCCTTGGCGCCGCGGATGAAGGCCGCGATCTCCGCGCGCGTGTAGACGAGCGCGGGCCCACGGGGGTCGCGCGAGTTGCGGACGGCCACCTCGCCGTTGGCCAGGTGGGCCAGCTCGACGCAGTCGCCGTTGGGGTTGCTGGCCTGGCTCTTCCGCCACGCGACGGCTCCGAGATGATCAGCGGTGACGCTGGTGCCGTCGTGGTGCTGCATGTCCGACCTCCGACCCTTCCGGCCCCTCCGGCCTCGCTGTCCGGGGGTGCGTGCGTTGCATCTGCAATTGCAGATGTTGTTGCAGACACGCTTGCGAATGCAAGCTGTACACGGCAGACTGTCCCTCGGACGGTGTGTGCTTTCGGGCACACGCGGACACACTGTGTGCGGATCGGGGGGCCGTGAGCAGAACACAACAGCCGGCGTTTGTCGGCGCGCAGTCGACGGCGACCGTCTCGGTCACCTGTGTCACCGATGGTCGCGCCCACGCCGTACCGGACAGCGAGCTCACCCAGGGTGTAGCGCACCACTCGGGCTACTACTCGGCCGTCTGCGGGCACATGGTCGCCGCAGCCCCCATGTCGGCTCCGGACGGGGAGCCCTGCCGGTCCTGTGCCGATCTGTGGAGCGCCCGCCACGCCGTCCGTCGTCAGCAACAGCGGTTGTTGTCCCGCATCTTCGGCTGATCTCTCCCAGCCCGCTGCACTCAACCCTTCAGCGCACCGCTGAGGCCCGCGCTGCGCAGGAACGTCCGCTGGAACACCAGGAACAGCACCATCGGGATCAGCGCCGAGATCGTGAGCGCCGCGAGCAGCACGTCCAGCTCGATCGACCGGGCCAGCGTGGGCAACCGCACCGAGAGCGGCTGGACGTCCGGGTCGGGCAGCACGAGCAGCGGCCAGAGGAAGTCCTTCCAGGCCGCGATGAAGGCGAACACCGACACCACGCCGAGGATCGGGCGGGACATCGGCAGCAGCACCGACCAGAAGATCCGGTACGGGCCGGCTCCGTCGATCCGGGCGGCCTCGAAGATCTCCCGCGGCAGGTTGTCGAAGAACCGCTTGGTGAGCAGCACGTTGAAGGCGTTCGCCCCGGCCGGTAGCCAGACCGCCCAGAACGAGTTGATCAACGAGACCCCGAGCAGCGGCGGGTCGAGCACAGTCAGGTAGAGCGGCACGAGCAGCACCACGGCCGGGACGAACAGCGTGCTGAGCACCAGCCAGTACAGGATCGGCCCGTACCGGGGCCGCAGGACCGACAGGGCGTAGCCGCCGGTGGTGGCCACGACCAGCTGCACGAGCCAGGCGCCCGTGGCGATGATCATGCTGTTGGCGAAGTGCAGGTCGATGTGCACCGTCGACCACGCGGTGGCCAGGTTCGCCCAGTCCACCCCGCTCGGGAACAGCGCCATCGGGCTGCGGAGGGTGTCCTGGGTGGTGCTGATCGAGGCCTTCACCAGCCAGAGGATCGGACCGAGCCCGACCACCACCAGCGCCACCAGCACCACGGCATGGGTGAGCCGCAGCGCCACCCGCACCACGGGCGTGCGCCGCTCCGCGTCCGAGACGATCCCGCGCGGCGGCTGGTCGTCGGACCGGCGGCCGGCCCGTCCGACCAGCCACCGGGCGGGCCGCCGGGGAACGGGCTGCGCCGCGACGGGCTCCGCGCCTGCGGGAACCACGGGTCGCGTGCTCGTCGGAGTGCTCATGAGGTGCTCCAGGATCGGGTGAGCCAGAAGTAGACGGCCGACAGCGCGGCCAGGAACACCGCGAGCATCAGGCTCAGTGCCGTGGCCGCCCCGTAGTCGCCACCCAGGCTGGAACCGAACGCGTAGTTGTAGATCAGCAGCAGCACCGAGAGCGTCGAGTTCGCCGGGCCGCCCCCGGTGAACAGGAACGGCTCGAGGAACACCTGCGAGGTGCCGATGATCTGCAGGATCAGGGTGACCAGCAGCACGCCGCGCAGCTGCGGCAGGGTGACGTGCCAGATCTTGCGCCAGATCGACGCCCCGTCCACGTCGGCCGCGTCGTACAGCTCAGCGGGCACCCCGAGCAGCGCGGCCAGATAGATGATCACCGTGCCGCCCGCCGCCGCCCACGTGGCCTCCAGCACGAGGGACGGCAGCGCGGTGTCGGCCGACTGCAGCCACTGGTACGGGCCCAGCCCCACCCAGCCGAGGATGGTGTTGAACACCCCGTCGGGGCGGGCGTCGTAGAAGAACTTCCACATCAGCACCGCCACCACCGGTGGCACCACCACCGGCAGGTAGGCGATGGCGCTGAACAGCCCGCGGAACCGGCGCACCTCGCTCATCAGCACGGCCAGCACCAATGGCAGCGGGTAGCCGAACACCAGCGCGATGAGCGCGAACAGCCCGGTGTTCTGCACCGCGGTCCAGAACAGCGGATCGCCCAGCACCGACTCGAAGTTCTCCAGCCCGACGAACTCCGGCGCGGTGACCAGGTTGGTCTGCTGCACGCTCATCAGCGCCGCCCGCACGATAGGCAGCCACGAGAACACGCCGAAGATCACCAGCAGCGGCAGCAGGAAGACCAGCGTGCTCAGGCCACCGCGCCGGACCCAGGTACGCATGCTCAGCCCCGGTCGATGATCGCCTGGACCTCGGCGTCGGCCGTGCTCAGCAGCGTCGTGATGTCGGCACCCTGGTCGGTGAGCACCGCCTGCACGACGGTGTCCAGCACCGCGTACATCTCCTGGGTGCGCGCCGTGGGCTCACCGGCGAGGTCCTGGTCGAAGATCCCGTCGGAGAAGAAGCGCATCTGGTCGAGCGGCACGTTGACGTACGGCTTGATCCACTCGTTGTACTGGTCGAGCGTCGCCTTGTCGAAGACCGGCAGCTCCGGCAGGCCGACCGGCTGGTCGCTCTCGGCCAGCGTCCTGGCGTCGAGCTCCGCCGCGTCCTGCTTCAGGTACTTGGCCATGTAGTAGAAGTCGATCCACTTCGCCCCGGCGGCCTGCTGCTCCGGCGTGGCCTTGATGTTCACCGCGGCGAGCGTGCCGCCGCCGAGCAGGCCGGCCGACGCGCCCGGTGCGAGCGGCAGCACGGAGAGCCCGTAGTCGGCCGGGTTGATGTTGTTCTGCTGCGCCAGCGACTCGTAGATGTCCGAGCCGCCCATAATCATGCCGATCCGGCCGGCGGCGAACTCCTGGTTGATGGTTCCCCAGTCGTAGAGGAAGTTGCTGCCCATCGAGTTGTCCTGCCAGCGCATGTCCCGCAGCCGGGTCAGCGCCTCCCGCGCGCCGGGGTTGTCGATCGTGGCCTCGACCTTGTCACCGTTGACGGTCTGCATCCGGCCACCGAGTGCGTAGGTGAGCGAGGTCAGCATCCAGCCGCCGGTGTTCTCCTCGGTCATCTGCGCGTAGCCCGCCTGCCCGGTGCGCTCGGCGATCTGCTTCGCGTAGGTGCGCACCTCGTCCCAGGTGGCCGGGGGCTTGTCCGGGTCGAGCCCGGCCTGCGCGAAGAGCGTGCGGTTGTAGTGCAGGCCGACGCCGTAGGCCGCCGTGGGCACCCCGAAGATCCCGCCGTCGTCACTCTGCCCGGACTGCAGCACGGTCGCGTTGAACTTGTCGGCGTAGCCGAAACCCCGGACGTGCTCGGTGAGGTCGGCGAGCTGCCCGCGCTCGATCAGCGCCTTGCCGTCGGTGAAGGGCACCGTGAAGACGGTCGGCAGGGTGCCCCCGGCGAGCTGCGCGGTGAACGTGGGGCCCGTCCACTCGTACTCCTGCGAGGTCACGTCGATGTCCGGGTTCGCGGCCTCGAACTGTCGGACCTGGTTCTCGAAGGCGTCGAACGCCGCCTGCTCGCTGCCGGGCTTGAGGCTGACCACCGTGATGGCCGTCTTCCCGCCGGCCGCCGGATCGTCGGACGAACTGCTGCACGCGGCCAGCAGACCGGCGACGACCAGCGCTGCCGATACCGCGGTGGCGGTCTTACGGATGGACCTCATTGTCGCTCCCTCTCGTCAGTGCCGGTGCGGTCCGATCACGGGGACGTGCGTAGCCAGACCGCGGTGTCGCGGGCCAGCCCGCCGTCGGTCAGGGGGGCGCTCGCCAGGAGCACCGCGGTGTGGGCAGGCAGCACCGCGGGCCGGGGCGACAGGTTCACCACGCAGGTGCACGACGGTCCGCGGCGGAACGCCAGCACGCCGTCCGCGGCGGGCAGCCATTCCATCGGGCCGTCGCCGAGATCGGGCTCGGCACGGCGGATCCGGAGCGCGGCGCGGTACAGGGCGAGCATCGAACCGGGGTCGGCCTCCTGCGCAGCCACGGTCAGCTCCGCCCACTCCGCGGGCTGCGGCAGCCACGTGGGCTGCGCACCCGGCGGCGAGAACCCGAACGGCGGACGGTCGCCGTGCCACGGCAGCGGCACCCGGCAGCCCTCCCGGCCGGGGTCGACGCCTCCCGAGCGCAGGTACATCGGATCCTGCCGGAGGTCGTCGTCGAGCTCCTCGTACTCGGGCAGCCCCAGCTCGTCGCCCTGGTAGAGGTAGAGCGAACCGGGCAGCGCCGCCGAGAGCAGCGCGGCCGCCCTCGCCCGCCGCCTGCCCAGCTCCAGGTCGGTCGGGGTGCCCGCCCGCTTGGCCGCGAACGAGAACCCGGACTCGGCACGGCCGTAGCGCGTGACCGGCCGCGTCACGTCGTGGTTGGACAGCACCCAGGTGGCGGGCGCGCCCACCGGCGCGTGGGCGGCCAGGGTGGCGTCGATCGACGCCCGCAGCTGCGCCGCGTCCCAGGGCCGGGCCAGGAAGTCGAAGTTGAACGCCGTGTGCAGCTCGTCGGGACGCAGGTAGCGGACGAAGCGCTCGACGTCGGGCAGCCAGATCTCCCCGACCAGGATCCGCCGGCCCGGGCCGTGGTCCGCCGGGTAGGAGTCGGCGATCTCCCGCCAGCCGCGGTAGATCTCGTGCAGCTCGTCGCGGTCGGTGTTGGGGTGCTCGCCCGGACCGGGGTCGGCCGGGATCTCCGGCAGTGCTGGGTCCTTGACCAGCAGCGCGGCCGAGTCGATCCGGACGCCGGCGACGCCGCGGTCGAACCAGAACCGCAGCACGTCCTCGTGCTCCCGGCGGACGTCGGGGTGGCTCCAGTTGAGATCGGGCTGCCCGGAGCTGAACAGGTGCAGGTACCACTCCCCCGGTGTCCCGTCGGCGTTCTTGGTGCGGGTCCAGGTGTCGCCGCCGAACATCGACGGCCAGTGCGTCGGCATCTCGGCACCGCCGGGGCCGCGGCCCGGGTGGAACCAGAAGCGCGCACGCTCCGGCGAGCCGGGCGCGGCGGCCAGCGCGGCCTGGAACCAGGGGTGCTGGTCGGACACGTGGTTCGGGACGACGTCGACGATCGTGCGGATACCGACGGCGAGGGCGGCGGTGATCAGCTCCTCCGCCTCGGCGAGCGTGCCGAACGCCGGGTCGATCGCGCGGTAGTCGGTGACGTCGTAGCCGCCGTCGGCCATCGGGGAGAGGTACCAGGGCGTGAACCAGATGGCGTCGACACCGAGCTCGCGCAGGTGGCCGAGCCGCGACCGGACGCCGGCCAGGTCACCGATGCCGTCCCCGTCACCGTCGGCGAAGCTGCGGGGGTAGACCTCGTAGATCACCGCATCGCGCCACCACAGCTCGTCGTGCGCCGCCGGCCCGTCCATGCGCCCCCGCTCGCGTCACCCGATCGTGTGGGCGGGGACGGTAGCGGTGTGCGTCAGATATCCGCAAGAGACCGACGGAATCTCGTCACTTTATCGACATCAATGCGCCTTCGCCGGTCCTGTCGAGGAGCGCACCACCAACTCCGGCTCGTACATCAGCTCCGCGGTGCCCACCGCGCTGCCCTCGATCTGGTGGACCAGCAGGTCGACCGCGGCCCGGCCCATCGCCTCGATCGGCTGCCGGATCGTGGTGAGGGCCGGGTCGACGCAGCTCATCAGGGTCGAGTCGTCGTAGCCGATCACCGAGAGGTCGCCCGGTACCGAGAGGCCCCGGCGGCGCGCCGCCCGGATGGCGCCGAGTGCGAGGGGGTCGCTCGCACAGATCACCCCGGTGACCTCCTGGTCGAGCAGCCGCAGCATCGAGGCCTGGCCGCTCTCCAGCGAGAACATCGCGTGCTCGACGAGCCTGTCGCCCTCCGGACGGCCGGCGCGGGCGTTGGCGGCGGCGAACGCGGCGAGCTTGCGCCGCGACGGCACGTGGGACGCGGGGCCGAGCAACAGCCCGATGCGGCGGTGGCCGAGCGCCACCAGGTGGTTGAACGCCTGCTCGACGGCCGCACCGTCGTCGCACGAGACCTGCGGCAGCCCCAGCGCGTCGACAGCGGCGTTGGTGAGCACGGTGGGCAGCTTGCGTTGCAGCAGGAGCCGGTAGTGGTCGTGCCGGGCGTCGGCCTCGGTGTAGAGGCCGCCGGCGAAGATCGCGCCCGACACCTGTTGCTGCAACAGCAGGTCGACGTACGCCGCCTCGCTGACCCCGCCCGCCGAGCTCGTGCAGAGCAGCGCGGTGAGGCCCTGCTGGGCCAGCGCACCACCCACCACCTCGGCGAACGCGGGGAAGATCGGGTTCTGCAGCTCGGGGAGCACCAGCCCGACCAGCCGGGCGCGTTCCCCGCGAAGGCGGGTGGGCCGCTCGTAGCCGAGCACGTCGAGCGCCGTGAGCACGGCATCACGGGTGGCCTCCGAGACTCCCGGCTTCCCGTTGAGCACCCGGCTGACCGTGGCCTCGCTGACCCCCACCTTCTGCGCCACCACCGCGAGCCGTCGTGTCATGCCGCAAGCGTAACGCACGTTCCTGCAAACTCTTGCAGCAGTTGCGCCCGCTTGCGGTGCCCGCCGCCGGGCGTCCGCTCGGCGCGGCCGTCGTATCCGCGCTCCCGAGCCGAGTCGCCGCACTCTCGGAATAGAAATTGGCGCGACACCCCTCGATACTGAGCAAACAAGCGCCTCCGAGAAATGTGACAGCGGTTAGCAGAGGAGTGTGGTGTATGCGACAGGGTCAGACGGAGATGTGCACCGTGCGCGCTTCGGCCGAATTGGCGGAAAAATACCGATCGGACGGCTGGTGGCGGGACACCGGCCTCATCAATGATCTGCGGAAATGGCGGGACGCCAGCCCCGATGCGGTGGCGATCGACGCCTTTGCGGCGGACGGGCGGCGGACGACCGTCACCTACGCCCATTACGCACACATGGTGGAACGCTTCGCCGGCGCGCTGTACGAGCTCGGCGTCCGGCCTGGCCAGGTCGTGGCCATGCAGCTGCCGAACTGGTGGCAGGCCTGCGCCCTGTACGTGGCGGCAGCCCGGCTCCGCGCGGTCATCGCCCCCGTCATGACCACGATCCGGCGGCGTGAGCTCGGACGGCTTCTCGCTCGGGCCGACGCCGACGTATTCGTCACCATCGACCGGTGGGACGGGTTCGACCACGCCGAAATGGCCCGATCGGTCGCCGCGGATCTGCCCGGACTGCGCAAGCTCGTCGTCCTCGGGCGGCCCGAACCGGGCACCGAGATCGAGTTCGGCGAGTTCTTCGAGAACACGCCGTGGGAAGAGCGGCATCCCGTTGCATTGGACGATGCGGAAGAGGACCCGGACGCGGTGTCCATCGTCCTTTTCACCTCCGGCACCTCGGGCCAGCCCAAGGGGGTGCTGGGAACGCAGAACACCTGGCACGCGGGCTCCTCGGGACTGGCAGCGGCCGAATCGATCACTGCCGCAGACGCCGTCTTCACCCCGCACAGCGCGATGTACAGCCTCGGGACCGTGTTCTCCCTCTACATCCCGCTGCAGACCGGTGCGCGGGCCGTCCTGCTGGACACCTGGTCGGGGTCAGCGGGGCTGGCAGCGCTCGAGCAGGCGCGGGTCGCGGTCATGATGGCCGCGCCGAGCTACTACGACCAGCTCGTGGCCGCGGTGGCGGAGCGTCCGCCGCCGTTGCCGTCGCTTCGGGTCCTGGCCGCCACCGGCACGAAGATCCCCAGCCGGGTGGTGAAGACGGTGATCGAGACCTTCGGTATCGGCCTGCGTTCGGAGTGGGGCATGACCGAGGTCGGCTGCGCGACCATGACCAGGGCCGACGACCCCATCGACTGGACGCTGCAGAGCGACGGGCGGCCCCTCCCCGGCTACGAGATCGACATCCGCTCCGATGCGCCGGTCACCCCTGGGCAGCCGGGGCGGTTCTTCGTCCGTGGCCCGGCGGTGTGCCTGGCCACCGTCCGGGGCGAGGAGAACCAGCTGACCGTGACCCGGGAGCACGACGACGGCTGGTACGACACCGGCGACCTCGCGGTCTGGGACGGCCACGGGGGAATTCGCCTGATGGGACGGGTCGCCGACCGGGTCGGCGGCGCGTTCATGATCCCGATCGCCGACGTGGAAGACCTGTTGATGCAACATCCGGCCGTCGGCGACGTCGCGGTGGTCGGCTACGTCGACGAGCACGACGCCGAGCTCGCGTGCGCCGTGATCATGGTCCGGGGTGACGCCGCGCCGGCCCTGGAGGAGCTGCGGAAGTACCTCACCGCGCAGGGCATGACGGACTGGTACCTGCCGTCCCGGCTCGAACGGCTGGACCGGCTGCCGAGGAACTCGACCGGAAAGGTCCGCAAGGAGCTGCTGCGGTCCTGGCTGAACGGTCAGGCGGATCTGGAGCAGCTCGCCTGAGGATCCCCGGTGCGTAGCCTGGTGGGGTGGCCGACAGGGACCTGCTGGCCGGGGGCGCGGCGCCAGGGGCCTGGCAGTACACCACCGGGGTCCGCGCTGTATCCGCACCAGCGGCTGCTCCGGCTCGGCGAGCCGGAGCCGTTCTTCCTTCGGCAGCGCATGGACGAGGTCGACCTGGTCACGATCAGCGACATCACCTTCGGTGCCGATGTCAGGATGGGCTGCGGCTCTGGGTCAGCGGCGGGCGCGGAAGCGAAACCTGTCGCCGTTGCTCTCCACCTCGGCCTCGGTGAACCCGGCCGCGGTGAGCCGGGACGGCAGCACGGCCGGGTCGACGGGGTTGAAGATGTCGTCGACGTGCAGGGCCCGCCGTGCCGGGGTGTCCTCGCCGTCGGTGCCGAGCAGCACACCGCCCGGTCGCAGTACGCGGGCGATCTCCGCCAGCGCGCGGTCCTGACCTGCGGCGTCGGGAATGTGGTGCAGCATCGTGAAGCAGAACGCGGCGGAGAACCGGTCATCGGGCAGCGGCATCGCCGTGGCGTCCGCCGTGATCACCTCCACGGGCCTGCCGCTCATCCGCTCCCGCAGCGCCGACGCGAGCTCCGGGTCGATCTCCACCGCGGTGACCCGGGGGGCCCGTTCCACGAGCAGGTCGGTGACCAGACCGGGGCCGGCACCGACTTCCAGCACGTCGTCCCCGATGCCGTCGTTCTCACCCAGCACCCAGGGCAGCAGGTCGTCGGCCACGAGCCGGGCCCATTCGCCGCTCGCGCACAGCCGTAGGTGCTCCTCGTTCATCTACGCCGTGACCCCCCTTCCGTCGAGCTGGCCGGCGAGCGCCGCGGCCGCCTGCTGCAACAGCGGCACCATACGTTCCACCACGGCCCACGTGACCCGCGTCTCCGGCCCGGAGACCGACAACGCGGTGGTCGAGCGCCCACCCGGCACGGCGACGGCGACGCAGCGCACGCCCATCTCCTGCTCGGCGTCGTCGACCGCGTAGCCCTGGTGCCGGATCCGTTCGAGCTCACGGGCGAGCCGGTCGGGGTCGGTGATCGTGTGCGGCGTCTGCGCCGGCATGCCGGCGCGCACCACGATGGCGTGCACCTGAGCGGGCGGCAGCTGTGCCAGCAGCACCTTGCCCACCCCCGTGCAGTGCACCGGCACCCGGCGCCCGACCTCGGTGAACATGCGCATGGAGTGCCGCGACGGAACCTGCGCGACGTAGACGACGGCGTCCCCGTCGAGGATCGCGAGGTTGGCGGTCTCCCCGGCCTGGTCGACGAGCTGGGCGAGCTGTGGGCGCGCCCACTCCCCCAGCATCCGGGACGCGGCCTCACCCAGCCCGATCAACCGCGGCCCCAGCCCGTAGCGGCGCGACGGCAGCTGCCGGACGTAGCCCGACGTCACGAGCGTGCGGATGATCCGGTGGATCGTCGGCAACGGGAGACCCGACCGGACGGCGAGCTCGGAGAGCGCGACGTCGCCACCCGCGTCGGCCATGTGCTCGAGCAGGGCGAACGCCCTGTCCAGGGACTGCACACCGCCACTGCGGTCGGGTTGCGCCACACCAGTCATGGTTCTCCCGGTTCCGGTTGGGCGAGCTGCCGACAGGGCACGTTAGTCGGCAGGCCTCACTCGCCTTTCCACGTCACACTTTCTTTCGTCGCGAAGGACCGCACGGCGGCCTGGAAGTCGGCGCTCCCGTACACCCGCGAGACGATGTCGTCGCCGTTCGGGAGGCCCGCGCGCCGCAGGCGGGTGATCGCCTGCTTGGCTGCCCACATGCTCAGCGGAGCGTGGGAGGCCAGTGCCTCGACGGTCTCGGCGAGCGCCGCGTCGAGGGCCTCGGCGTCGTCCACGAGCTGGGTGACGAACCCCGCCGCGTGCGCTTCGTCCGCGCCGAGCAGCCGGGCGCGCAGCAGCATGTCGAGCGTGCGTGCCGCGCCCAGGTGCCCCAGCAGCAGGGCGTAGGTGTCCATCGACAGGCAGTTGCCCAGCGTCCGGGCGATCGGCACCCCGAACCGGGACGCCGAGGTGGCGATGCGGAGGTCACAGGCCGCGGCGAGCGCGAGGCCGCCGCCGATGCAGTAGCCGTCGACGGCGGCCACGGTGGGCACCGTCGTGTCCTCCAGCCTCCGCACGACACGGGTGATCCGCTCCTCGTAGGCCACGCCTGCCGGACCGTCGAAGCCCTCGAACTGCGCGATGTCGGTGCCCGAGACGAACGCCCGGCCGCCGGCCCCGCGCAGCACCAGCACCGCGACGTCGTCCTGCGAGTCCGCCTGTTCGCAGGCCTCGTACAGGCCCTCGTACATGGCGAACGTCAGCGCGTTGTGCGACTTCGGGCGGTTGAAGGTGACGCGCAGCGCCGGACCATCGCGCTCGACCAGGAGTTCGTCAGTCATCGCGCCATCGTCCCGAGCAGCGCGTCGATCTCCGCGTCGCTGTACCCGACCTCGCCGAGCACGGCCCGGGAGTCGGCACCGAGCACCGGTCCGGCGCCGCCGCGGCGGGCGGCCGTGCCCGACAGGCGCATCGGAGAGCCGAGCTGCCGCACCGGGCCGAGATCGGGGTGCTCGGCGTCCCAGAAGAAGTCCCGTTCGGCGAGGTGGGCGTCGGTGAACACCTGGCCGTAGTCGTTGATCGGAGCGCACGGGACCCCGGCGGCTTCCAGCGCCGCGACGACGCCCGCGGTGTCGCGGGCCGTGGTGGCATGCTCGATCGCGGCGATCAGCTCGGTGCGGTGGGCGTGGCGGCCGCTCGAGTCGGCGTAACGGGGGTCGGCGTGCAGATGCGGCAGGTCGAGCGCGGCGCAGAGCCCGTCCCACGTCTTCGGGGTGATCGCCCCGACCGTCACCCAGCCGTCCGCGCACCGCACCGCCTGGTACGGCGCCTGCGTCTGGTGCGCCGAGCCCAGGGGGCGGCCGACCTGCCCGGTGGCGAAGTACGTGCCGGCCTCCCACACCGCAAGGGAGACGCCCGACTCCAGCAACGACACGTCGACCTGCTGCCCTCGCCCGTCGCCGTGGGGCTGGTCGCGGTGCAGCAGCGCGGCGGTGACCGCGAGTGCCGTGTAGAGCCCGCTCACGAGGTCGCAGATCGGCACGCCCACCTTGACCGGGTCGCCGTCCGGGGAGCCCGTGATGCTCATCAGTCCGGCGCGGGCCTGGGCCATGATGTCCAGTCCCGGCAGCGCCGCCAGCGGCCCGTCCTGCCCGAAGCCGGACGCGGAGGCGTAGACCAGCCCGGGGTTGAGCTGCGCGAGCTCGTCCGGCCCGAGACCGAGTCGGCGCAGCGCGCCGGGCCGGAGGTTCTCCACAAGTACGTCGGCCCCCGCCACCAGGCGCAGGAACGCCGCCCGCCCGGCGTCGGACTTGAGGTCGAGCGCCACCGACTCCTTGTTGCGGTTGAGCCGCAGGAAGGGCGAGCTGTGCCGCTGCGAGCCCGGGCCGTCGAGGAACGGACCGGTCGAGCGGGTGGGGTCCGGCCCCGCCGGGTTCTCGACCTTGATGACCCTGGCCCCGAGGTCGGCGAGCTGCATGGTGGCGAACGGGCCGGCCATGAAGACACCGACCTCGAGCACCGTGACACCGGCGAGCGGCCCGTCGGCCGCGTGCTCCTGCTCCATGCCTACAGCCAACCCGGCACCACCAGCAACAGCCAGGTGACAGGCGGCGCGATCACGACCATCGAGAAGCCCCAGCGCATCAACCTGCGGTAGACGTAGTCGCGGCGGTCCTCGGGGGCATTGGCTGTGACGAGCGCACCGGAGGTGGAGAACGGGCTGGAGTCGACCACCGACGAGGAGATCGCCAGCGCGGTGATGAGCCCGATCGGGCCCACGAACCCGGCGAGGAGGAACGGCACCGCCAGCGGGATCAGCGCGCCGAGGATGCCGGTGGTGGAGGCGAAGGCCGACACGGCGGCACCGATGTAGCAGACCACCAGCGCGGCGAGCAGCGGCACACCGATCGCGGCGACCTGGTTACCGAGGAAGTCGACCGTGCCGATGTCCTGCATGAGGTTGACGTAGGTGACGATCCCGCAGATCAGCAGCACGGTGGGCCAGGCCACCTGGGCCACCGCGCCCTTGTAGGTGTGCGGGGCGAGCAGCGAGAGCAGGACCGCGGCGGTGACGGCGAGCAGTCCGACGTCGAGCTGGAAGGCCAGCGCACCGACGGCCACGCCGATCAGCGCCACCAGCGTGAGCGAGCGGTTCAGGTCCAGTGTGGTGACGGGTGGCCGCTCGCTGTCGGTGAAGCCGGCACCCGTTGCGCCGGTGGTGGTCGCCCGCGCGGCACCCGGGCCGCCGCCGGAGGCGACCCCACTGGTGCCCGACTCCCGCCCGGCCGGTGCGCTCGCCGCGGCCGGCTCCTCCGCCGTCTCGCCCGAGGTGTCGGCCACCCGCCCCAGCAGCTCGCGACCGCCGAAGATCAGGAAGACGACGATGGTGAGCAGCACGTTGAACACGAGGCTGCCGAGGAACAGGAACAGCGGGCTGCCCGGCAGGTTGTTCTGGGCGACCACGCCGTTGGTGATCACACCGAAGATGCTGAGCGGGGAGAACCCACCCGCGCTGGCCCCGTTGATGATCGCCAGGCCCATCAGCACCGGGTTGATCTTGTGGCGGACCGCGAACCCCATCCCGACCGGGGCGATGATCGCGACCGCGGCGGGAACCACGGCACCGAACGCCGTGAGCACGCCCGTGACCAGGAACATGATCCACGGGATCAGGGCGACCCGGCCGCCCACGCCCTTCATGGCCACGTGCACGAGCCAGTCGACGGTGCCGTTGGCGCGGGCGATGGCGAACAGGAACGTGACGCCGACGAGGATCACGAACAGGCTGCCGGGGAAGCCCGCGAAGATCGCGTCGGCGACGTCGTCCGGACTCCCGTCGAGCGCCAGCGTCCCGATGACGAACGCCGCCACGAGCGAGATCGCGCCGAGGTTGATGGGCAGCACGGTGGCGAGGACGAAGGCCGCCACCAGCGCGAGGATCGAGATCACCTGATAGGACATGCCATTTCCTCACGGCCGGACGTCGTTGTTCCGTAATGCGGAAGGCGGTTTCCGTCCAGGAGTATGGTTCGGCTCACACCACCGGGTCAAGGCCCCCGTACGCGGATACGCGTGCCTCGGCCCTCGTCTCTTCGTGCGAGCCTGTCGCGCCCACCCGGGATGCGGTAGATGTCTTCCACGAAGCGGCAACGACGACGCACCTGGAGGCATGGCATGAGTCCGACCGGAGGGCGTCACTTCCTGCAGATCCCGGGGCCCACGAACGTTCCCGACCGGGTGCTGCGGGCGATGGCGGCGCCCACGATCGACCACCGCGGCCCGGAGTTCGCCGAGCTCACGAAGGCCCTGCTGCCCGCACTCGGCCCGGTGTTCGGCACCACGGGACCGGTGGTGATCTACCCGTCCTCCGGCACCGGCGCGTGGGAGGCGGCCCTGGCCAACACGCTCAGTCCGGGCGACCACGTGCTGATCGGCGAGACCGGCCAGTTCTCGACGCTGTGGGCCGAGCTCGCCGGACGGCTGGGTCTCGACGTCGAGGTGATCCCCGGCGACTGGCGCCACGGCGTCGTCCCCGATGCCGTCGGTGCGCGACTGACCGCCGACACCGGACACGTGATCAAGGCCGTGTGCGTGGTCCACAACGAGACCTCCACCGGCGTCACCAGCCGGGTCCCCGCCGTCCGGGCCGCGATGGACGCCGCCGGGCACCCCGCCCTGCTGCTCGTCGACACCATCTCGTCGCTGGCCTCGATCGACTACCGGCACGACGAGTGGGGCGTCGACGTCACGGTGGCGGGCTCGCAGAAGGGCCTGATGCTGCCACCCGGGCTGGGCTTCAACGCCGTGAGCGAGAAGGCGCTGGCCGCGTCGCGCTCGGCCGGGCTCCCGCGGTCCTACTGGGACTGGGCGCCGATCCTGGACGCGAACACCCGCGGGTTCTTCCCCTACACGCCGGCCACCAACCTGCTCTACGGCCTGCGCGAGGCGCTCGCCATGCTGGACGAGGAGGGCCTGCCCGCCGTCTTCGCCCGCCACCAGCGCCACGCCGCGGCCACCCGCGCCGCCGTCCGGACGTGGGGGCTCGAGGTGCTGTGCGCCGACGACCGGGAGTACTCCGGGTCGTTGACGGCGGTGCTGCTGCCCGACGGTCACGACGCCGACGAGGTGCGCCGGATCATCCTCGACCGGTTCGACATGTCGCTCGGCACCGGTCTCGGCCGCCTGGCCGGCACCGTGTTCCGGATCGGGCACCTCGGTCACTTCAACGACCTGACGCTCGCCGGCACGCTCGGCGGCGTGCAGATGGGTCTGCAGCTGGCGGGGGTGCCGATCAAGCCGGGTGGGGTCGACGCGGCGCTGGAGCACCTGCGGGACGCCGGATGACCGGGCCGGCGAGCACGTCGCCGACACAGCACGCGGATCTCGCGCAGGCACTGTCGCGGGCGATCGAAGGGGAGGTCGCCTTCGACGACTACACCCGCCACCTCTACTCGCGCGACGCCAGCATGTACTCGATCACCCCGCGCGGGGTGGTGGCGCCGCGCCACGCCGCCGACGTGGCCGCCGCCGTGGCGATCGCCGCCGAGCACGGTGTCGCCGTCCTCCCCCGCGGGGCGGGCACCAGCCTGGCCGGCCAGACGGTCGGCGACGCGCTGGTGCTCGACTTCTCCCGGTACATGAGCACGATCCTCGAGCTCGATCCGGAGGCGCGCACCGCGCGCGTCCAGCCGGGGGTGGTGCAGGACCAGCTCAACCGGGCGGCCGGCGCGCACGGGCTGATGTTCGGGCCGGACACCTCCACGTCCAACCGCGCCACGCTCGGCGGGATGATCGGCAACAACTCCGCAGGCAGCGGTTCGGTGCGCTACGGGATGACGATCGACCACGTCCGCACGCTCGACGTGGTGCTCTCCGACGCCAGCACCGCGCACCTCGCCCCCGTCGACGACTCCGAACGCGCGCGTCGCGCCACGGCGTCCACACTGGAGGGGCGGCTCTACCGCGACCTGCCCGCGCTGGTCGAGGCGAACCGGGGCGCGATCGGGAGCGGGTACCCCGGTTTCTGGCGGCGCTCCGGCGGCTACCGGCTGGACCGGCTGGCCGCCGCCGCCACCTCCAGCCCCGGCAGCTTCGACCTCGCCACGTTCGTCGTCGGCTCCGAGGGCACGCTGGTGGTGGCCACCGAGGCCACCGTCGGGCTGGTGCCCAAGCCGAAGCACACCGTGATCGCGGTGGGCCACTTCCGCTCCACCGCCGCCGCCATCGCCGCCACCGAGGACGCGCTGGGCTGCGACCCGGCGGCCGTCGAGCTGATGGACCGCACGATCCTCGACCTCTCCCGCGAGCGGATCGAGTACGCGGCACTCGGCGAGATCCTGCAGGACGACCCCGACGCGCTGCTGTTCGTCTCCTTCACCGGTGACGACGCGGCCGAGCTCGCCGGGCAGCTCGACCGGCTCGTCGCGCTCTGGGAGCGCCACGGCCACGGCTACCACACGCTGCGCGCCGAGACCCCCGCCCAGCAGGGCGCCCTGCTCAAGGTCCGCAAGTCGGGGCTCGGGCTGCTGATGGCCGCGAGTACGGGAGCGAACCGGCCGCTCGCGTTCGTCGAGGACACGGCCGTCGACCCTTCGCGGCTGGCCGAGTACACCGAGCGGTTCGCCAAGATCCTCGACCGGCACGAGATGCGGGCCGGGTTCTACGGGCACTGCTCCGTGGGCTGCCTGCACATCCGCCCGTTCGTCGACCTCTCCCGGCCCGACGAGGTGACGAAGATGCGCGCCGTGGCCGAGGAGATCCGCGACCTCGTCACGGAGTTCGGCGGCGTCAACTCCTCCGAGCACGGCGACGGCCTCGCCCGCAGCGAGTTCAACCGGGCGCTGTTCGGCGACGACCTCTACGAGGCGATGCGCGGCGTGAAGGGGATCTTCGACCCCGAGAACCGGCTGAACCCGGGCAAGATCGTCGACGCGCCCGCGATGACCGACCACCTGCGCGACCCCGCACTGCCCCCGGCGCCGCCCCTGCGCACCGCGCTCGACTTCACGGTGGTGGCAGGCGGAGCGAGCGGCATGCGCGGCGCCGCCGACCGCTGCATGAACATCGGCCTGTGCCGCAAGACCGACGCCGGGGTGATGTGCCCGTCCTACATGGCCACCCGCCGCGAGCACGACTCCACCCGCGGCCGGGCCAACGCGCTGGTCAAGGCCCTGACCGCGCCCGACCCGCGCGTCGGGCTCACCGACGAGGGGCTGCACGACGCCCTCGACCTGTGCTTGATGTGCAAGGCCTGCAAGAGCGAGTGCCCGCTGTCGGTGGACATGGCCACGCTGAAGAGCGAGGCGCTGCACCAGGCCCACCAGGTGGAGGGCACCCCGCTGCGGTCCCGGGTGTTCGGTGGGATCCGCGGGCTCAACCGGCTCGGCTCGGCCACCGCCCCCCTGTCGAACCTGCCCGGCCGCATCCCCGCGCTGCGCAGGCTGCTGGGCCGCACCCTGGGCATCGCCCCAGCCCGCCCCCTCCCGA
>NZ_JAAXKY010000116.1 GCF_012911925.1 Pseudonocardia xinjiangensis | reverse complement strand
CCCCCGTCCACCCCGTTCCGGGCCCGCCTGCTGCAGGTCCCCGGGGTGGGGGAGGGCGCACCCGGGCGCCGGTCGCGGGCGCGCACCGACACCGGACGGGTCGTCCGCGCGTCCGGCGAGGCCCCGCGCCGCGCCGCCGACCTGCACCTCGCCGCCACCATCGCCGCCGCCGCCCCGCACCAGCGGTCCCGCGGCCGGGCGGGCGCCGGGCTGCTGCTGCGCACCGGCGACCTGCGGCGCGCCGAACGGGAAGGCCGGGAAGGCAACCTCGTGCTGTTCGCCGTGGACGCGTCGGGCTCGATGGCCGCCCGGGCGCGGATGTCCGCCGTAAGCGGGGCGGTCCTGTCCCTGCTGCGCGACGCCTACCAGCGCCGGGACAAGGTCGGGCTCGTCACCTTCCGGGGCACGGCGGCCGAGCTCGTGCTGCCGCCCACGTCCAGCGTCCCGGCGGCGCAGGTCCGGCTCGCCGCGATGCGCACGGGTGGGCGCACGCCGCTGGCCGACGGGCTGCTGCGGGCCAGGGCCGTGCTGCGCGTCGAGCGGCTGCGCGACCCGCGCCGCCGCCCCCTGCTCGTGCTGCTGACCGACGGCCGCGCCACCGTCGCCGCTCGGCCGGGCGGCGACCCCGTGCACGACGCCTGCCGCGCCGCGGCCCTGCTCGCGGCCGACGGCGTGGCCACCGTGGTGGTCGACTGCGAGAGCGGCCCGGTCCGGCTCGGCCTCGCCGCCCGCGTCGCCGCCGCGGCCGGGGGACCGGCTCTCGGGCTCGCGGAGCTCTCGGCCGACCAGGTGGCCGGGGTGGTCCGCGCCGCCCGGGCCGCGTGAGGGAGGAGCACACATGCCGCAGGGACAGGTCACGGTCGTGCCGGAGGACGGGCTCACCACCCGCCAGCGCCGCAACCGGCCGCTCGTCGTCGTCCACACCGGCGAGATGAAGGGCAAGTCGACCGCGGCGTTCGGGCTCGCGCTGCGCGGCTGGAGCCAGGGCTGGTCGATCGGGGTGTTCCAGTTCGTCAAGTCCGCCAAGTGGAAGGTCGGCGAGGAGGCCGCCTTCCGGGCGCTCGGCCGCGTGCACGCCGAGACCGGCGAGGGCGGCCCGGTCGAGTGGCACAAGATGGGCGAGGGCTGGTCCTGGACCCGCAAGCCGGGCACCGACGACGACCACGCCGCTGCCGCCGCCGAGGGCTGGGCGGAGATCCGCCGCCGTATCGAGGCCCAGGCCCACGACGTCTACGTGCTCGACGAGTTCACGTACCCGATGAAGTGGGGCTGGGTCGACGTCACCGAGGTGGTCGAGGTGCTGAACGCGCGGCAGGGCCGTCAGCACGTGATCATCACCGGCCGGGACGCGGCCCCGGAGCTCGTGGCCGCGGCCGATCTCGTCATGGAGACCACGAAGGTCAAGCATCCGATGGATTCCGGGCAGAAGGGACAGCGCGGCATCGAGTGGTGAGCCGGTCACAGAACGGCGGGCTAGGGTCCGAAGCGTGGAGTACACACGACTTGGTTCGACCGGACTGCAGGTCTCGCGGGTGTGCCTGGGGATGATGAGCTACGGCTCGTCGTCGTGGCGGGAGTGGGTGCTCGACATCGACGCCTCCCGCCCCCTGGTGCGCAGTGCCGTCGAGGCCGGCGTCACCTTCTTCGACACCGCCGACGTCTACTCACTCGGAGTCAGCGAGGAGGTGACCGGCACGCTGCTCGGCGAGCTCTTCCCCCGCCGGGACGACTACGTGCTCGCCACCAAGGTCTTCTCGCAGATGAGCGACCGCCCCAACGACCGCGGCCTGTCCCGCAAGCACATCATGGCGAGCATCGACGACTCGTTGCGACGCCTGGGCACCGACTACGTCGATCTCTACCAGATCCACCGCTTCGACTCCGAGACCCCGATCGAGGAGACGATGGAGGCGCTGCACGACGTCGTGAAGGCGGGCAAGGCCCGCTACATCGGCGCGTCCAGCATGTACGCCTGGCAGTTCGCGAAGGCGCAGTACACGGCCGACCTCGGCGGCTGGACGCGCTTCGTCTCGATGCAGGACCACTACAACCTGATCTACCGCGAGGAGGAGCGGGAGATGCACCCGCTCTGCCTCGACCAGGGCGTCGGCGTCATCCCGTGGAGCCCCCTGGCCCGCGGTCGCCTGGCGCGCCTGCCGGAGCAGCGCGCCACCACCACCCGCTCGGGCAGCGACCCGATCGGCGACCGGATGTACAACGAGGCCGACGACGCCGTGGTGCACGCCGTCGCCGACGTCGCGAAGGGCCGGGGCCTGCCGCTCGCGCAGGTGGCGCTCGCCTGGATGCTGCACCAGGACGCGATCACCGCGCCGATCGTCGGGGCCACCAAGCCCGGCCACATCGAGGACGCGGTGGCGGCCGTCGACATCGAGCTGTCCGACGACGAGATCGCCGCGCTCGAGGCGCCGTACGTCCCGCACCCGGTCCTCGGCCACTCGTAACCGACACCACCACATGGACACCTCAGGCTGTTCCCCAGCGGTCCCGGACCGCGACAGGTGTCCATGTGGTGGGCGGGGCCGGCCGTGACGGCGCGGGCGGTCGTGGTCGCGGCTCCCTCGTCCGGGAGCGGGAAGACCACCGTCGCGACGGGGCTCATGGCCGCGCTGCGGCAGCGCGGCACGGCCGTGGCCCCGTTCAAGGTCGGGCCGGACTACATCGACCCCGGCTACCACACGCTGGCGGCCGGCCGGCCGGGCCGCAACCTCGACCCGGTGCTCGTCGGGGCCGAGCGCATCGCACCGCTCGCGCGCCACGGTGCGGCCGGTGCCGAGGTGGCCGTCGTCGAAGGGGTGATGGGCCTGTTCGACGGCCGGCTCGCCGACGGCCGCGGCTCGACGGCGGAGGTGGCCGCGCTGCTCGGGGCGCCGGTGGTGCTGGTGGTCGACTGCCGGGGGCAGTCGCGCAGCCTGGCGGCGCTGCTGCACGGGTTCCGGTCGTTCGACCCGACGGTGCGGCTCGCCGGCGTCGTCCTCAACCGGGTGGGGAGCGCCCGCCACGAGACCGTGCTGCGGGCGGCCGCCGACGAGGTCGGGCTGCCGGTGCTCGGGGCGCTGCCGCGCCACGACGCGCTGGCCGTCCCGTCGCGGCATCTCGGGCTGGTCACCGCGGCCGAGCACGGAGCCGACGCGGTGGCGGCCGTGGCCGCGATGGCCGAGCTCGTGGCCACCCACGTCGACCTCGACGCGGTGCTCCGCCTGGCCGAGCCGCTGCCGGCGGGCGAGACCTGGTCGGCGGCGGATGCCGTTCCCCCGCCGGACGCGGGGTACGCCCCGCGCACGGCGGTGTTCGGCGGCCCCGCGTTCACCTTCGGCTACGCCGAGCACGTCGAGCTGCTGGCGGCGGCGGGTGCCGAGGTCGTGGTGGTCGACCCGCTGCGCGACGAGTCGCTGCCCGCCGGGACGGCGGCGCTGGTGCTGCCCGGCGGGTTCCCGGAGGAGCACGTCGCCGTGCTGGGGGCGAACGAGAAGCTGCGCGCGGCGGTGGCCGCGCTCGCCGCCTCCGGGGCGCCGGTGCACGCCGAGTGCGGCGGCCTGCTCTACCTCTGCGAGTCCCTCGACGACGCGCCGATGTGCGGGGTCCTGCCTGCCAGGGCCGCGATGACCGGGCGGCTCACACTCGGGTACCGCGACGCCGTCGCGCTCACCGGGTCGCCGATGTTCCCGCCCGGGAGCCGGGTGGCCGGACACGAGTTCCACCGCTGCTCCGTGACCCCGGGCGCCGGTCCGGCCGAGGCGCGCGGCGGTCCCGCGTGGGGCTGGCACGGTGGCGCACCCGACGGGCCGACCACCGAGGGGTGGGTCCTCGGCGGGGTGCACGCCTCGTTCCTGCACACCCATCCGGCTGCCGATCCGGAAGGCGTCGCCCGTTTCGTCGGCGCAGCGGCCCGCTGAAGCGTGATTCGCCGGTATTCCTTTTTCCTCACCGTCGTTGCTACCGTCGGGTAACTGGTCCTCACCGTTGAGGAGGGCACCATGCCGGACCGCCGGAGCACACGGGACGCGTCACGACGAGCGCCGAGGGTGGGGCTGGTGCTCGGCGCCGGTGGCATCCTCGGCTCGGCCTGGATGGTCGGCGCGCTGTCGGCGCTGGCGGCCCGGCTGGACCGCCCGCTGGGCGAGGTCGATCTCGTCCTCGGCACGAGCGCGGGCAGCGTGCTCGCCGCGGCGTTGCGCTGCGGCATGGACGTGCCTGAGCTGCTGGCCCACCAGCGGGGCGCCGACCCGGCCGACCCGGCGGACCGGCGCCCCGAGGACCTGCCCGAGATGCGGGCGATCGACCGCGAGTCCGGCGAGGGGTTCCCGCCGCTGCCCCTGCCGCTGCTCGGTTCCCCGCGGCTGCTGGTCGCCGCCGCGACACCGCCGTGGCGGATGAACCCGGTGATCGCCGCGTCCGGGCTGCTGCCCCGGGGCCGGGGCCGGATGGGGTCGCTCGTCCGGATGGTCGACGTACTCCAGGCCCGGATCGGGATCACCGCGGACGGGTGGGTGCCCGGTGCACCGCTGTGGGTCGTCGCCGTCGACTACGACAGCGGCAGGCGGGTCGTCTTCGGCCGGCCCGGAGCCCCGCCGTCCTCCGTGGCCGACGCGGTGCTGGCCTCCTGCTCGATCCCCGGCTGGTTCGCGCCCCGGACGATCGACGGGCGCCGGTACGTCGACGGTGGGGTGGCCTCGTCGACGTCACTCGCGCTGCTCGCCCGGCCCGGTGCGCCGGAGCTGGACGAGGTGTACGTGCTCGCCCCGCTGGCCAGCCACGACTACGACCGGTCCCTCGACCCGATCGTCGGTGTGGAGCGGGGGGTCCGGCGGCTGATCACGCGCTGGCTCGACGCGGAGGTCGAGGCGGTGCGCGCCACCGGCGCGCGCGTCACCGTCCTGCTGCCGGGAGCGGCCGACCTGCTGGCCATGGGCGGCAACCTGATGAACCCCCGCCGCCGGGAGCAGGTGCTCGACACGGCACTGACGACCGCGTCCGAGACCCTGGCCGAAGCGCTCGGCAGCGGCCGGAGCGCCGCGTGACCGGTACCGCAGCGCGCGCCAGGAACGGCGAGGTCGAGCTGGCCTTCGAGCGGGTCGGTCCCGAGGATGCCGAGCCGCTGCTGCTGATCATGGGTCTGGGGGATGCAGATGCACTTCTGGCCCGACGAGCTGTGCGCGCAGTTCGCCGACGCGGGCTTCAGGGCGGCGGCCGTCCCGGGGTCGCGGCTGGTCACCTATCCCGGGATGGGCCACAACCTGCCCCGCGAGCTGTGGTCGTCGATCGTGGCGGAGGTGGCCGCGCTGGTGCGCTGAGCGGCTCGCCGAAGTTCAGGAAAGCCACTTTCAGGCCCTCTCCGGGCAGCAAAGTGGCTTTCCTGAACCACGGGGGGCGCGGCGGGACGGGGCGCGTTTTACTTCGCTCGGCCCCGCAGCTCAGACTGTCCGGCGTGGATCGCGGGAGAGTGTCCTTCATCGGGGCGGGGCCGGGGGCGGCCGACCTCATCACCTTGCGCGGCGCGCGGCGGATCGCCGAGGCCGACGTGGTGATCTGGGCCGCGAGCCTGGTGATGGAGGAGTGCGTCACCGAGCACGCCCGGGCCGACGCCGAGCTCGTGGACTCCTCGGCGATCGCCCACGAGGACGTGCTCGCGCTCTACCGCCGGGCCGCGGCCGAGGGGCTGAAGGTGGCCCGCGTGCACTCCGGTGACCCGTCGCTGTGGGGCGCGGTGCAGGAGCAGTACGACGCGGCGGAGGAGATCGGCCTCGACGTCGAGATCGTGCCGGGGGTCTCCGCGTTCGGGGCCGCCGCCGCCGTCGCCGGCCGGGAGCTGACGATCCCCGAGGTCGCGCAGTCGGTGGTGCTCACCCGGCTCGAAGGGGGCAAGACGCCGATGCCGGAGCGGGAGAAGCTGCGCGAGTTCGCCCGGCACGGCACCACGATGGCGATCTTCCTGTCCGCCGCCCGCACCGCCCAGATGGTCGACGAGCTGCGCGCCGGTGGCTATCCGGACGACACGCCCGTCGTGGTGGCCTACCGCACCAGCTGGCCCGACGAGCTGACCCTGCGCTGCCGGCTCGACGAGGTCGAGGCGGTCTGCAAGGAGCGCAAGCTGTGGCGGCAGACGTTGTTCCTCGTCGGCGCGGCACTCGGCGCGACGGGGCGGCGCAGCCACCTCTACCACCCCGGCCACTTCCACACCTTCCGCAAGCCGGACGCCGCGGCGCGCCGCGAGCTGCGCGCGGCCCGGGCGGCCGGACGCCCCGCCCCGTGACCCTCACCGTCGTCGGGCTCGACGGCTCCCCGCTCCCGCCGGGGGCGGCCGCGGCGCTCGCGGAGGCCGAGCTCGTGGTCGGGGCGCCCCGGCACCTGGCGGCCGTGCCGCTGCCGGATGCGGCCGAGCGCGTCGAGCTGGGCCCCGTCGAGCCCGCACTGGCGAAGCTCGCGGGTCGGCGGGCCGTGCTGCTGGCCAGCGGGGACCCGGGGTTCTTCGGGATCGTGCGGCTGCTGCGCGAGCGCGGTCACGAACCCGTCGTGCTGCCCGCCCGGTCGAGCGTGCAGCTGCTGTTCGCCCGCGTCGGCCGCTCCTGGGACGACGTGGCCGTGGTGAGCGCGCACGGCCGCGCCCTCGGTCCTGCCGTCAACGTCTGCCGGGCCCGCGGGGCCACGGCCGTCCTCACCGGGCCGGGCGCCGGGCCCGCCGAGATCGGCGCCGCCCTGGACGGCTGGCCGCGCACGCTCGTCGTCGCCGAGGACCTGGGCGGTCCGGGGGAGCGGGTGACGACCGTGCCGGCCGCCGAGGCCGCCACCCGCGCGTGGCACCCGCTCTCCGTGGTGCTGTGCCTGCGCGCCACCGACGCGCCGGAGGTACCCGCCCGCGGCTGGTTCGCCGGCGGCGAGCCCGCGCCACCCCCCGGGGGGTGGGCGCTGCCCGACACCGCCTTCGAGCACCGCGCCGGGATGGTCACGAAGGCCGAGGTCCGAGCCGTCGCGCTGGCCCGGCTCGCCCCGCGCCCCGGCACCCTCGTCTGGGACGTCGGCGCCGGCTCGGGCTCGGTGGCGGTCGAGTGCGCCCGCCTCGGTGCGGCGGCGCTCGCGGTGGAACGTCGCGACGACGACGCCGCCCGGGTCCGGGCGAACGCGGAGGCCCACGGCGTCGAGGTGCGGGTCGTGGCCGGCACGGCGCCCGCGGCGCTGGCCGGGCTGCCGCGCCCGGACGCCGTGTTCGTCGGCGGTGGGGGCCCCGAGATCGTCACCGCCGCTGCTGCGGCCGGCCCGCAACGGGTCGTCGTGGCGCTCGCCGCGCTGGACCGGATCGCCCCGACCCGCGCCGCGCTCCTGGCCGCCGGCTACGCGACCGGCGGCACGCAGATCGCCGCGAGCCGGCTCGCCGAGCTGCCCGACGGTGCGGTGCGGCTCGCGGCCACCAACCCGATCACGCTCGTCTGGGGAGAGGTGCAGGACCGATGACCGACGCTCCGCTCGGTGGGTGCGGCGCATGAGCATCGCGCTGTTCGCCGTGACCGAGGCCGGCAGGCGGGCCGCCGCTGAGGTGGCCGGCCCGCTCGGCGCCACCCGGCACGAGTTGGACGAGCTGGCGCAGCTGTGGCCGAGCCTGGACGGGGCCGTGTTCTTCCTCGCCACCGGCGCCACCGTGCGGCTGATCGCCCCGCTGCTGGCCGACAAGCGCACCGACCCCGGGGTGGTCTGCGTGGACGAGGCCCGCCGGTTCGCCGTGGCACTCGCCGGCGGGCACGAGGGCGGGGCCAACGCCCTCGCCACGCGGGTCGCGGCGGTGCTCGGCGCCGAGCCGGTGATCACCACCGCGTCCGACGCCGCGGGGAGCACGGGCCTCGACGAGCTGGTGGCGCTGCTCGGCGCCACCGTCGACGGAGACCTCGCCGCCGCCGGCACCGCGCTGCTGGACGGCGCCGCGCACGTGGAGAACCCGCTCGGCTTCCCGCTGCCACCGATGCCGCCCGGCACCGGGGAGCCCCGGCACCGGATCGTGATCACCGACCGGATGCCACCGGCTCCGGCCACGGCAGCGGGTGTCACGCGGCTCGTGCCGCCGACGCTCGTGGTCGGGATCGGCAGCGCCCGCGGGGTCCCGCCCGAGGCGGTGGCGGCGATCCTGGACCGGCTCCGGACCGGGCCCGGGCTCGACCTGCGGGCCGTCCGCGCCTACGCGAGCGTCGACCTCAAGGCCGGGGAGGCCGGCATCCTCGCCGCGATCGCCCCGGCCGAGCTGCTCACCTACCCGGCCGCGGTGCTGGCCGGCGTCGACGTGCCGAACCCCAGCGAGGTGGTGCGCGCCGAGGTCGGCACGGCCAGCGTCGCGGAGGCGGCAGCGCTGCACGCCGCGGCCGAGCTGGGTGGCGGCGCCCCCGTCGAGCTGGTCGTCGAGAAGATCAAGGGCGACAACGTGACGGTCGCGGCCGCGCGGATCCGCCCCCGGGGCCGGCTGGCGATCGTCGGCCTCGGGCCCGGCGCCGCCGACCTGCGCGTGCCGCGGGCCGACACGGAGCTGCGGCGTGCGTCGATCGTGGTGGGCCTCGACCAGTACGTCGACCAGGTGCGGCACCTGCTGCGGCCGGGCACCGAGATCCGGGCCAGCGGTCTCGGCGACGAGGAGCAGCGCGCCGCCGACGCCGTCGCCCTCGCGGCGAAGGGGCACGCCGTGGCGCTGATCGGTTCGGGCGACGCCGGGGTCTACGCGATGGCGAGTCCCGCGCTGCAGGGCGCCGGACCCGACATCGACGTCGTCGGGGTGCCCGGCGTGACCGCCGCGCTCGCCGCCGCGTCGCTGCTCGGGGCCCCGCTCGGCCACGACCACGTGCTGATCTCGCTGTCGGACCTGCACACCCCCTGGCCGGTGATCGAGCAGCGGGTGGCGGCCGCCGCGTCCGCCGACCTCGTCACCTGCTTCTACAACCCGCGCAGCCGCGACCGGCACTGGCAGCTCGGCGCCGCACTGGACGCGTTCCGGGCCCACCGCCCCCCGACGACGCCCGTGGGCGCGGTGCGGCAGGCGGGCCGGCCCGGGCAGCGGGTCTGGACGGCCGCACTGGCCGACTTCGACCCGGCGGAGGTGGACATGCTCACCACGGTGGTGGTCGGCTCGTCGGCGACGAGGATGGTGGCGGGTCGCATGGTGACCCCCCGCGGCTACCGCTGGACGGCTGCCCCGCCGTGAGCGCACCCCCGGCAGGTTCAGGAAAGCCACTTTCCTGCCCTCTGCGGGCAGCATCGTGGCTTTCCTGAACCAGGGGGCCGGCAGCCGCGGGTTATGCTCGGCGCGATCGGCAGCGTGGAACCCGGTGCGATCCCGGGACGGTCCCGCCACTGTGACCCCGGGCGACCCGGGGGAGTCAGACCCCCGCCGCCGATGACCACCGAACCCGTCCGGGCGTGGACACCCGGGGAGGAGAGAGCGTGCGCGCCACCGTGCACCCCATCGAGGTGCAGTCGTACGCGATCCTGCGTTCCCGGCTCGACGTCTCGGACCTGCCCCCGCTCACCCGCGCGGTCGTGGAGCGGGTGGTCCACACCAGCGCCGACCCGAGCTGGGCGGGTGATCTCGTCTGCGCCGAGGACGCGCTGCGCGCCGGCCGCACGGCGTTGCTCGCCGGGGCGCCGCTGGTGACCGACGTGCGCATGGTCGCCGTCGGGATCACCGCCCGGCCCGCCACGGTGGCCATCGATCTGCCCGGCGTGCGTGAGCTCGCGGCCGCCGAGGGGCTCACCCGGTCGGCTGCGGGGATCCGCGTCGCCGTCGGCGAGCACCCGGCAGGCGCCGTCTGGGCCATCGGTAACGCGCCCACCGCGCTGGCCGAACTGGTGCGCTGCGCCGCGGCCGGCCTGGTCACCATGCCGCTGGTGGTGGGGCTGCCCGTGGGGTTCGTCGGCGCGGTGGCGGCGAAGGCCGCACTGCGCTCGGCGCTGCTGCCCGCCGTGTCCAACCGATCGGAACGGGGCGGGGCGGCCGCGGCGGCCGCCGCCGTCAACGCGTTGCTGTACAGCGAGGAGACCCCATGAACGTCCCGCCGGTGCTGCTGGTCGGCCACGGAACGGTCGACGCCACGGGCGTGGCCGAGTTCGTGGCGTTCACCGACCGGGTCCGGCGGGTGCTCGCCGCCGAGAACGTCGACGTGGACGGCGGGTTCATCGAGCTGTCCCAGCCGACCGTGCACGAGGCCTGGACGGCCCTGTCCGGCCGGGGCCACACCGCGCTGGCGGCGGTGCCGATGGTGCTCGTGGCCGCCGGGCACGCCAAGGGCGACATCCCCGCGGCGCTGCAGCGGGAGGTGGTGCGCGACCGGGCCACCAGCTACGTGCTCGGTCGCCCGCTCGGCCCGCACCCGGTGCTGCAGCACCTGCTCGACCAGCGGGTCACCGCAGCGCTGCGGGGCGACCCGGGAGCGGGCACGGCCGTGCTGCTGGTCGGGCGGGGCTCCACCGACCCGGACGCCAACGCGGAGGTCTGCAAGGTCGCGCGGCTGCTGCAGGAGGGCAGGCCGTACGACTTCGTCGAGCCCGCGTTCGTCTCGCTGGCCCGGCCCGACGTCACCGCCGGGCTCGCCCGCTGCCGGGCGCTGGGCGCGCGTCGAGTGGTGGTGGCGCCGTACTTCCTGTTCGACGGCGTGCTGCCGCGGCGGGTCGTCGACCAGGCCACGGCGTTCGGCGCGGAGCACCCGGACGTCGACGTGCGCATCGCGGGCTACCTCGGCGACTGCGACGAGCTCGCCGGGCTCGTCGTCGAGCGCTACCGCGAGGCGCTGCACGGCGACATCAGGATGAACTGCGACACCTGCGCGTACCGGGTGCTGCTGCCCGGGTTCGAGGACAAGCTCGGGGCCGCCCAGACCCCGCACTCTCATCCCCACGATCCTGGCAATCCCGACGACCCGGCCCACGGCCATGGGCACGGGCAGGTGGAAGCGGTGGCCGGAGAATGAGGATCGTGGACCCCTATCTGGTCGGGCTTGACCTCGGCGGCAGGCGCGTCGTCGTGGTGGGCGGTGGCGCGGTCGCCCAGCGGCGGATCACCGGCCTGCTCGCGGCCGGAGCCGACGTCGAGGTCGTGGCGCCCGAGGTCACCCCGGCGGTCGAGGGTATGGCGACGGCCGGGGAGGTGCGCTGGAGCGTGCGGACCTACCGCGACGGTGACCTCGACTCCGCCTGGTACGTCGTCGCGTGCACGGACGACCCGGCCGTCAACGCGGCGGTGGGCGCCGACGCCGAGGCCCGGCGGATCTTCTGCGTGCGCGCCGACGACGCACCGGCAGGCAGCGCGGTCACCCCGGCCGTGGGACACCACGACGGGCTCACCGTCGGGGTGCTCGCCGGCCGCCGTCCCCGGCGCTCGGCGGCGGTCCGCACGGCGCTGGTCGAGGCGCTGCAGACCGGCCTCGTCGACGACTCCGCCGAGCCGGTGCATCCGGGCGTGGCGCTGATCGGCGGCGGCCCGGGCGACCCGGAGCTGATCACCGTGCGGGGCAGGCGGCTGCTGGCCCGCGCCGACGTCGTCGTCACCGACCGGCTGGGCCCCCGTGACCTGCTCGACACGCTCGCTCCGCACGTCGAGGTGATCGACGCCTCGAAGATCCCCTACGGCCGCGCGATGAACCAGGCCCGGATCAACGAGCTGCTCGTGGAGCACGCCAGGGCCGGCCGGTTCGTCGTCCGGCTCAAGGGCGGTGACCCCTACGTCTTCGGGCGCGGCTTCGAGGAGGCGCTCGCCTGCGCCGAGGCCGGCGTCCCCGTCACCGTCGTGCCCGGCGTGACCAGCGCATTCGCCGCGCCCGCGGTGGCCGACGTCCCGGTGAGCCATCGCGGGGTCGCCCACGAGATCGTCGTGGTGTCGGGGCACGTCGCCCCCGGCGACCCGCGCAGCCTCGTCGACTGGCCCGCGCTCGGCCGCCTGCGCGGCACGCTCGTGCTGCTGATGGCGGTGGAGCGGATCGACGCGTTCGCCACCGCGCTGATCGAGGGCGGCCGCCCCGCGGACACGCCCGTCGCCGTGGTGCAGGACGGGACGATGCGGATCCAGCGTTCGCTGCGCGCCACCCTCGCAACGGTGGCAGACGCCGTGCGCGAGCAGGGGATCAGCCCGCCCGCGGTGATCGTCGTGGGACCGGTCGCCGGGCTGGCCCACGAGCCGGTCACCGGCTGAGAGAGGGAGACCCGTGCCGGACGAGGAGTCGCTGCTCGATCTCACCGTGCGTGAGCTGCTCGACGCCGTGGCCGCCCGCACCTCCGCCCCGGGCGGCGGTGGGGCTGCCGCACTCGCCGCCGCGCTGGCCGCTGCGCTCACCGGGATGGCGGCACGGTTCGGCGACGGTTCCGCCGCGCAGGAGGCCGACGCCCTGCGCGCCCGCGCCGCCCTGCTCGCCGATGCCGACGCCGCGGCGTACCGGGCGTACCTGGCGGCGGTGCGCCTCCCGCGCGACGACCCCTCCCGAGCCGATGCCGTGACCGTCGCCCGGCGCGACGCCGTGGGCGTGCCCGCGGAGATCGGGCAGATCGCGGGCGCGGTGGCGGACCTGGCCGCGGGGATCGCCCGCGACGGCAACCCGAACCTGCACGGCGACGCGGTGGCGGCGATCCACCTCGCGGCGGCGGCCGCGGCCACCGCCGCCGAGCTGGTGGCGGCGAACGACCCGCCCGACGACGCGCTGGCAAGCGCCCGCGCGGTGGCCGACGCCGCGCGGGCGCGCGCGGCGCAGGCCTGAACCCTCTCAGCAGGCCTGCGGCGGGGCGATCGTGCGCGCCCCGCGGATCAGCAGGCCAGGGGCGGGGCCGGCCAGGCGGTAGGTGAGCTGCCAGTTCGTGCAGGTCTGGCCGCCCGGGCCCAGCTCGGCGGACTGGGTGCTGGTGAACGCCACGTCCACCTCGAGCCCGTCCGCGTCGTCGTCGCGCACCGCCGTCAGCACGGGGTTGTGGATGACCGTGGTGGCCTGCCCCTTCGCCCACACCTCCAGCCCGCTCCTGGCGATGTCGGAGTCGGGGTGCAGGAGGGCGAACGCGTCGGCGTAGCGGTTCTCGTTGATCCCCGCGACGTACCCGTCGATCACGGTGCGGGCCTCCTCCAGCGCGGGGTGCGCCACCCCCGGCGCGACATCGGCCAGGTGCTCGCGCGGGAGCGCGGCGCCCGACGTGCCGGTGGCGGCTGCGGGTTCGCTCGGTGCGGCGCTCACCGACCGTGGACGGTCGACGAGCTGCAGGAACGCGATCGTGGCGAGCGCGGCCACCAGTACCGCGGCGACCGTGGCCACGACCAGTGGACGGCGTCCGCGCCGGGGCGGCACCCGCGTTGGCGGCGGTGCGAACTGCGGGGCCGGGACGGCGGGGGGAGGCAGGCGCGGGACGTACACCGTCGCGGTGGTGCCGGGCCCGCCGGCGGCCGGGCCATCGACGACGGCCCGGGTGACCGGCTGTCCCGTGGCGCGCTGCGCGCCCTGCAGGGCCTCGGCGGCCTCGGCGGCGGAGGCGAACCGGTCGCCCGGCGCCTTCGCCATCAGCCGCTCCACCACCCGGCACACCGCGTCGGGCACCCCCGCCGGGCGCAGGTCGGGCACCGGGTCCCGGGCGATCCGCGCGACCGTGGCGAACAGCTCCTCGGTGTCGGTGACGAACGCCGGACGGCCGGTGAGCAGCGCGAACATCGTGGCGCCGAGTCCGTAGAGGTCGGCGGCGGGGGTGGCGTGCCCCTCCAGCAGCCGCTCCGGCGACGCGTAGGCCGCGCTCGCGCGGATCCGGCCGACGGCCGTGGTCTCGGTGACGCCGGGCAGGCGCGAGATGCCGAAGTCCCCGAGCTTCGGCTCGCCGTAGCGGGAGACGAGCACGTTGGCCGGTTTGAGGTCCAGGTGCAGGATGCCGGCGCGGTGCGCCGTCTCCAGCGCTCCGGCCACCGTGACCGCGACGTCCAGGACCTCGGCCCACGGCAGCGGCCCGTCCCGGCGGATCCGGTCGGCGAGCGACCCCGCCGACATCAGGTCCATCACGATGTAGGGCTCGCCGCGGGCGGTGGTGCCGCTGCGGTGCACCGTGACGATGTGGGGGTGCCCGGACAGCGCCCCCATCGCCTGGCACTCGCGGACGAACGCGCGCCGCACACCGTCGCCGTCGAGCCGCTCGTGCAGCACCTTCACGGCGACCCGGCGGCCGAACTCCGGCTCCTCGGCGGTGTAGACGGTGCCGTACCCGCCCTGGCCGACCACCTCGGGACGGGCCAGCCCCGGTATGCCGGGTTCTGGCACGTCGGAGATCATCGGCGCAGTCTAGGAGGGTGCTGAACAACTCCGCCCGGGCGTCGCGCAGCAGGGCCGGGTTGTTCAGCGCGCTCCTAGGGATGATCGCGGGGGCGTCGGCATCCTCACGCCGCGTTGACCCGTGACCTCCCGATGTGTTCCAGTTCTCCCCGACGTCAGTGGAGGAAGCCGGTGTGAGTCCGGCGCGGTCCCGCCACTGTCACCGGGCCGGCACGCGCGGGCCTGGGAGCCAGACACTCGCTGCCGTCGCACCTCCCACCGAGTAGAGGGCGCGGACCCTCGGAAGGAACGCTGATGACGCGCGCTGCCTCCACCACTGCCGGCCGGGAGGGGTCCGCCGCCGACGGGGCTCCGAGCACCGTCCTGCTGTTGTCCACCGCCGACACCGAACTGCTGGCCGCCCGCAGCTCGGGGGCCCTCTACCGCACGGCCAACCCGGCACGCGTCGAGCCCGCCGGCCTGGCCCCGCTGCTCGACGGCGTCGACGTGGTCGTGCTGCGGCTGCTCGGCGGGCGCCGCGCCTGGCCGGAGGGGGTCGACGCGCTCGTGGCGTCCGGGCGTCCCGTCGTGCTGCTGGGCGGGGAGGCCGCGCCCGACGCGGAGCTGATGGCCGCCTCGACGGTGCCGGCCGGTGTGACGTCGGAGGCGCTGGCCTACCTCGCCGCCGGCGGCCGGGACAACCTCCGCGAGCTGCACCGGTTCCTGTCCGACACGGTGCTGCTGACCGGCGAGGGGTTCGCCCCGCCAGCACCCGCCCCCGACTTCGGGGTGCACGGCGAGCGCGAGCAGATCCCCGGCCGTCCGACGGTTGCGGTGGTCTTCTACCGGGCGCACGAGCTGTCGGGAAACACCGCGTTCGTCGACACGCTCTGCGACGCGATCGAGGCGCGGGACGCCAACGCGCTGCCGGTGTTCTGCGGGTCGCTGCGCGGTGTCCCGTCCGCCGGGGCGGACGGCCTGATGGAGCTCCTGGGCCGGGCCGATGCGCTGGTCGCCACCGTCCTCGCCGCGGGGGGCACCCGCGCGAGCGACGCCGTGGCGGGCGGCGAGGAGGACTCCTGGGACGCGGGCGCGCTCGCCGCGCTGGACGTGCCGGTGCTGCAGGGGCTCTGCCTGACCACATCGCGGGCCACCTGGGCCGACTCGGACGCCGCGCTCTCGCCCATGGACGCCGCGATGCAGGTGGCGATCCCGGAGTTCGACGGCCGGCTGATCACGGTGCCGTTCTCGTTCAAGGAGGTCGACGCGGGCGACGACATCCCCGTGTACCGGGCCGACCCCGAGCGCGCGGCCCGGCTGGCCGGGCTTGCCGTCCGCCACGCCCGGCTGCGGGCCACGCCCGTCGCCGAGCGGAAGCTCGCCGTGGTGCTGTCGAGCTACCCGACCAAGCACGCCCGCGTCGGCAACGCGGTCGGGCTGGACACCCCGGCGTCCGCGGTGGTGCTGCTGCGCGCGCTGCGGGACGCCGGGTACGCGGTGGGAGACTTCCCGGAGGACTCCGACGAGCTGATCCACACGCTGATCGCCGCCGGTGGCCACGACGTGGAGTGGCTCACCGAGGACCAGCTCGCCGCCGCCCCGTCACGGGTGCGGCTGGACCACTACCGCCGCTGGTTCGACGCGCTGCCGTCCGCGCTGACCGACGGGATCCGGGAGCACTGGGGCGAGCCGCCGGGGTCGCTCTACGTCGACGGAACCGACGTCGTGCTCGCGTCCCTGCAGTTCGGCAACGTGGTGCTGATGATCCAGCCGCCGCGCGGGTTCGGGGAGAACCCGGTGGCGATCTACCACGACCCCGACCTGCCGCCGTCGCACCACTACCTGGCGGCGTACCGCTGGCTCGACCACGAGTTCGGCGCGGACGCCGTGATCCACCTCGGCAAGCACGGCACGCTGGAGTGGCTGCCGGGCAAGGGGCTCGGGCTGTCGGCGGAGTGCGCCCCGGACGCCGTGCTCGGCGAGCTGCCGCTGGTCTACCCGTTCATCGTCAACGACCCGGGCGAGGGCACCCAGGCCAAGCGCCGCGGCCACGCCGTGGTCGTCGACCATCTGGTGCCGCCCATGGCGCGCGCCGACACCTACGGCGAGATGGCGAAGCTCGAACAGCTGCTCGACGAGTACGCCACCGTCGCCGCGATGGACCCCGCGAAGCTCCCGGCGCTGCGCGCGCGGATCTGGGAGGTCGTCACCACCGCACAGCTGCACCACGACCTGCACGTCGACGACGCGCCCGGCGAGCAGGAGTTCGACGACTTCGTCCTGCACATCGACGGGTACCTGTGCGAGGTCAAGGACGTCCAGATCCGCGACGGGCTGCACGTGCTGGGTGGAGTGCCTGCCGGCGAGGCGCAGGTCAACCTGGTGCTGTCGATCCTGCGCGCCACACAGGTCTGGGGCGGCAAGCGCGCACTCCCCGGCCTCCGCGCCGCACTGGCGGCGTGGGCGGGCCTGGACGAGCAGTCCCTTCTCGCGGCTCCCGGTGAGCGGTTGCAGCAAAGCCACTTTGACGCAACCTCGTTGCATGAAAGTGGCTTTGCTGCAACGGGGGCTGCACCGGGGAGCACCCCGCTGGAGCGGCTCGTCGGGCTCGCCGGGGGGCCGGCCGTCACCGGGGCCGATCTCGTCGACGTGCTGGAGGGCGTCGCTCGCGCGCTCGTCACGGAGGTGCAGGGCCGGGGCTGGGGCGGTGCGGCGCAGGTGTGTGCCGATCTGCTGGGCGAGGAGATCCCCGACGTGGTGGCGGTGCTGCAGTTCGGCTGCGCCGAGGTCGTGCCGCGGCTGAACCGCACCACCGACGAGATCGCCGGCGTGCTGCACGCCCTGGACGGCGGGTACGTGCCCGCCGGACCGTCGGGCTCGCCGACCCGCGGCCTGGTCAACGTGCTCCCGACCGGGCGCAACTTCTACTCCGTCGACCCCAAGGCGATCCCGTCGCGCTCGGCGTGGGAGATCGGGAGCGCGCTGGCCGACTCGCTCGTCGCCCGCCACCTCGCCGACACCGGCACCTACCCGCAGAGCGTCGGGCTCACGGTGTGGGGGACCTCGGCGATGCGCACCCAGGGCGACGACCTCGCCGAGATCCTCGCGCTGATCGGCTGCCGCCCGGTGTGGGACGAGGCGTCGCGGCGGGTCACCGGTGTCGAGGTCGTGCCGCTCGAGGAGCTCGGCCGCCCGCGTATCGACGTCACGGTGCGGATCTCCGGGTTCTTCCGCGATGCGTTCCCGCACGTCATCACGCTGCTCGACGACGCGTTCGGGATGGTCGCCGAGCTGGCCGAGCCGCCCGAGCAGAACCACCTGCGCGCCCACGTCGAGGAGGACGTGGCCACCCACGGCGACCGCCGCCGGGCCACGGCCCGGATCTTCGGCTCGAAGCCGGGTGCCTACGGCGCCGGCCTGCTGCCGCTGATCGACGCCCGCAACTGGCGCAGCGACGCCGACCTCGCCGAGGTCTACGCCGTGTGGGGCGGCTACGCCTACGGCCGCGGGTTGGACGGCCGCGAGGCGCGCGCCGACATGGAGCAGTCGTTCCGGCGGATCGCGGTGGCGGCCAAGAACCAGGACACCCGCGAGCACGACATCGTCGACTCCGACGACTACTTCCAGTACCACGGCGGGATGGTCGCGATGGTGCGCGCGCTGACCGGGCGCTCGCCCGCCGCGTACGTGGGTGACTCGGCGGTCACCGACGCCGTGAAGACGCGCACGCTCGCCGAGGAGACCAAGCGGGTCTTCCGGGCGAGGGTCGTGAACCCGAAGTGGATCGCCGCGATGCAGCGCCACGGCTACAAGGGCGCGTTCGAGCTCGCCGCCACCGTCGACTACCTGTTCGGCTACGACGCCACCGCCGGCGTGGTCGACGACTGGATGTACGCCCAGCTCGCCGAGAGCTACGTCTTCGACGAGACCAACCGCGACTTCATGCAGCGGTCCAACCCGTGGGCGCTGCGCGGGATCACCGAGCGGCTGCTCGAGGCCGCCGACCGCGGGCTGTGGGCCAAGCCCGACGACGCCGTGCTCGACCGGCTGCGCCAGACCTACCTCGACCTCGAAGGCGACCTGGAGGGCGAGTCGTGACGAACACGCTGGTGGGGGTCGGGGTCGGCCCCGGCGATCCGGAGCTGGTCACCGTGAAGGCGGCCAACCTGCTGGCCAAGGCCGACGTCGTGTTCGTGCCCGTGGCCGACTCCGGCGAGACCGGACGCGCCGAGCAGACCGTGCTCTTCTACGCCGAGGCGTGGCGGGTGGAGCGGGTGGTGTTCGCGCTGCACGACCGCGAGCACACCCACCGCCGGGAGCAGGCCTGGGACGCGGCCGCGGCGCAGGTGGCGCGCTGGTACGCGCGGCACCCGGGCGGCACGGCGGTGTTCGCGACGATCGGCGACCCGTGCGTCTACTCCACGTTCAGCTACCTGGCCGCGTCGGTGCGGTCGGTGGTGGGGGAGCTGTCGGTCGAGCTGGTGCCGGGGATCACCGCGATGCAGGACCTCGCAGCGCGCAGTGGCACGTCGCTGGTGGAGGGCCGGGAGGCGCTCGCCCTGTTCCCGATGACCGCCGGGCCCGAGCGGTTCCGGGAGGCGCTCGCGCGCGGGGACGCCGTGGCCGCCTACAAGTTCGGCCGGATGCTGCCCGAGACCCTCGCCGTCCTGCGCGAGACGGGCCGGATCGACGAGGCGGTGTACGGCGCGGGGCTGGGGCTCGCGGAGGAGGACATCCGCCCCGCCCGCGACCTGGACCCGCACGAGCCCGGCCCCTACCTCTCCACGCTGGTCGTCCCGCCGAAACGCGACGGCCGCGGCCACGGACTGCGCTGACGCCGCCGTGGACCCCGACGCGTTCTACGAGGTCGTGCACTCCCGCCGCGACGTGCGCTCGGGGTTCCGGCCCGGCGCAGCCGTCGACGACGCCGTGCTGCGCCGGGTGCTCGATGCCGCGCACGCAGCGCCCAGCGTGGGCTTCTCCCAGCCGTGGGACTTCCTCGTGGTCCGCGACCGGGCCCTGCGGGAGCGGGTGCAGGCCCACGTCGCCGCCTCCCGGGCCGCGTACGCCGCCACGCTGCCCGGCGCCCGGGCGGCCGCGTTCCGCGACCTCAAGGTCGAGGCGATCCTCGACGCCGCGCTGAACATCGCCGTCACCTGCGACCCGACCCGCGGTGGCCGCCACACGCTGGGCCGCCACACCCAGCCGCGGATGGCGCCCTACTCGACGGTCGGCGCCGTGCAGAACCTGTGGCTGGCCGCGCGGGCGGAGGGTCTGGGCGTCGGCTGGGTCAGCTTCGGTGACGAGCGCGTGCTCGCCGGCCTGCTCGGGCTGCCGCCGCACCTGGAGGTGGTGGCGTACCTGTGCGTCGGGCCCGTCACGGACTTCGCTACCGAGCCGGAGCTCGCCACGGCGGGCTGGGCGCAGCGCAGGCCGCTGCGGTGGGCGGTGCACCACGACACGTACGGCCGGCGCGGACTACCCGGGGAGGAACCGATGGACCTGCTCGACGAGACCGTCGCCGCGATCGTCGCGCCGGACGGCGCGGCACGTGCAGCCGCCACGGAACGCCTCGACCGGATGACGAAGCCGCGGGGCTCGCTGGGCCGCGTCGAGGACGTCGCCGTCACCCTCGCGGGGATCGCCGGGAGCTGCCCCCCGGCGGTACCCGAGCCGGCGGCGGTGGCCGTGTTCGCCGCCGACCACGGCGTGCACGCCCAGGGGGTGTCGCCGTGGCCGCAGGAGGTCACGGCGCAGATGGTGGGCAACTTCGTGGCCGGTGGCGCCGTGGTCAACGCCTTCGCGCGGCGGTTGGGTGCCGAGGTGTGCGTGGTGGACGTGGGGGTGGCCGCGCCGCTCGCCGCGCCGGACGCCGCACCCGTTCCCGGTCTGCTCCCGCGGCGCGTCGCCGACGGCACCGCGGACATGACCGCAGGCCCAGCCCTCACCCGTGAGCAGGCCCAGGCGGCCGTCGAGGTGGGCATCGAGACCGCCCGTGACCTCGTCGCGGCCGGCAACCGGTGCCTCGTCACCGGCGACATGGGCATCGCCAACACCACGGCGGCGGCCGCCCTGATCTGCGCCTTCACCGGATCCGAGCCGGGTGCGGCCACGGGTCGGGGCACCGGCATCGACGACGCGACTCTCGTCCACAAGACCGCGGTGGTGGCCGCGGCACTCGCCCGGCACGACCCCGACCCGGCCGATCCGGTCGGCGTGCTCGCCGCGTTCGGTGGGCTCGAGCACGCCGCGCTGGCGGGGTTCGTGCTCGGCGCAGCGGCCCTGCGGGTGCCGGTGCTCCTCGACGGGGTGAACGCCGGGGCCGCCGCGCTGGCGGCCGCGGCCCTCGCCCCGGCTGCGACGGGCTACTGCGTCGCGGGACACCGCTCGGCGGAGCCGGGGCACGCCGTCGCCCTCGCGCAGCTGCGCCTCGAACCGCTGCTCGACCTCGGGATGCGGCTGGGCGAGGGCAGCGGGGCACTGCTCGCCCTTCCCGTGCTGCAGGCCGCCGCGCAGGCGCTGCAGGACGTCGCCACCTTCGACTCCGCCGGGGTGGCCGACAAGGAGGGTGCTGAACAACTCCGCCCATAGGGCCGAGATGTTCAGGGCGCTCCTCGGGCTGAGCCCGTACGGGCCAGGCCCCGCCCCCGTCCGCGCGACGGTGAGTGGTTCCTCCCCGCCGACGGGGGATCGGGTTCCCTGCTCCGGGTGGCCGACGGAGTGGCGGCGGGGGACGTGCGGCGGATCCGTGACCTCGGTCTGGCGGGCCTGCTGCCGATCGGGAACGTCGTCGCCGCCGACGGGCAGGTGTGGCTGCGCACCCCGCAGCCGCCCACACCCACGCTGGACGACCTGCTCGACGCCCCCCTGACCGGCGCGGACGCGGTGGCGGTGCTGACCGTCGTCGTCCGGACGGTGGCCGAACTGCACGCCCGGGGCCTCGTCCACGGGCACCTCGACGGCGAGGCGGTGTTCTTCGACCCGGACGGGACGCCGCTCGTGGTGATGATCGACGCCGGCCGCGGCGACCCGGCGCAGGACCTCGACAGCATCGCCGACATCGCGGCGACGCTCGCCCACGTCTGGTGCTCCGGCGACGCCCCGACCGCGGCGCTCCTGCGCCGGTGCGCGGCCGTGGCCCGCAGCGCCGGGCCGGAGGCCGCGCTCGAGGCACTGCTCCCTGCTCCGCGGGCCTGCGGCGGACCGGCTGCGGTGGGCACCCCGCCTGCGCCCGATGATCACCCGTCCGACGTCGCCGCCATCTCCTGACCACGTCAGCAGGGCGGGGCAGCCCCGGACGCCGCGGTGTCGGCGGGCCACGGTCCCGTGCGGGAGCGCGCAGCGGGCCACGACACCCGCAGCAGATGCACGGCCAGCACCGCGACGACCGCGCCGTGGACGAGCAGCGCCATCCGCTGCAGGAGCCCGCCGGGGTCGACGCCGCCGAACACCGACACGAACCCGGGGATCCAGTCGTTCAGCCTGCTCACGACGTACACGACGGCCAGTACCGCCGCTCCGGCCGACAGCCTCCGGACGAGCCCGACCACCGGCAGCCACGCGGGGCTCTCCGCCAGCCGGGGGGCCGCCGCGAACCCGGCGAGAGACAGCAGCGCGAAGATCCCGGCGCCGGCGAACTGGTGCACCCAGCCGCTGACCGTCAGGATCTGCGGCGAGTCGTCGGTGGGGAAGATCGCCGCCACCAGCAGGCACGCCGTCCACGTGATGAACAGGACGGCCGGGCGACCGGCCAGCCGCACCCCGGCGCGGGCCATGCCGAGCACCACGGCCTGGGTCCCGACGGCGAGGGCCACGACCGCCGAGCCGAGCAGGTCGGCGGCTCCGTCGACGAACTCGTAGAAGCTCAGGGGCTGCGAGATCGGGTCGACCTCGTGCCGGTAGGCCACCCCGAGGTAGAGCATCAGCACCATGGCGCGCCCGGCTGCGAGGATCGCGAGCACGGCGAGCAGCGACGTGCCGATTCCCGGCCACCTCGGGGCGGGTCGCTGCATGGTCCACATCATGCCGCGCGAGATGCTGTTCCGCGATCATCGCGCGCCACCCGAACGGGCCCGATCCAGCAGGCCGGCTCAGGTTTCGAGTGCCTCGACCAGGTCCCGGACGGTGACGGCCCCGCGGTACTGCGCACCGTTGACGAAGAGGGTCGGAGTACCACGCACGCCGCTGCGGACCCCGGAGTTGAAGTCGGCCTCCACCCGCTCCTCGACGAACTGGGTGGCGGGCCACACCACCTTCTCCGGCGGGACGCCGATCTCCTCGGCGTAGCGGCGCAGGTCCTCCTGCCGCAACCGGGGCTCGTCGCCGGAGAAGAGCCGGTCGTGCATCGGCCAGAACTGGCCCTTGACGGCCGCGGCCTCCGCCGCGACCGCGGCCGACAGCGCGAACGGGTGCAGCTCGGCCAGCGGGAAGTGGCGGAACGCGAAGACGAGACGGGTGCCGAGCCGCTCGCGCACCTCCTCGATCACCGGTGCCGCCTTGCGGCAGTACGGGCACTCGAAATCGCCGTACTCGACGAGCGAGAGCTCTGCGCCGAGTACGCCCTGCAGATGGTCGTAGGTCCCCATCCGGGGGTCGAGAGCGATCGTGACCTCCAGTGACGTCTGCCGAGGTGCCGGTTCCCAGGATGGCAGGATTCCCCGAGTGGCGGTAACGACACTAACCGAGCGCGGCGAGCTGAGTCGCGCCGCGCGGTCCTTCATGCGGACCGAATCCGGTTCGGCGGTCCTCCTGCTCGCCGCCGCCGTGATCGCGTTGGTCTGGGCCAACGTCGGGGGTTACGAGGCGTTCTGGCACACGCCGCTCTCGTTCTCCGTCGGCTCCATCGACCTGACCCTCGACCTGCGCCACTGGGTCAACGACGGCCTCATGGTGCTGTTCTTCCTGAGTGTCGGCCTGGAGATCTCGCGCGAGACCGTGCTCGGAGAGCTGCGGGGTGTCCGGGCGCTCGCCACCCCGGCGGTGGCCGCCATCGGCGGTCTGCTGGTCCCGGCTGCGATCTTCCTGCTGTTCAACGCGGGCGGGCCGGCCGCGGGCGCGTGGGGCATCCCGATCTCGACCGACACGGCGATCGTCATCGGCATGCTCGCGCTGATCGGGCCGCGTTGCCCGGACCAGCTCCGGGTGTTCCTGCTCGCGCTCGCGATCGTCGACGACATCGGCGCCGTGCTCGCGATCGCCATCTTCTACACCCACCAGGTGAACTACACGGCGTTGCTCCTGGCCGTCGTTCTGTTCCTGGCGCTGCTGGGGCTGCGGTTCGTCGACTTCTGGCGCACGCCGATCTACGTGGTGATCGCCGTCGTGATGTGGGTGGCCGTGCTGGAGTCGGGTGTGCACCCGAGCGTGGTCGGCGTCGCACTCGGCCTGCTCGTCAACGCATACGCCCCACGGCCGCGCGACATCGCGAGGGTGCAGGTGCTGGGCAGCAGCTTCATGCTCGACCCCAGCCCGGAACGAGCCCTCGCCGCCCGGACCGCCGCGGTGGAGGCCGTGTCGCCGAACGAGCGGCTGCAGCTGCGCATCCAGCCGTGGAGCAGCTACGTGATCGTCCCGATCTTCGTGCTGGCCAACGCCGGTGTGGTGCTGTCGGGCGCTTCCATCGCCGCTGCCGTCAGCTCGCCGCTCTTCTGGGGCATCGTGGTGGGCCTGACGGTCGGCAAGCTGATCGGCGTCACGCTGGGCACCTGGGTGGCGCTGCGCACCGGGATCGGCCGGGTGCCCGACACCCTGCGATGGGGCCAGATGGTGGGCGGTGCCGGGCTCGCGGGCATCGGGTTCACGGTCGCCCTGTTCATCACCGACCTCGCACTGACCGACCCGGTGCTGGTGAACGACGCCAAGATCGGCATCCTCACCGGCTCCATCCTCGCGGGCGTCATCGGCTGGCTGATCTTCCGGCTGGCGGGGGAGCGCGGCGGCCAGTGCGCCCCGAGCGGGCTCCCGGTGCTGCCGCCGCGGCCCTGGCGGCCGCCGGAGTAGCCGCCCCGCCCGCAGGGCGGGCGACTCGCGCACCCGAACCGGGCGACTCGCGCACCCGAACCGGGCGACTCGCGGAGCAGAACCGGGCGACTCGCGCACCCGAACCGGGCGACTCGCGGAGCAGAACCGGGCGACTCGCGGGGAGTTCCGCGAGTCGCCCGCTTTCTGCGCGCGAGTCGCCCGTTCCGTGGCCG
>NZ_JAAXKY010000115.1 GCF_012911925.1 Pseudonocardia xinjiangensis | reverse complement strand
GGATCTGATCGAGGACGGGTGTGCGGTGCTGGCGAAGGAGGGCCGGATGATGGCGTTCCGGCATCGGGGGTTCTGGCAGCCGGCCGACACGGTCAAGGAGCGCACCGCGCTGGAGGCCGCCTACCAGGGCGGCATCCGCCCCTGGATGGTGTGGGAGGACCCGGGCTCGGGGGAGCGCGACCCGCTGCAGGCCAAGATCGCCGAGATGGACGCCGGCGCCGCCGAGGAGACGATCACCATCTCGGTGTCCCGGTAGCCCGCCAGGGACACCGCGACAGTGCCCGGCGACCGGCCCACCGGTCGCCGGGCGCCGCACGTCAGACGCTGAGCCAGGCCGCCGCGTCCGGCGCGAGCTCACCGTCGGTGAGGTCCGGGTCGCTCGCGAGCAGCACGCTCGCCGCGGCCGGGAGCGGCGCGGGGACGTCCGACAGGTTCACCACGCACACGAAGCCGGCACCGCGGGAGAACGTGAGCACGTCCGGCCCGCTCGGCATCCACGTGAACTCCCCCTCACCGAGGGCCGGGTGCGCGTGCCGCAGCGCCAGCGCCGCCCGGTAGAGGCTGAGCATCGACCCGGGATCGCTCACCTGCGCCTCGACCGTGACGGAGGCGAAGCCGGCGGGCTGCGGCAGCCACGGCGCGGCCTGCGCCCCCGCCGGGCTGAACCCGAACGGCGGGGCGGACCCGGACCACGGCAGCGGCACCCGGCAGCCGTCACGCCCGCGGTCGGTGTGCCCGGACCGCTCCCAGGTGGGGTCCTGCAGCACCTCCTCTGGCAGGTCCTCGACCTCCCACAGCCCGAGCTCGTCGCCCTGGTAGACGTACGCACCGCCGGGCAGGGCGAGCATCAGCAGGGCGGCTGCGCGGGCGCGCCGCCGCCCCAGCTCGAGGTCCAGGGTGGTGGCCGGGGCCAGGTGCGACAGGGAGTGGCCTGCCCCGTTGGTGGCCGGCCTGCCCAGCCGCGAGACGTGCCGGACCACGTCGTGGTTGGACAGCACCCAGGTCGGTGGCGCACCGACCTCGGCGACGGTCGCGAGCGAGTGGTCGATCGACTTCCGCAGCGCCGGGGCGTCCCACGGCGTGCGCAGGAAGTCGAAGTTGAACGCGGTGTGCAGTTCGTCGGGCCGCAGGTAGCGCGCGAGCCGTTCGGGCGAGTCCACCCACGCCTCCGCGACGAACACGCGCCCGCCCGGGTAGGAGTCCGCGACCCGGCGCCAGCCGCGGTAGATCTCGTGCACCCCGTCGCGGTCCCAGTGCGGATGGTCGGTGCGCTCGACGGGGGCCAGCATGTTCTCGTCGTCCCCACCCAGGTCGGGCAGGCCGTCGGACTTGACCAGGCCGTGCGCCACGTCGATCCGGAACCCGTCGACGCCACGGTCGAACCAGAACCGCAGGATCGACTCGAACTCCTCGCGCACCCGCGGGTCGGCCCAGTTGAGATCGGGCTGCGCCGCGTCGAACAGGTGCAGGTACCACTCCCCCGGTTCGCCGCCGTCCGTCACGCGGGTCCAGGCCGTGCCGCCGAAGACGCTGCGCCAGTCGTTGGGCGGCTCGTCGCCGCCGGGTCCGCGGCCGGGCCGGAAGTGGTACCGGGCGCGCTCGGGGGAACCGGGGCCTGCGGCGAGTGCCTCCTGGAACCAGACGTGCCGGTCCGAGCTGTGGTTGGGAACGATGTCGAGGATCACCCGCAGCCCCAGCGCGTGCGCCTCCTCCACCAGCGCCGCCGCTTCCTCCTCGGTGCCGAACACCGGCTCGACGGCGCGGTAGTCGGCCACGTCGTAACCGCCGTCGGCCATCGGCGACGGGTACCACGGGTTGATCCACACGGCGTCGACCCCGAGGTCGCGCAGGTGCCCGAGCCGGGCGCGGATCCCGGCGATGTCGCCGATCCCGTCGCCGTTGCCGTCGGCGAAGCTGCGGATGTAGAGCTGGTAGACCACGGCGTCACGCCACCACGTGTCCACCCCGGTACGCCTCACGGCGGCCTCGGCCGTTCCCATGCGTTCTCCCCCCATGTCGCGCAGCGCGGCTGCGCCCATCACCGTCCGCGTCATCCCATCAGGGACAGCAGCCCGGCTCCCGGGGCCCCCGGTGCGGCGGCGCTCCTCTCAGCGGAAGCGGGAGAAGTCCGGCGGCCGTTTCTCGGCGAACGCTCGCGCGCCCTCCATACCCTCCTCGCCGTGGGCGTACTCCTCGAGCCCGTCGAAGGCCAGGTGGGAGATGCCGCTGATGTGGTCGCTGTCGGCGTTGAACGAGTGCTTGAGGAACTTGAGCGCCGTCGGTGAGTACGAGCCGATCTTGCGGGCCCAGGCCCGTGCCGTGTCGAGCAGTTCGGCGGCCGGCACCACCTCGTTGACGAGGCCCCAGCGCTCGGCGGTGGCGGCGTCGTAGCGGTCGAGCAGGAACCAGATCTGCCGCGCCCGCTTCTCCCCAACCACCCGGGCGAGGTACGCCGACCCGAAGCCAGCGTCGAAGGAGCCGACCCGCGGTCCCGCCTGCGCGAACGTCGCGTGCTCCGCCGCCACGGTGAGGTCGCACAGCACGTGCAGCACGTGGCCGCCGCCGATCGCGATGCCGTTGACCGCCGCGATCACCGGCTTCGGGATGTCCCGGATGATCCGGTGCAGCCGCTCGATCTCGAACGTTCCCCACTCGGTCTCGCCGTAGCCGCCGGTCTCCGCGCGCTCCTTGACGTCGCCGCCCGTGCAGAACGCCCGGTCGCCTGCGGCGGTGAGGATCACGGCAGCCACCCGCCGGTCCGCCCAGGCGTGCTTGAACGCGGAGATCAGCTCGTCCACGGTGCGCCCGCGGAAGGAGTTCATCCGCTCCTGCCGGTCGATCGTGATCACGGCGTGGTTGTCGTCCTCGACCACGTAGCCGATGTCGGTGAACTCGTCGATCCGCATGCTGCGATGTTGACGGCCGTCACCGCCGCTTGACAAGCTCGCCCGGTGGACGACCCCCGATGCTGCCTGGTCACCGGAGCCGGCCGCGGGATCGGGGCGGCGGTCGCCAGGCGGCTCTCGGCGGCCGGGCACCGCGTGGCACTCACCGCCCGCAGCGGGGGCGAGCTCGACGCGCTCGCCGCGGAGCTGCCGGGGCCCGCGCTCACCGTGCCGGCCGACGTCACCGCCCCCGACGCCGCCGAGCGCGTGTTCGCCGAGGTGGAGAACGTCTGGGGGCCGGTGGAGGTGCTCGTGCTCAACGCCGGCGCCGGCACGTCCGCCCCGCTGCACCGCACCACCGACGCCGACTGGCAGCACGCTCTCGACCTCAACCTCACCGCACCGTTCCGGCTGCTGCGCCGGGCCGTGCCCGCCATGGTCGAGCACGGGTTCGGCCGCGTGGTGGCCGTCGCGTCGATGGCGGCCAAGCGCGGCGACCCGTACATCTCGGCGTACACGGCGAGCAAGCACGGGCTGCTCGGGCTCGTCCGCTCGGCTGCGGCGGAGCTCGCCACCACCGGCGTCACGGTCAACGCCGTCTGCCCGGGCTACGTGGACACGCCGATGACCGACGGCACGGTGGCGTCGATCAGCGCGCTCACCAACCGCACTGCCGAACAGGCCCGCGCGGCGCTGGAACGACGGCAGCCCATCGGCAGGCTCATCACCCCGGACGAGGTCGCCGACGCCGTGCTCCTCTGCGTGGCGAGCGGGGCGATCACGGGCCAGGGCATCAACGTCGACGGTGGAGCCATCCAGTCGTGAACAGCAGGCACGTGAGAGCAGGGCGGTCATGATCGAACGCGTCAACCCGCCGGAGCTGGCCCGGCCCTCCGGATTCGCCCACGCCGTGGTGGCCACCGGCCGCACGGTGTTCCTGGCCGGCCAGACCGGTCTCGCCGCCGACGGCACCATCGTCCCCGGCGGCCTGGTGGCGCAGTTCGAGCAGGCACTGACGAACCTGCTCGTCGCGCTGCGGGCCGCGGGCGGCGGCCCGGAACACCTGGCCCAGCTGACGATCTACATCGTCGACATCGACGCCTACCGCGCCCGGGCCCGCGAGATCGGCGAGGTGTGGCGGAGGCTGGTCGGCAGCGCGTACCCGGCGTCGGCGGGCGTGGGCGTCACGCGGTTGTGGGACGCCGAGGCGCTGGTGGAGCTGCAGGGCGTCGCGGTGCTGCCCGACGGGAGCTGAGCACTCAGGGACCGCCGCCGTCCCCGAGCCGCCGGGTCTGGCGTTCCAGCACGTCGATCGTGTTCTTGACGTAGTCGGCGATCACCGCCAGCTCGCGCTCGTCGTACTTCGCCATGACACTCGCCATGTCCCGGCCCAGCTCGGCGAACGCGCCGCCGGGCTCGAGCCGGCTGCCCGGCACCGGCGAGATGAGGACCCGGCGCCGATCGCTCGGGTCGGCGCCGCGCCGGACGTGCCCGGCCCGTTCCAGCCGGTCGACGAGCCCGGTGACGGCGCCGGGGCTCAGCCCGGTCAGCTGCGCGAGCCTGCCCGCGGTGAGCGGCGCCTCCTGCCGCACCAGGGCGAGGGCCCGCTGGTCGACGGCGCTCAGCCCGAGGCGGGCACCGACGGCCTCGTGGAACATCACGACGGCGGTGCTCAGCCGTCGACCCCACTGCGCGGGGTCGGAGATCTCGCTCATGGCTTCATCCTCCGCGACGCCGACGGGATGGACGGGAGTATTTCAGCATGCTAAACCTTTTGGCATGCTGAAAGACATTCGGACGGCACTGGCGGTGCCCCGCTGGGCACTCGGCTTCTTCGGCCGCCACGTGGTCATGGTCGTGGGCCTCGGCGCGATTCCCGCCATTGAGCGCTTCACGGGCCAACTGGGAGCGCGCGACCCGCTCCTGGGCACCACCCTGGAGGTGACCACTCTGGCCGTGCGGATCGTGTTCGTCGCACTGGTCGTCCGGCTCGCCGTCACCCGCGAGCCCGCCATCAGCGCGCTCGGCGCGGCCGAGGTCGGGCGCAGGCTGCGGGCGTTCGCGGCGCACCACCCGCGGAGCCTGGTGCTGCAGGTCGGGCTGATCGCCGTGCTGTTCGCGCTGGCCGACCTCGTGCCGGAGCAGCTCGTCCCGGCCCTGACGCCGGTCGGCCCCCTCTACTGGGCGGTCCTGCTCGCGGTCAAGAACGTCACGGTCATCCCGTTCACGATGATCTGGCTGGTGGGAGCCGTTCGGCAGGCGCTGCTCGCCGCCGAGTCGCCAGCCCGGACCTGAGCATTCACCGTCCTGCGGTGGCAGTGTCACCACCCGCGATGAGCTCCCGGGCGTACACCCGTGCCGGTTCGGCCAGGAGATCCGCGAGCTCCGCGAACAGCTCGGCCGCACGCACGCCGTTCCAGCGCGCGGGCAACAGGTGCGGCGGCAGACCGGGGTCGGCGTAGGGCAGCCGCCGCCAGTCGGTCACCAGCCGCACGTAGTCGGCGAACGCGGCCGCCCCGTCCGGGGTACGCCGCCGTGACCAGCGCGCCCGAACCGGGCGGTGCCGGTCGAGGAACGCCGCGTAGAGGTCACGCAGCCCGTCGAGGTCCCACCACTCGCCCACGGTGGCCGACAGGGCCTCGAACGCGAGGTGCTCGCCGCGGAACACCTGGACGTACCCGTCGAGGCCGAGCCGGCGCAGCACGTCGATCACCTCGTCGGCGAGGTGGCCCGGGGCGATCCACACGCCGGGGGCCGCGGTGCCGAACCCGAGCCGGTGCAGCTGTGAGCGCAGGGCGTGGCGCTTCTCCCGCTCCGACTCCGGCACCGAGAACACCACGAGCACCCAGCCGTCGGCCGCGGTGGCCCGGCGCCGCCCGAAGATCCGCGCGTCACCGTCGTCGAGGATCTGGCGCGCCGCGGGCGTGAGGACGTAGCCGGCGCTGCCGTCGCGGCGGTCGGGGGCGAGCAGGCCCCGACGCTTGAGCCGCGAGATGGACGAGCGCACCGCGGCCTCCTCCACCCCGAGCCCGGCCAGCAGCCGGACGAGCGCCGCCACCGAGAGCCGCCCGCCGTCGTCGCGGGCGTAGAGGCCGTACAGCGTGACGATCAGCTGCCGCGGCTGCACGGCGCCGGCCAGGGGCGCGTGGTCGACGGCGGTCACGCGGACACGATATCGACCCCATCGCTCCTGCTGCTTGCTTGACTCTCGTCACCACAGCGCCATACTCGATCAGGGGGAGGAGGTGCCGCCATGACGAGGGCCCGCAGTGCACCCACGGACCCGTTCTGCCGGGAGCACCTGCCGCCCCGTGAGCAGTGGCCTCAGCTGTGGTTCGACCTGCCGGAGCTGCAGTACCCCCGCCGTCTCAACGCCGCCAGGGCACTGCTCACCGGTCCACCCGACGAGCGGCCGTGTGTCCGCGGCTCCGGCGAGGAGTGGAGCTACGGCGACCTGCGCCGCCACGCCACCCGGATCGCCGCCGTGCTCACCGACGACCTGGGCCTCGTCCCGGGCAACCGGGTGCTGCTGCGCGGGCCGAACGAACCGTGGATCGTGGCCTGCTGGCTCGGGGTGCTGCTCGCCGGCGGCGTCGTGGTCACCACGATGCCGATGCTGCGCGCGGGTGAGCTCGCGACGATCTCCGACATGGCCCGCCCCGCGCTGGCGCTGTGCCACCACGCCTACGCCGACGCCCTGCCGCCCGGCCTGCCCGTGGTCTGCTACGCGGGCGACGCCGAGCTGACCGCCCGCAGCGCCACGAAGGACGGCCGGTTCACCCCCGTCGACACGGCCGCCGACGACGTGGCCCTGCTCGCCTTCACCTCGGGCACCACCGGCCGGCCGAAGGCCACCATGCACTTCCACCGCGACGTCCTCGCCATCGCCGACACGTTCTCCCGCCACGTCATCCGGATGCATCCCGGCGACGTCGTCATCGGCACGCCGCCGATCGCGTTCACGTTCGGCCTTGGCGGCCTGGTGGTGTTCCCGCTGCACGCCGGGGCCAGCACCGTGCTGCTCGACCGCACCACCCCCGAGCAGCTCGCGGCGGCCGTGGCCGCGGAGGGCGCCACGGTGCTGTTCACCGCGCCCACGGCGTACCGGGCGGTGCTCGCCTCCGGCGGGATCCACCGGCTCGCCGGCCTGCGCCGGGCCGTCTCCGCCGGTGAGGCGCTCCCGGCGACCGTGTGGCACGCGGTCCACGACGCCACCGGGCTCCGGATCATCGACGGGATCGGCTCCACCGAGATGCTGCACGTCTTCATCTCCGCCGCCGACGACGACATCCGCCCCGGCCGCACCGGCCGCGCGGTGCCCGGGTACCGGGCGGCCGTGCTCGACGACGACGGCAACCCCGTGCCCGACGGCACGCCGGGCCACCTCGCCGTGCAGGGCCCCACCGGCTGCCGCTACCTCGGCGGTGACCGCCAGGAGAACTACGTGCGGCACGGCTGGAACCACACCGGCGACACGTTCGTCCGGGACGCGGACGGCTACTTCACCTACCTCGCCCGCAGCGACGACATGATCGTCTCCGCCGGGTACAACATCTCCGGTCCGGAGGTCGAGCAGGCGCTGCTCGGCCACCCGGACGTCGTCGACTGCGCCGTGATCGGCACGCCGGACCCCCAGCGCGGTGCGGTCGTCACGGCCTACGTGGTGCTGCGTGACGGCGCCACCGCGGACGCCGGAGCGCTGCAGGACTTCGCCAAGCAGGTGATCGCGCCCTACAAGTACCCACGGCTCGTCGAGTTCGTGCCGGTACTGCCGCGGACCAGCACCGGCAAACTGCAGCGCTTCGTGCTCCGTGAACGCGCCTGGCACGACGACGGCGAAGGACGGTAGAGCCATGCGGATCGCGGTGGTGGGCGGCGGACCGGGCGGGCTGTACTGCGCCGCACTGGCCAAGCAGCTCGACCCGTCCCACGAGGTGACGGTGTGGGAACGCAACGCCGCGGAGGACACCTTCGGCTTCGGCGTGGTGTTCTCCGACGAGACGCTGGGCGGCATCGAGCACGCCGACCCGGCGGTGTTCGCCGCCATGGCGAGCCACACCGCGCGGTGGGACGACATCGACGTGCACTTCCGGGGCACCGTCACGACGTCGGGCGGCCACGGGTTCTCCGCGATGAGCCGCCGGGAGCTGCTCGCCATCCTGCAGCGCCGCTGCGTCGAGGTGGGTGTCACGGTGCACTTCCGCACCCCCGCTCCCGACCTCGACGTCCTGCGCGCCTCGCACGACCTGGTGATCGCCAGCGACGGGGCCAACTCCGCCGTCCGCGCGGCAGGCGACTTCGGTGCCACGGTGAGCAGCGGGCGCAGCCGGTACATGTGGCTCGGCACCGACCGCGTGCTCGAGGCGTTCACGTTCGACATCCGCGAGACCCCGCACGGCGTGGTGCAGCTGCACGGCTACCCCTACAGCGCCGACGCCAGCACGGTGATCGTCGAGATGCACGAGGACGTCTGGCAGCGGGCGTTCGCCGGCATCGCGGCGCTCGACCTGGCTCCGGGAGAGAACGACACCGCGTCCATCGCCGCCATCGCCGAGATGTTCGACGACCTGCTCGGCGGCGCGAAGCTCACGGGCAACAACTCGCGCTGGCTGGCCTTCCCCACCGTGGCGACCGCGACCTGGCGCAGCGGCAACGTCGTGCTGCTCGGCGACGCAGCGCACACCGCGCACTTCTCCATCGGGTCGGGCACGAAGCTCGCCATGGAGGACGCGCTGGCGCTGGTGGCGTGCCTGCACGAGCACGACGACCTCGACGCGGCGCTCGCGGCCTACGAGGAGGAGCGCCGTCCGGTGGTGCTGTCCACCCAGCGCGCGGCGCAGGCCAGCCGGGAGTGGTTCGAGGACATCGGCCACTACGTGCACCAGCACCCGGCGCAGTTCGCGTTCAACATCGTCACCCGCAGCCGCCGGGTCACCCACGACAACCTGCGGGTGCGCGACCCCGACTTCGTGGCCGACACCGAGCGCTGGTTCGCGGGAGACGGCCGCCACGCTCCCCCGATGTTCCAGCCGTTCCGCCTGGGCAACCTGCAGCTGCGCAACCGGGTGATCGTCTCCGCGATGGACATGTACCGCGCCGAGGACGGGCTCCCCAACGACTTCCACCTCGTCCACCTGGGCAGCAAGGCACTCGGCGGAGCCGGGCTGGTGATGACCGAGATGCTCTGCGTGTCCCCCGAGGGCCGGATCACGCCGGGCTGCAGCGGGATCTACACCCCCGAGCAGGAGGCCGCCTGGGCCCGGGTGGTCGACTTCGTGCACACCGAGACCGACGCGATGATCGGCGTGCAGATCGGCCACTCCGGGCGCAAGGGCTCCACCAAGCTCATGTGGGAGGGCATCGACGTGCCGCTGCCCGAGGGCGGCTGGGACGTCGTCGGCCCGTCCCCCATCCCGTACTCCCCCGCCAGCGCGGTGCCGCGCGAGCTCACCACCGCGGAGCTGGACGAGATCCGGGAGCAGTTCGCCGCCGCTGCGCGCGCCGCCGGCCGCAGCGGGTTCGACGTGCTGGAGCTGCACTGCGCACACGGCTACCTGCTCTCGTCGTTCCTGTCCCCGCTGGCCAACGCCCGCACCGACCGCTACGGCGGGGACCTCGAGGGGCGCCTGCGCTTCCCGCTGGAGGTGTTCGACGCCGTGCGCGCGGCGTGGCCTGCGGAACGCCCGATGACGGTGCGGATCTCCGCGACGGACTGGCACGAGGGCGGGGTGGACGTCGACGAGGCGGTGGCGATCGCGCGGGCGTTCGCCGAACACGGCGCCGCCGGGATCGACGTGTCGACCGGGCAGGTGCTGGCCGCGGAGCGGCCCGCGTTCGGGCGCAGCTACCAGACGCCCTTCGCCGACCGGATCCGCAACGAGGTGGGCCGCGAGCTCGGCGTGGCGGTGATCGCGGTGGGCGCCATCTCCTCGTGGGACGACGTCAACTCGATCCTGCTGGCCGGGCGGGCCGACCTGTGCGCGCTCGGCAGGCCGCACCTCTACGACCCGCAGTGGACGTTGCACGCCGCGGCGGAGCAGGGCTACACGGGAACCGCGGCCCCGTGGCCGAAACCGTTCGCGGCCGGCAGCCGCATGCCCCGGACCGGTCGCACCGACGGTCCACGCCCGCGGCTCGAGCTCATCCGCAGGACGACGCCGAGCACGCGGCACCTGCGCTGGCGCCCCGAGGGCGCGGGCGACGCCTAGTGCTACGAGGAGAGGCGGTCCGGGCGGCCCGAGCCGGCGAGGTCGGCGTCGTGGCGCCGCCGGGCCATGTCGGCGATCCCGTGGATCGAACAGGGCCACGGGGAGGACGGCAGGCCGGTGCCGCCCTTCGTGCAGGTGCGGCACCGGCCGGCGCCGTCGGGTACGTGGTCGGCGAGCAGGCGCTGCCAGACCTCCACCATGGGTGCCAGCTCGACGGCCACCCGCTGGCGCTCCGCCGCTGCGGTGGTGCCCGGGGCGTCCGGCGACGGGATGCTCCGGGTGTCCCGGGCGAGGACCGGAACGGTGTCCGGCACGGCCTCGAGCGCGGCACGGCCGTGGCGACCGTCGGCTCGGGCCGCGCTCGCACCCCAGGAGTAACTCATCGCGCTCCCCGCCTCACCGACCTCGCGACGTCACCCGGCCGGGTGGCGTCCCCTGACGATCGTGGCTTTTCGGCCTTGCATCCGCAAGTGCCTCTGCACAACCATCTGCACGTGCATCCAGGTCCCGACCCCACCCATTGGCGCAAGAGCACGGTGAGCAATCCCAGCGGCAACTGCGTTGAGCTGGCCGAACTCTCCGGGGGGATGGTCGCGGTGCGCAACTCGCGCCAGCCGACCGGCCCCGTACTCATCTACACACGAGCCGAGATCGCCGCATTCATCCACGGCGTGCGCCGTGGAGAGTTCGACGATCTCGCAGGGTGAGCGTAGAGCGTCCGGTTGCCCTGAGGGCGCAGGCTCGGCACAGTTGTTTCCTTCACACCTGCGCGGACGCGAGTAGGCGGTACTCCTGGGGGGAGCGCGTGCGGATGAACGGTGCACTGGCAGGTGCGGCGACCCACGTGGGTCGGCCGTGAGCGCGATGCGCGACGACATCGGACCGGAGGGCGCCAGGTCCGGTGAGGGCGGCGCCGGCACCGGCGGGGACGCCCCGGCACGCAGCATCAACCGGGCCGGGGGCGGCGGGCCGACCGTCCTGCGCCTGGGACTCGGCGGCGAGCTGCGCCGCAGGCGGGAGGCCGCCGGCGTCACCCGCGAGATGGCGGGCGATGCGATCCGCGCCTCCCCCGCGAAGATCAGCAGGCTCGAGCTCGGCCGGGTCGGTTTCAAGGAGCGCGACGTCGCCGACCTGCTCACCCTCTACGGCGTGGGCGAGGGTGCCGAGCGCACCCAGTTCCTGGCGCTGGCGCGCCAGGCCAACGCACCGGGGTGGTGGCACCGCTACGCCGACCTGCTGCCCAGCTGGTTCGAGACCTACATCGGGTTGGAACAGGCGTCCTCGCTCATCAGGACCTACGAGCTGCAGTTCGTGCCGGGGCTCCTGCAGACCGCCGACTACGCGCGCGCCGTCACCCGGCTCGGCCACACCGACCCCGACGAGGTGGAGCGGCGCGTCGAGCTGCGGATGCGGCGCCAGGAGCTGCTCACCGCGGACGGCGCCCCGACGCTCTGGGCGGTGATCGACGAGGCGGCACTGCGTCGGTCGCTGGCCGGTCCCGAACTCTGCCGCGCCCAGCTCACGCATCTGATCGAGATGAACGAGCTGCCGAACGTCTCCCTGCAGATCGCGGCGCTGCGCCACGGCGGCCACGCCGCGGCGGGCGGGGCGTTCTCCATCCTGCGGTTCGCCGAACCCGACCTGCCCGACATCGTCTACCTCGAGCAGCTCACCAGCGCGCTCTACCTGGACAAGCGCGGGGACGTCGACCACTACGCCGCGGTCATGGACCGGCTCTGCGCGCAGATCGACCCGCCCGACCGCACGGTCGGCATCATCTCCCGGATCCGCGCAGAGCTCTGAGCACCGGGACAACACCGGCCACCGGCAGGCCGCCCGTAGGCTCGGGCGATGCGGCGCAAGCTCCGGTCCCCACTCCCGCAGCGGCACGGGCTCGACGCCGTGCGGCTGCGGACGCCGGTCGAGGCGTCGTGGGCGACGATGCGCGACCACCTCGTGGAGCGGCTGCCGCGCGTCGCCCCCGCCCGCATCGACGCGATGCTGCGCGAGCAGCGGATCGTCGACCGGGACGGGCCGATCGCCCCCGACGCCCCGTACGTCCCCGAGTCGTTCCTCTGGTTCCACCGGGACCTCCCCACCGAGGTGCCCGTCCCCTTCGCGATCACCCCCGTGTACCGCGACGAGGACCTCGTCGTGGTGGACAAGCCGCACTTCCTGGCCACGATCCCGCGCGGGCAGCACATCGTGGAGACCGCGCTCGTCCGGCTGCGCCGTGAGCTCGACCTGCCCACGCTCAGCCCGGCCCACCGGCTGGATCGGGTGACGGCAGGCCTGCTCATGTTCGTGGTGCGGCCCGAACGGCGCGGGGCGTACCAGACGCTGTTCCGGGACCGGCTGGTCCGCAAGACCTACGAGGCGGTCGCTCCGTACGACCCGCAGCTGACGCTCCCCCGCACCGTGCGCAGCCGCATCGTCAAGGAGCGCGGGATCATCTGCGCCCGTGAGGAGCCCGGCCCGGTCAACGCCGAGACGGTGGTCGAGCTGCTCGAGCACCGCGACGGGCCGGACGGGGTGCGGCTGGGCCGCTACCGGCTCACCCCGCACACCGGCCGCACCCACCAGCTGCGCCTGCACATGAGCGGGCTGGGGGTGCCGATCCTCGGCGACGACTTCTACCCCGTGCTCACCGAGAAGCCCCTCGACGACTTCAGCCGCCCCCTGCAGCTGCTCGCCTCCACGCTGGAGTTCACCGACCCCGTCAGCGGGAGGGAACGCCGGTTCCGCACCGGGCTCACATTGACGTCCTTCACGTCCTACGCCGCGTGGGCCGCACCGGTGCCGCCCCCGGCCGCGTGATTCGGGCTTGGCTCCGCGAGTCGCCCCTCCCGTGCGCGCGAGTCGCCCGATTCGTCCGCGCGAGCCGCCCGTCCCGTCCGCGCGAGTCGCCCGTCCCGTCCGCGCGAGTCGCCCGCCTCCGTCGGCAGGTCCGGTCGGTCACACGGGTCCTACGCCCAGCTCTCGCGGTGATCACCGCCGCGTACGGGACGGTCAGTCCTCGGGTGAGTCGTTCGCGGCGTCCAGCGCGTCGCGCAGCGCGGCACGCGAGCTGATACCGAGCTTGGGGTAGATCCGGTAGAGGTGCGCACCCACTGTCCGGTGGGACAGGTAGAGCCGCTCCGCGATCTGCTTGTTGCTCAGCCCCGACGCCGCCAGGTCCGCGATCGCGCGCTCCTGCGAGGTGAGCGTGGACCCCCCGATGTCCGCCTGGCGTACCCCGTAGCCGCTGGCGCGCAGCTCCCGGTTGGCCCGCGCCGCCCACGGCTGCGCGCCGAGTCGTTCGAAGGTATTCGCCGCGGAGGTCAGCAGGGCCTGCGCCTCCACGGTGGCCCGGGCGCGGCGGCGGTTCTCGCCGTACAGGAGCGCCACCCGGGCCTTCTCGAACGGCCACCGGCCGCTGCCGGGCACCGCGAGCGCCTGCTCGAACAGTGCCGTCGCACCGTCGCCATCAGCGACGACGGCCGCCGACGCGGCGGTGAGCATGGCCAGCCGGGGGGAGATCGCGGCGAGCCCGGCGTCCTGCAGCGCGGCGGCGTGGGCAGTCGCCGCGTCGTGGCGGCCCGTACGCACCGCCGACTCCACGAGGTCCATGGCGACCCACAGCGCGTTCGGGACGTGGGACGGGAGGGTGCCGGCCGGGCTCACCGCGGTGGCGTGCGCGTAGGCATCCTCGATGTCGCCGCTGCCGAGCGCGGCCAGCAGGCGCACCTGCTCGGCGAACATCTGGGCCGTCCGGACACCGCGCGGCGCCGCCCGCGTGACCTCCACCGCCAGCTTCCGGGCCATGTCGGCGTCGCCACGCGCCGCGGCGAGCATCGCCCTGCTGTAGAGGAAGCACCACTCGAAGAACTCGGCCTCGGGGCCGGTGCACACCTCCAGCCCTTCCTCGGCCAGCTCGTCGACCTGGTCCCACTCGCCCGCGGCGAAGTAGTCGAAGCACATCATCGACAGGCTCCCGGCGTAGCGCCGGGAGAAGCCGCCCTCCCGCCCGACGCGCACCACGCGCCAGAGCGCGTCGCGGCACCCCGACAGGCGGTCGGGGGAGATCGCCGCCATCCCGACGCGCGCGATCGTCACCGGGTCGGACTCCTCGGCGAGGCCGGCGATGAGGGCGTCGAGCGTGGCCAGCACGCAGGCGTCGACCCGGGTCGGATCAGCGGCGGTCCGGCTCTGCACGGCGAGGATCTCGGGGACGCCCGGCGTGAGCCGGTCGAGGGCGGCGTGCAGGGGACGCCACAGCTCGGGCCGGCCGCCGTGCCAGCTCAGGAGCACGAGCGTGTGCAGTGCCGCGATGAGCGCGGGGTCCCGGGCGTCGTAGTGGTGGGACCCGGTCTCGATGGCGCCGACGAGCACCCGGTGCGCGGTGTCGACGTCGCTCTCCCCGATGGTGAGCAGGAACGCGGCTGCCGACGCCGCGTGCAACGAGTTGCCGGCATCCGGGTCGGCCTGGCGCGCGTCGAGGAGCCACCGCGACGCGTTGCCCGACTCCCCGCGCAGGTCGGCGCCGACGAATGCCGCCTCCGCGAGCCGGCGCGCCCGGTCCGCCGGGATCGGACTGAGGTCCGCCGACCGCGTCAGCGCCGTGACCGCACCGGCCCCGTCCCCCCGGCGCAGCACCCGGTGGGCCACCTGCTCCAGCGACGCGGCCACCTCCTCGTCCGGCTCGACGGTGGCCTGGGCCAGGTGCCAGGCCTGCCGGTCGGGATGACCCGTCAACGTGTCGGCCAGCGTCCGGTGCGCCCGGCGCCGCTCCTCATCGGACGAGAGCTCGACCACGGCCGACCGGATCAGGGGGTGGCGGAAGCTCACCCGCCCGGCTTCCTCGTCGACCAGCAGTAGCCGGGACCGGTTGACCTCGCTCAGCTCGTCGTCACCCACGTGCGCCCGGACGGCCACCCGCAGGATCCCGAGATCGCCGGTGCCGTCCAGCGCCGCCAGCAGAAGCGCCTCTCGGGGGCGCGCCGGAAGGTCCGCCACCCGTGATCCGAACAGGGTCTGCAGGCGCCGGCTCAGCGGCAGGAACGCCGGCAGCGCGCTCACCGCGGGGTGACGATGCCTGCTCAGGGCCGTCGGTAGCTCCAGCAGAGCCAGCGGGTTGCCCTGCGCCTCGCTCAGCACCCGATGCCGCACCCGTTCCTCCAGCCCCGGGAAGCGGCGCGCCATGAGGTCGGCGGCGGCCTCCTCCGCGAGCGGCTCCAGCTCGTACCCCGGGAGTCCCCCCAGCTCGAAGAAGCCACCGGCATCCGGCCGCACGGCGGCCAGGAAACCGACCCTGGTCCCCTCGGCCCGGCGGGCCACGGACCCCAGCACCGAGGCGCTCACCCGGTCGACCCACTGCAGGTCGTCCAGGATCACGACGACCGGATCGGCCCTGGCCACCTGGCGCAGCAGCGCGAGCGTGGCCTCGACGACCACCGGCCGCTGCGGGGACGGACCCTCACCGGACCCCATTGCCACGGAGAGCGCGGCACGGTGCGGCGGGGCGAGCCCGTCCAGCCGGTCCAGCAGCGGGAGGAGGGCCTGGTGCAGGCCGGCGAAGCTCACATCGGCCTCGAACTGCACGCCGGCGGCCCGCAGCACGCGCATCCCCGCTGCCGTCGCCATCTCCGCGGCCGAATCGAGCAAGGTCGTCTTGCCCAGGCCCGGCTCCCCGAGGAGGAGCAGGGCACCCCCGTCGACCTCCACAGTGGACAGGAACGAGCGAATGACGTCCAGCTCCGCGTCTCGTCCGACCAGACCGGCGCCCGGCCCATCCCGTCGACCGGTCGCGTCGCTCATCCGGCGACCTCCGCTACTCCTGTGGAACGGTCGAGGTGAACCGCGAACAGGGCCTCGAACCCAACCATCGGACCCCGCACCGGTCAAGGACGCGGAGACCGCCGGGACGCCCGCCATGGCGGCTCCCGTGTGATCATCGTGGCCGGTCAGACCCTGTTTCCCCGGACGCCGGCCCGAGCGGCTCCCCCCCGCTGCCCCGGCGGGCCACGAAATCCGCGGCGACCGGCCTGCGTCGGCACTTCCGGGGAAGCAGATTCGCAGAACCGTCCCCACCTGCCATTCTCTTCGGCATGACGGCGAGACCTGTGGGACGAGCAGCACCGACCCTGGAGTCGGTGGCGGCACGGGCGGGCGTGTCCCGGGCCACCGCGGGGCGGGTGCTCGCAGGCTCCACCACGGTCGGCCACGATGCGCGCGAAGCAGTGCTGCGGGCCGCCGCCGAGCTGTCGTATGTGACCAACCGCGCCGCGCGCTCGCTGATGACCCGCCGCAGCGACTCGATCGCCTTCGTGGTGGCCGAGTCGGAGGAACGGTTCTTCGGCGACCCGCACTTCGCCCTCGTCCTGCGGGGCGCCCACGCCGTGCTCGCGGCACACGACGTCCAGCTCGTGTTCAGCATCCTGAGCACGGAGGCCGACCGGGACCGCTTCCAGCGCTTCGCCAGGGGCGGCCACCTCGACGGCGTCATCATCGTGTCCCTGCACGGCGACGACCCGCTGCCCCGGAGGCTGCAGGAGGCCGGGGTTCCCGTGATCCTGTCCGGCCGCCCGTACACCGAGATCGACGGCTTGTCCTATGTGGACGCCGACAACGTGGGTGGTGCCCGGGCCGCCGTGCGCCTGCTGGTCGACCGCGGACGGCGGCGGCTGGCGACGATCACCGGACCGCTCGACATGACGGCGGCCATCGACCGGCGCGCAGGGTTCGACGCCGAGGTCGCGGCCAGCGGCCTGTGCAGTCACGGCGTCCGGGACGGCGACTGGTCGGTGGCGGGGGGACGGCGCGCGATGCTGGACCTCCTGGCCGCCGAGCCCCGCCTGGACGGGGTGTTCGCGGCCAACGACCTGATGGCCTTCGGGGCGCTGCAGGCCGTGGCCGAGACCGGCCGCAGCGTTCCGGGCGACATCGCGATCGTCGGCTTCGACGACTCCCCCACGGCTTCGGCGACCCATCCCGCCATCACCACGGTGCGCCAGCCCATCATCGCGATGGGCGAGGCGCTGGCCACCCGGCTGCTCATGCTGATCGAGCGGGGCGAGCCGCTGGAACCGATGGTGATGGGCACCGAGCTCGTGCTCCGCGAAACGGCCTAGGAGCGCGCTGAACAACTCGGCCCTACTGCGCGGTGCCCAGGCGGCGCCCTCGCGGCGTTGTCGTCGGGCCCGATACAACAGCGGTATCGGCCCCTCCTCCGCCTGGCGATGCCACCACCTGGATCACCGCTCGCTACGAGCGGAGTTGTTCAGCACCCTCCTAGACACGCCCGTACGGGTGCTCCGCGGGGCGTCACGGCACAGTTCGGTCACGCAGCACGACACTCCATTGACATCTCGTCACCCGACCGAGACCCTCCTGTCCACGGTGTGAGAGCGCTCTCACACGATCTGGAGGATCAATGCAGACCCCACGGAGGACGCCGGTCGCGATCGCGGCCCTGGCGGCGTGCAGCGTGCTGGTGCTCAGCGCCTGCGGTGGCTCGGGCGACACGGCCACCCCTGCCGCCGGCGGGCCGGTGGACCTGAAGGTCAACCTCTTCGGCACCTTCGGCTACCAGGAGCTGGGCCTGTTCGAGGAGTACGAGAAGGCGCACCCCGGCGTCACGATCAGCTACGAGTCCACGCAGGACGAGGACAAGTACTGGCCCGCGCTGCAGACCCGCATGGCCTCCGGCGCCGGCGTGGCCGACGTCCAGGGCATCGAGGTCTCGCGCATCGCCGACGTCGTGGCCAACCAGCCCGACCAGTGGACCGACCTGCGCGACACCCCCGCCGCCGACGCGATCGGCCGCTACATCGACTGGAAGGAGCCGGCCGCCACCACGCCCGACGGCGCGGTGCTCGGTCTCGGCACCGACATCGGCCCGATGGGCATGTGCTACCGCTCCGACCTGCTGCAGCAGGCCGGGCTCCCCACCGACCCCACCCAGCTCGCGGCGCAGATGTCCACCTGGGACGCCTACCTGGCCCTCGGTGAGACCTTCAAGGCCAAGGCCCCGGCCGGCACCGCATGGGCGGACGCCGCCGGCGGGATCTACGACGCCATGACCTCGCAGCTGGCGGTGAAGAACTACGACAAGGACGGCAAGCTGATCTTCGACTCGAACCCCGACCTGCGGTCGCGGTTCGACACGGCGGCGAAGGCGGCCCAGGCCGGCCTCACCGCGAAGCTCGAGCAGTTCGCCGACCCGGGCTGGGACCAGGGCTTCTCCTCCGGCAGCTACGCCACGATCGCCTGCCCGTCCTGGATGATCGGCTACATCAAGGGCAAGGCGGGCGACGGCGGCTCCGGGAAGTGGAACATCACCTCCCTGCCGGGCGGTGCCGGCGGCAACTGGGGTGGCTCCTACCTGGCCATCCCCGAGTCCAGCCAGCACAAGACCGAAGCCGCCGAGCTGATCTCGTGGCTCACCGCGCCCGAGCAGCAGGCCAGGCTCTTCGAGAAGGTCGGCAACTTCCCCTCCACCAAGGACGGGATCGCCAAGGTCTCCGGCACCACGGACCCGTACTTCAACAACGCCCCCATCGGCAAGATCTTCTCGGACTCGGCGAACGCCGCACCCGTCCAGATCCTCGGTGCACAGGACGGCGTGATCAAGAACGAGGTGTCGCAGGCGCTGCTGTCGGTCGAGACGGCCGGGGTCACCATGGACGCCGCATGGGCCACAGCCGTCAACAACGTGAAGAACCAGGCCGGCTGACGGACGGCCCTGACATCGCGGCCGTCCGGTCCGTGGGTAGCCCCCAGCGACCGGACCGGACGGCCGCCTGCCCCGGTGCCACAGCACAGGTGGCCCTCCCGGCGGACGCCGGAGTCGTCCCGCCGGCCGGGGCGACGGCCAGGTCCGCCTCGACCCGCGCCCGTCGGCGACCGCGTTGCACGCCGTCAGGAACCCGTACGACCACAGGGATCCCGACGCGGCCCGGTCGAAGCGAGAGAGCGCTCTCTTGACAGAACCATCTCTTGACGAAGACGCTCACACAGGATCGTGAGAGCGCTCTCATCCGATCAATCTGGAGGATCAATGCAGACCCCACGGAGAACGGCGGTCGTACTGGCAGCCGCCGTCATGAGCGGAGTGCTGGTGCTCAGCGCCTGCGGTGGCTCGGGTGGCTCGAGCACCGACACCGCCGCCTCCGGTGGCCCCGTCGAGCTCACGGTGGGCCTGTTCGGCACGTTCGGCTACGACGAGGTCGGGCTCTTCAAGGAGTACGAGTCCCAGAACCCGGGCGTCACCATCAAGTACGAGTCCACCCAGGGTGAGGACAAGTACTGGCCCGCCCTGCAGACGCGGCTCGCCTCCGGCAGCGGCGTGGCCGACGTCCAGGGCATCGAGGTCGCCCGCATCTCCGACGTCGTCACCAACCAGCCCGACCAGTGGACCGACCTGCGCGACACCCCCGCCGCCGACGCGATCAGCCGCTACATCGGCTGGAAGGAACCGGCCGCCACCACACCCGACGGCGCGGTGCTCGGCCTCGGCACCGACATCGGCCCGATGGGCATCTGCTACCGCAGCGACCTGCTCCAGCAGGCCGGGCTGCCGACCGACCCCGCGGCACTGTCGGCCGAGATGCCGGACTGGAACGCCTTCCTCGCCCTCGGCGAGCGCTTCAAGGCATCCGCGCCGGCCGGCACGTCGTGGCACGACTCCGCCGGTGGCCTCTACAACGCGATCGTCTCCCAGCAGAAGGAGATCTACTACGGCCAGTCCGGCGACCTGGTCTTCGACAGCAACCCCGCGGTCCGGTCGGCCTTCGACACCGCGGCGCGCGCCGGCCAGTCCGGGCTCACCGCCAAGCTCGAGCAGTTCGTCGACCCCGGCTGGGACCAGGGCTTCTCCTCCGGCAGCTTCGCCACGATCGCCTGTCCGTCCTGGATGATCGGCTACATCAAGGGCAAGGCCGGTGACGGCGGCTCCGGTAAGTGGAACGTGACCTCGCTGCCCGGCGGCGCGGGCGGCAACTGGGGCGGGGCCTACCTGGGCATCCCGCAGGCCAGCCAGCACAAGGACGAGGCCGCCAAGCTGATCGCCTGGCTCACCGCTCCCGAGCAGCAGGCCCGGGTCTTCCGCGAGGTCGGCAACTTCCCGTCCACCACGCAGGCCATCGCGTCGGTCACCGACACCACCGACCCGTACTTCAACAACGCCCCCATCGGCAAGATCTTCTCCGACTCGGCGCAGAACGCCCCGGTGCAGATCCTCGGCCCGCAGGACGGCGTGATCAAGAACGCGATGGTGCAGGCGCTCCTGTCCGTCGAGACCACGGGCGCCGCGCCCGACACCGCATGGAACACCGCTGTCGGCAACGTCAAGAACCAGGTCGGCTGACGTCATGACCATGCAGGTAGATCGTCCGGTCGCCGGGGAGCGCGGGACGCCCCCGGCGGCCGGGACACCGAGCCGGCCCTCCTGGCGCTCGCGTCTCTACGCGTTCGAGGGCCGCTCTGCGCCGTATGCCTTCATCGCGCCGTTCTTCCTGGTGTTCTTCGCGTTCGGGCTCTTCCCGCTGGTCTACACCGCCTGGATCAGCCTGCACTCCTACCGCCTCGGCGGCCGGATGCGGTGGATCGGCTTCGACAACTACGTCTGGCTGTTCTCCAACCCCAGCTTCTACAACTCGCTGTGGAAGACGATCACGATCGGCATCCTGTCGACCGTGCCGCAGCTGCTGCTGGCGCTGGGCCTGGCCCACCTGCTCAACTACCGGCTGCGCGGCCGCACCTTCCTGCGCGTCGCGATGCTCATGCCCTACGCCACCTCGGTCGCGGCGGCGACGCTCGTGTTCGCCCTGATCTTCGGCCGCGACGGCGGCATCGTGAACGGGCTGCTCGGCGTCGTCGGCATCGAGCCGGTGGACTGGCGCAACGGCAACTGGACGGCGCAGATCGCCATCTCCGTGATCGTGATCTGGCACTGGACCGGCTACAACGCCCTGATCTACCTCGCCGGCATGCAGTCGATCTCGAAGGACCTCTACGAGGCCGCAGCCATCGACGGCGCGAACCGCTGGGAGCAGTTCCTGCACGTCACGATCCCCGGGCTGCGCCCCACGATCATGTTCACGATCATCGTGTCCACGATCGGGGCGAGCCAGCTGTTCGGCGAGCCGCTGCTGTTCGGCGGCGGGCAGCCCAACGGCGGCTCGGTGAACCAGTACCAGACCGTGGGGCTGTTCATGTACCAGCAGGGCTGGCAGTACAGCCAGCTCGGCCGGGCGGCGACCGTCGCCTGGGTCATGTTCATCCTGATCATCGGGCTGGTGTTGCTCAACTCCTGGTTGGCCCGCAGGCGCCGCCCCGCTACCGAGGGGACTCTCTCGTGACCACCGTGGACGTGCACCACATCTCGGCGTCGCTCGCGCCGCCGTCGCCCAAGCGGGGCCGGGGTCGGCCGCAGGACGCCGCGGGATGGCTGACCTACGGGATCCTGACGGTCACGACCCTGCTGTTCGTGGCGCCGTTCTACTACATGATCGTGGCCGCGAGCCGTCCGATGTCGGAGATGAACACCTTCCCGCCGCCGCTGGTGCCCGGCGGGGACCTGTTCAGCAATATCGGGACGGCCATCCACCAGCAGAACATCGGGCTGGCGCTGTGGAACTCGCTGGTGGTCTCGACGGTCGTCACCGTCTCCACCGTGCTGTTCTGCACCCTCGCCGGCTTCGCGTTCGGGAAGCTCCGCTTCCGGGGACGCAACCTGCTGTTCGCGATCACGCTCGGCACGATGATGATCCCGCCGAGCCTCTCGGTCGTCCCGCTCTACTCGGTCATGGCCGAACTCGGGCTGGCCGGCACGCTGAGCTCGGTGATCCTGCCGTCGCTGTGCGCGGCGTTCGGCGTGTTCTTCATGCGGCAGTACCTGATCCAGGCGCTGCCCGACGAGCTGCTCGAGGCGGCCAGGGTCGACGGCGCGACGACGCTGCGCACCTTCTGGAGCATCGTCCTTCCGATCGCGCGGCCCGGTGCGGCCGTGCTCGGCATGCTCACCTTCATGACGGCCTGGAACGACTTCTTCTGGCCGATCATCACGCTGAACTCCTCGAACCCCACCGTCCAGGTGGCGCTCAACAACCTCGGCAGCGGCTACGTCCCGGACACGGCCGTGATCATGGCCGGCACGCTCATCGGCACGCTGCCGGTGCTCGTGGTGTTCGTGCTGCTGGGACGCCAGATCGTCGGCGGCATCATGGCCGGGGCGGTCAAGGGCTGATGGGCGAGATCTCGATCACTACCATCTCGATCAGTGCCATTTCGACCAGGGCCGCAACCCGATGTGAGAGGACCAATTGACCACCACGCAGACCGCCTCGTCAACCGACGCACTGCAGTTCCCCGCGGGGTTCCTGTGGGGCTCCGCCACCGCCTCGTACCAGATCGAGGGGGCTGTCAACGAGGGCGGGCGCACCCCGTCGATCTGGGACACGTTCTCCCACACCCCGGGGCGCGTGGAGCGCGGCGACACCGGTGACGTGGCCGACGACCACTACCACCGCTTCCGCGAGGACGTCGCGATGATGAAGCGGCTGGGGCTCACCACCTACCGGTTCTCCGTCGCGTGGCCGCGGATCACCCCGCAGGTCACCGCCGACTCGCTCGGACCGGTCAACCCCGAGGGCATCGGGTTCTACTCCGACCTCGTCGACGAGCTGCTCGCCGCGGGCATCTCGCCGTCGATCACGCTCTACCACTGGGACCTGCCCCAGGCCCTCGAGGACGCGGGCGGCTGGACGTCGCGCACCACCGCCGAGCGGTTCGGCGAGTACGCGGAGGTCGTCGCGGCCGCACTGGGTGACCGGGTGCCGCTGTTCATCACGCTCAACGAGCCGTGGTGCAGCGCCTACCTCGGCTACGCGAGCGGCGTGCACGCCCCCGGCCGCACCGACGACGCCGCGGCACTCTCCGCCGTGCACCACCTGAACCTGGCCCACGGGCTGGCCGCCGCGTCGATCCGGCGTGCCTCGCCCTCGTCGCGGGTGGCGCTCACGCTCAACCTCGCGTGGGTCTGCCCGGAGACCGACTCGCAGCAGGACGCCGAGGCGGCACGGCGGGTGGACGGCCTGCAGAACAGGGTGTTCCTCGACCCCGTCCTGCGCGGCAGCTACCCCGCCGACGTGCAGGCCGACACCGCGGCGGTCACCGACTGGTCGTTCGTCCAGCCCGGTGACCTGGAGATCATCTCCGCGCCACTGGACGTGCTGGGCGTCAACTACTACTCCCCCACGCGGGTGCGGCACTGGACGCGCGAGCGCCCCAAGGAGCACGCCGACGGCCACGGTGAGGGCCACGCCAGCCCGTGGATCGCGTGCGAGGACGTGGAGTTCCCGTTCCAGCACGACCGCAAGACGGACATGGGCTGGAGCATCGACCCGCGCGGCATGACCGAGCTGCTCCTGCGCATCGCCCGCGAGGCGCCGGGCCTGGAGATCATGGTCACCGAGAACGGGGCAGCCTTCCCCGACGTGGTGAACGAGGAGGGCCGCGTCGTCGACACCGACCGCATCGACTACCTCAAGAGCCACCTCGCGGCGGTGCACGAGGCGATCGAGGGCGGCGCCCCGGTGACGGGCTACTACCTCTGGTCCCTGCTCGACAACTTCGAGTGGGCCTGGGGGTACGCAAAGCGCTTCGGGATCGTCCACGTGGACTACGACACGCAGGTCCGGACACCCAAGGACAGCGCTCTCTTCTACGCCGACGTGATTCGGGGAAACGCCTTGCCGAGTTGAGACGACTCCCCCTGGGACACCCCGGTCGTGTGAGCGGCCGGGGTAGTCTTGCCGCCGGTGGCTCACCGGCCGGCAGTAGCCTCAGGAACGGAGGTCGGGGTGCGGCTCGGCGACGAGGACGATCTCCGCAAGGGACCTGATCCCGAGGACCGCGACCCCATGGACAGCAACGACCACGACAGCGACGCCGAGGGCCACCCGATCGATCTCGCCGCCCTCCGGGAGGACGACGCGCTGGTCGAGGAGCTGGCTGCGGGACTCGTGGCTCTCGGCGAGCTGCCGCGCGAGTCCCACGGTACCGACGACGAGCTGGTGGCCATGCTCGCCGCCTGGGTGGCCGAGGTCCGGCCCGACGCCGAGTCCCAGGCGGCAGCGGTCACCGCCGTCACGGCCGCGGCCGGATCGGCCGACGAGAATGCCGGCTCCTCGAACACCGTGTCCGCGCTGCGTCCCCCGTCGGGTCGCGGGAAGCACCGGGCCGTCGTGCCCTACGCCCGCCGCCTGGCCGCCGCCGCCGCACTGCTGATGCTGGGCACGTCGGGGGTGGCGATCGGGGCGTCCGAGGCGTCACCGGGCGAGGCGCTGTGGCCCGTCTCGAAGGTCTTCTACGCCGAGCGCGCCAGGTCCGTCGAGGCCGCGGCGGAGGTCAACTCCGGGCTCGAGGCAGCACGTACCGCCCTTCGGCAGGGGCGTCGGTCCGAGGCTGCGCGCGCGATCGCCACCGCCACCGTCCGCCTCGACGAGGTGCGCCCCGCCGAGGGCCGCGCCAAGCTCGCCCAGGAGCAGGAGAACCTGCTGGCCGCCCTGAGCGGGGCCCCGTCCGCCTCGCCCGCCACGCGCACGCCACTCGCCCCGTCCGCGGACCGGACCGACGGGCCGAGCCCGGGCACGGCGACCCCCACCCCC
>NZ_JAAXKY010000114.1 GCF_012911925.1 Pseudonocardia xinjiangensis | reverse complement strand
CAGATCTGTATAAGAGACAGGGGCCACAGTGCGAGGCGGGGACGATCAGGGCGGGCGTAGCGTGACGCTCATGGGTACGCGCCTTGCTGTCCGGTCCTGTCGCCGCACCGCCGACCCCGTGCGGATCGACCGGCTCGGGACCGTCGACTACGTGTCCGCCTGGGACATCCAGCGGGAGAACGCCACCGCCCGCCGTGAGGGCACGGGCCCGGACGTGCTGATGCTGCTCGAGCACCCGTCCGTCTACACGGCGGGCAGGCGCACCCGGCCCGAGGACCGCCCCACCGACGGCAGCCCGGTGGTCGACGTCGACCGCGGCGGGCGGATCACCTGGCACGGCCCGGGCCAGCTCGTCGGCTACCCGATCGTGGCGCTGACCGAGCCGCTCGACGTCGTCGACTTCGTGCGGCGGCTGGAGGAGGCGCTGATCCGGGTGGTGCACGACCTCGGCGTCACCACGGCGGGCCGGATCGAGGGCCGCAGCGGCGTCTGGCTGCCCGCCGACGACCTCCGCCCGGAGCGCAAGATCGGCGCGATCGGGGTGCGGGTGCAGGGTGGGGTCACCCAGCACGGCTTCTCGCTGAACTGCGACCCCGACCTCGCCGAGTTCGACCGGATCGTGCCCTGCGGCATCACCGACGCCGGCGTCAGCTCACTGTCGGTCGAGCTGGGCAGGCGCGTCGGGGTGGACGAGGTGCGCGAGGCGGCGGCCGACGCCGTCATCGCGGCGCTCGACGGCACGCTGCCCGTGGCCGAGCACGTGGTGCCGAGGGTGGCCGACCCCGCCGGGCTGGACCTGCAGCTGCACCCGTCGCTGCGCTGACCTGGGTCATTCCGAGCGCTCGGGCGGCTCCGGAGTGGTGTCGGCCTTCACCCGCCGGGCGTGGTGCCCCGCCACACCGAACGCGACGCCGAGCGCGGCTCCGATCGCGATCCCGAAGGCGACGTTGTCGACGAGCATGCCGATCGGGAGCCCGATGGCCATTCCGAGCGCGATGCCGGTGCCTGGGGACAGGCTCTTCTTCTTGCCCGGTTCGTCCTGCATGACCGCACCGTACCGATAGCCACGTCTTTCCTGCTACGGTCTTCCGTAATTTCGACATCACGGAGGACCGATGACCCTCAGCCGTCGCCAGCTGATCGTCACCACCGCGCTGCTGGCCGTGGGTACGGCCTGCACGGCGGCTCCTCCAGCGACGACGACACCCGCGCAGCCGCGGCCGATCGACAGCGCCGACGCACTGGTGGACTGGATCGCCGCGCATCCGGGCGCCGCCTCCGTGCTCGTGGACGACGGGCGCGGCCGGCGCGTGGCGCATCTCGCCGACCGGTCCCGGCCGCTGGCCTCGGCGGCCAAGGTCGTGCACCTCACGGCCTACGCCCAGGCGGTGGTCGCCGGTCGACTCGACCCCGACGCCCGGGTGTCCGTGGCGGAGTGGGAGCGCTGGTACGTGCCGGGCACCGACGGCTCCGCCCACCGGCAGGCGCTGCAGATGCTGGGCGTCGGTCCCGACGACACGGTGCGCTGGGACGACCTGGTCGCCGTGATGACCGCCGCCAGCGACAGCGCCGTTCCCGACCTGCTCCGCGAGACCCTCGGCGACGCCGCCCTCGTGGCGGCGGCGACCGCCGGCGGCTGGACCGCACCTGATCTCCCCAGCTTCGGCGGGGAAGGGCTCCTCACCCCCGGCGCGTTCACCGACGACCCGCCGCCCGGCCCCGCGGACCGGCGTGCCGCCGCCGTCGCCGCGCTGCGCCGCTATGCCGGCGATCCCGCGTGGCGCGCCGCCGTCGCGCAGCGGGCCGCGGCCATCGAGGCCGCTGCCCAGGACCCAGCGGCGCAAGCTGCCCCACCGGCCGCGGACCCGGCACTGGACCGGCTGATGGAGTGGTTCGACGGCGGCCCCGCCGGCACCGTCGCGCAGCTCGCCGGGATGCACCGCGCCGCCGCGACGGACGGGTTCGGGGCGGAGGTCGCCGCGATCGTGCGCGGACACCTGGAGCGTCCGCTGGCCGACCGCCTTCCCCCCGGGGTGCTCGGCGCGGGACAGAAGGGCGGGAGCCTGCCGGGGATCCTCACCAACGCCGTGACGGTCCGCCGAGCCGACGCCACCGTGGGCGTGGCCGTGGTCGCGCTGTCCGGCATGCCGCTGCCGGACTACCAGCAGGCACTCACCGCGGGGGCGCCGCTGCTGCTCAGCCAGCAGGTGCTGCTCGACGACGCCCTGCTCACGCGGCTCGGCACGGCCGTCGGAGTGCGGTGACCGACGGCGGGCATGCTGGCGGTGTGCACCCGGACGCCGACCTCCTGCAGCGCCTCGCCGACCTGGAACGCCGGGTGGCGGCACTGGAGGCACCCGGAGCCGCCGCCGGGCCCGCGAAGCAGCGGGGCCCGAGCGGGGCCGGGGTCGTCCGGTACTCGGGAGAGGTCGATCTCCACGGCGACATCACGTGGGAGATCGCGCTCGACGCCCGGGCTGCACTCGACCTCGACGACGAGCCCCGGGTCGCCGTGCTCGCGGCGCTCGGACATCCGGCGCGGGCCCGGATCGCCCGCATCCTGCTCACCGACGGCGCGCTCGGCACGGCGGCCCTGCAGCAGGCCGCCGGGCTCGCCTCCACCGGGCAGCTCTACCACCACCTGCGCTCCCTGACCCACTGCGGGCTGGTGGAACAGGACGGCCGGGGGTCCTACCGGATCGCCCCCCGGGCGGTCGTCCCGGTGCTGGTGCTGCTGACCGCGGCCGCGGACGTGGCGGGGCAGCTCCGGTAGTTCCCGGCAGGTGTCAGTGCAGACGCCTCAGCGCAGCTGCGGAGCGACCTCCGCCGCGATCAGCTCGATCTGCTCGATGTCGCCGAGGTCGAGAAGCTGCAGGTAGATCCGGGTAATGCCGGTCTTCTCCCGCCACTGCCCGAGCCGGTCGACGATCTCGGAGACCGTGCCCGCCAGCCCGTCCGCCCTCAGCTCGTCGACCTTGCGGCCGATCGCCTGGCACCGGGCGGCCACCTCGGCGTCGTCGCGGCCGACGGCGATCGTGTTCGCGACGGAGTAGACCAGCTCGGCCGGGTCACGCCCGATCTCCCGGCAGGCCGCGCCGACCCGTTCGAACTGGGTGGCGCTGACCTCCGGTGAGCTGAAGGCGACGTTGAACTCCGTGGCGAACCGGGCGGCGAGGGCGGGGGTGCGCTTCGGGCCGTGGCCACCGACGATCACCGGGACGTGCGGCTGCTGCACCGGCTTCGGCAGCGCCGGGGAGTCCGTGACCGTGTAGTGCGAGCCGGCGAACGAGTAGCGATCTCCCGGGAGCGTCCGCCACAGCCCGGTGATCACCTCCAGCTGCTCCTCCAGGACGTCGAACCGCTCCCGGACGCTGGGGAACGGGATGCCGTACGCGGCGTGTTCGGTCTCGAACCAACCGGCGCCCAGCCCCAGCTCGACCCGGCCGCCGGACATCTGGTCGACCTGCGCCACGGCGATCGCCAGCGGGCCGGGAAGCCGGAACGTCGCCGAGTTGACGAGCGTGCCCAACTTGATCCGTGACGTCTCGCGGGCCAGGCCGGCGAGGGTGATCCACGCGTCGGTCGGGCCGGGCTCGCCGGAGACGTCGCCCATCTTCAGGTAGTGGTCGGACCGGAAGAACGCGTCGTAGCCGGCGTCCTCGGTGGCCTTGGCGACGCGCAGCAGGTCGTCGTAGCTCGCCCCCTGCTGGGGCTCGGTGAAGATCCTGAGGTCCATACGGGAACGCTAACCCGTGCCCCGGGGGCCCCGCCGCGGGCGCCGACCAGCGCCGCCGCAGGTCACATCCGACGGAATCGTCGCGGTGCCCCGCGGCGTAGCCTGACGTTCGTGACGATCGCACCCGAGGGTCGCAAGCTCCTGCGTCTCGAGGTCCGCAACAGCGAGACCCCGATCGAGCGCAAGCCGCCGTGGATCCGCACCCGAGCGCGTACCGGTCCGCAGTACACCGAGCTGAAGAGCCTCGTGCGTTCCGGCGGCCTGCACACGGTGTGCGAGGAGGCCGGCTGCCCCAACATCTACGAGTGCTGGGAGGATCGCGAGGCCACGTTCCTCATCGGTGGGGAGCAGTGCACGCGGCGGTGCGACTTCTGCCAGATCGACACCGGTAAGCCCGCCGACCTCGACCGCGACGAACCGCGCCGGGTCGCCGAGTCGGTGCGCACCATGGGCCTGCGCTACTCCACGGTCACCGGCGTCGCGCGCGACGACCTGCCCGACGGTGGTGCGTGGCTCTACGCGGAGACCGTCCGGCAGATCCACGGTCTCAACCCGGGCACCGGCGTGGAGCTGCTGATCCCGGACTTCAACTCCCGCGACGACCAGCTCGGCGAGGTGTTCGGGTCCCGTCCCGAGGTGCTCGCGCACAACCTGGAGACGGTGCCGCGGATCTTCAAGCGGATCCGTCCCGCGTTCCGCTACGAGCGGTCCCTCGAGGTGATCACCAAGGCCCGCGCGGCCGGGCTGGTCACCAAGTCCAACCTCATCCTGGGCATGGGCGAGACCCCGGAGGAGGTCGTCGCCGCGCTGCGCGACCTCCATGACGCCGGATGCGAGATCATCACGATCACGCAGTACCTGCGGCCCTCGGCCCGCCACCACCCCGTCGAGCGGTGGGTGAAGCCGGAGGAGTTCGTCGAGCACTCCGCCGCGGCGGAGGAGCTGGGGTTCGCCGGGGTGATGGCCGGTCCGCTGGTGCGCTCGTCGTACCGGGCCGGTCGGCTCTACGCGCAGGCCGTCGCGCACCGGGGCGAGGAGCTTCCCGAGGGTCTCGCCCACCTGGCCACCGAGGGCGCCGCCGCCCAGGAGGCCCGGTCCCTGCTGGCCCGCTGAAGCCCCGGGACCCCCGTGCCGACACGGCTGCGGTGACCGGTGGAGATCTGCCCGCGATCACGGCTGGGCGACCCGTATCCTGAGCCGTATGGCCGGTAAGCCCGACAAAGCAGCGAAGCAGGAAGCCAAGCGCGCCAAGCGCGCGGCATCGAAGGCGCGCCGCAAGCAGATCTTCGAGGCGTTCAAGATGCAGCGCCGGGAGGACAAGGCGCTCATCCCCTGGATGGTCGGCGTCTTCCTGCTGTCGGTGGTGGTCGTCTTCGGCATCGGGCTGATCTTCAACCTGCACTGGATCCTGCTGCCGATCGGCATCGCGATCGGCGTGCTGGCGGCCATCAGCATCTTCGGCAGGCGGGTGCAGCGCTCGGTCTACACGAAGGCCGACGGCCAGCCCGGCGCCGCAGGCTGGGCGCTGGACAACATGCGCGGCCAGTGGCGCGTCACGGCCGGCATCGCCGGCACCACCCACCTCGACGCCGTGCACCGGGTGATCGGCCGGCCCGGCATCATCCTCGTCGCCGAGGGCGCCCCGCACCGCGTGAAGAGCCTGCTCGCGCAGGAGAAGAAGCGCACCGCGCGGGTGGCGGGCAGCACCCCGATCTACGACGTGGTCGTGGGCAACGAGGACGGCATGGTGCCGCTGAAGCAGTTGCAGCGCCACATCATGAAGCTGCCGCGCAACATCAGCGCGAAGGACATGGAGTCCCTCGAGGCACGGCTCGCCGCGCTGGGCTCGCGCGCCGCGGCGATGCCGAAGGGGCCGATGCCGGCCGGGGCGAAGATGCGCAGCGTGCAGCGCACCGTCCGGCGCCGCTGAGCCGCATCACGGTTCCAGGGCCAGCGACACCCGGGTGACGAGCTCGTCGGGGGCCACGGTGCCCGGGTCGGTCAGGTAGGTCTCCGTCACCGGTCCCCTGACCTGGTGCCCTCGCTCGCGGACGTGCTCCAGCACCGCCGTGTAGGCCAGCGGCAGCTCCTCGTAGGGCCCGACGTGCAGGGTCGCGGCCCACGGTCCGCCGGGCAACGCCACGGCCACCTCGGACGTTCCGGGCGGCGCGGGCACCCCGACGGCCGCGTCGAACTCGTCCACCAGGTCCAGCGGGAAGACCCCGACCAGCGGTTCGCGCCCGTTCCCCGCGCCGGTCCGCAGCACGGCGGCGCAGAGCGCCGCGGCGTCCACGTCGAGGGCGTCGGCCCGGACCCTCCCGGTCAGGCCGACCAGCCACAGCGGCGCGCGCTCGGCGATCCCGACGTCGTAGCGCACCCGCCGCGGCGCGAGCAGGAGCGCATCGAGGGAACGCAGCACCTGCTCGCGCCGGGCCATCTCGGCCGCAACGTGCTCGCGCTGGGCGGCGAGCACGGCCGCCACGGTCTTCTCGTCCGGTGCCGCGAGCACCTCGCGCACCACGGGCAGCGGCACGTCGAGGCCCCGCAGCAGCGCGATCGTGGTGGCCGTGCGCACCTGGTCGGAGCGGTAGTAGCGATAGCCCGACCGCGGGTCGACCGACGCCGGGACCAGCAGCCCCTCGGCGTCGTAGTGCCGCACGGCCTCGACCGTGAGACGCGCCAGCCGCGCGAACGCCCCGATCGGCATCAGACTCATCGCACGGGGGCCACCGGCACCTGCAGGAGGGTGCGCAGGTCGGCGGGCGGCGTCGAGCCGGGATCGTCGAGGTAGATCTCGGTGTGCGGGCCCGTCGCCACGAGCCCCTGCCGGGCGACGAACGCGGAGAGCGCCTCGAGCGACGGCCCCTCGGCCGCGTACGGGCCCCGGTGCAGCAGGCGGGCCACGCGCTGCCCCGCCTGCCGTCGCAGCTGCACCGGAGCTCCCGACGAGGCCGCCTCGGCAGCGACGGAGGCCTCGGACGCGCGCGGCGGGGCGGGCACGAGCAGGCGCCAGACCCAGCCGTGGGGGGATGCCAGGTCGAAGGGCTGCCCGTCGGCGGAGGAGAGGCTGCCGCCCTGGCTGTAGGTGCCCTCCAGCAGCACGTCCTGATCGGCGCCGAGCGCGAGCCGCGTGGCGAACAACGCGCTCACCGCCGCGGCGAAGGACGGGTCCTCCGGAGCGCCCCTGCCGTCGACGGCGAGCACGTCACGGGCCGCGAGGTCGACGAGAGGGGGGGTCGTTCCGGTCGGGGGCGTTCCGGTCGACCGCGGGGTCGGGTCGGGGCTGAGGGTGTCGGCGTCCATGCCGTCGACGCTCCGGTGTCCTGTACGGGGAGGGTCAAGCCCGGGTGCGCACGACGATGGTGCGCGCGGCCCGGTCGTGCCAGCCGCGCCCGTCGCCGTCACGGGCGACCGCGGGAAGGACCAGCGCGATCAGGGCCGTGCGCAGCAGCGCCCTCGGAATCCCGATCACGGGGGCGGAGTCGATCGAGGCGACCCTGATGCCCAGGAGTGTCATCCCCGCGCTCGCGCCGAACACCGCGACCGGCACGGCCGTGAGCAGGAACCAGATGCCGAGCACCGCCCACGAGAGGTTCGGTCCGCCGATCTCGTCCGAGCCAAGGACCAGCAGCGCGATCAGGTAGCCCAACAGCCAGTCGACCAGTAACGCGCCGAGCCGGCGCCCGAACCCGGCCACCGAGCTGACCCCCTCGGCCGGCAGGCCGAAGCGTTGGCCCGGATGGCCGTCGGCGCCGCGTCCGGGTGGCCCCGTGCTCGATCCGGGCATCCAGGACTCGATCCAGCGCGCCATGGCGTCTAGCGTAGGGGCGCGACACCGGAGGGACAGCTTGCCCAGTCCGTTAACCTCCGTGAAACGGCCGAGTGACCGCTGGGCAACAACGCGCCCATAGCGTCGCCAGCGAGAGTGGTCATTCGACCCCCATGCCGTTCGAAGGAGTCATCGAGGGTGTTCAGCAACTCCGAAGAGGTTCTGAGCTTCATCAAGGACGAGAGCGTCGAGTACGTCGACATCAGGTTCTGCGACCTCCCGGGAGTCATGCAGCACCTCACGGTGCCCGCGGCCACGTTCACGCAGGACCTGCTGGACGACGGCATCGCGTTCGACGGCTCGTCGGTGCGCGGCTTCCAGGCCATCAACGAGTCCGACATGGCGCTGTTCGCGGACGCCGCCACGGCCCGGCTCGACCCGTTCCGCAAGCACAAGACGCTCAACATCAACTTCTTCGTGCACGACCCGATCACCGGGGAGCCCTACAGCCGCGACCCCCGCAACGTCGCGCGCAAGGCGGAGGAGTACCTGCGCGCCTCGGGCGTGGCCGACACCTGCTTCTTCGGTGCCGAGGCCGAGTTCTACATCTTCGACTCGGTGCGCTTCGGGTCCGACCCGCACCAGCAGTACCACCACATCGACTCCGTCGAGGGCTGGTGGAACACCGGCCGTGAAGAGGTCGGCGGCAACCAGGGCTACAAGGTGCCGTTCAAGGGCGGGTACTTCCCCGTGCCGCCCGTGGACCACTACGCCGACCTGCGTGACGACATCGTCGCCCACATGATCTCCAGCGGCTTCGAGGTCGAGCGTGGCCACCACGAGGTGGGCACCGCGGGCCAGGCCGAGATCAACTACAAGTTCAACACCCTGCTCCACGCGGCCGACGACGTGATGCTGTTCAAGTACCTCGTCAAGAACACGGCCTGGGCGGCCGGCAAGACGGCCACCTTCATGCCGAAGCCGCTCTTCGGCGACAACGGCTCGGGCATGCACGCCCACCAGTCGCTGTGGAAGGACGGCCAGCCGCTGTTCCACGACGAGTCCGGCTACGGCGGCCTGTCCGACACCGCCCGCTACTACATCGGCGGCCTGCTGCACCACGCCCCGAGCCTGCTGGCGTTCACCAACCCCACGGTGAACTCCTACCACCGCCTGGTGCCGGGCTTCGAGGCTCCGGTCAACCTGGTGTACTCGGCGCGCAACCGGTCGGCCTGTATCCGGATCCCGCTCACGGGCAACAACCCCAAGGCCAAGCGCCTGGAGTTCCGCTGCCCCGACTCCTCGGGCAACCCGTACCTGGCGTTCTCCGCGATGATGATGGCCGGCATGGACGGCATCAAGAACAAGATCGAGCCGGCCGCGCCGATCGACAAGGACCTCTACGAGCTTCCGCCCGAGGAGGCCAAGGACATCGCGCAGGTCCCGGGCAGCCTGAGCGCGGTCATCGACCGGCTCGAGGAGGACCACGAGTACCTGCTCGAGGGTGGCGTCTTCACCCCCGACCTGATCGAGACCTGGATCTCCTACAAGCGGGAGAACGAGATCGACCCGCTGCGGCTGCGCCCGCACCCGTACGAGTTCGCGCTGTACTACGACGTCTGATTCAGGCGTTTCGCTGACCATCTAGGCAGCGACAAAACGGCGGTTGACCTGGCAAGACGCCTTCCGGCGCTTGTCAGTGTCAACCGCCGTTTTTCGTGCTCGTGCGCCACGGGTGCGCCACGAACGAAGATCGTCTTCCAAGGCTTGGCGACGCTGTGAGCAGCAGTCCGAGGCAGTCACCGCCCGCCGTCCCGCCTCCGCTGATCATGGCCGCGCGCCACGAGACGCCGGATGATCATGGTTCCGCACTGTTTGCCCCGTTCGTCCGAGTCGTGGTCGGTGACAGCCGTGCCTGAGCTTCGCGTCGGTCGCGCCCTCCCGACAGACGTCGCTCGCCTGCTGGAGGTCCGGCACGCGGCCTTCTCCCGGTACGCGCCGTCGGCGTACTCCCCCGAGCAGGTCCCGCACCTGCCAGCAGCTCCGGTATGAGTTTGGGCGATACCGGCGCTGACCCGGTCGTGAGCACGATGGAGCAGCAGCGGCTGGTCGAGAACCGGCTCTGAGAATTGATCGAGCCCCTGCTGCCCGAGCCTCCGCCAGCGCGCGGGCCCGCACCGCCCCCCTGTGGGCCCCCGGCCCGACGGACCGCGAGGTCGGTCGGGGAGACTGGGGCCAGTACCCGCCCTCCCGACCTGGAGCCTTCAATGCCGCAAGGGACCGTCCGTTGGTTCGACACCGAACGGGGTTTCGGCTTCCTCGCGCCCGAGGACGGCTCGCCGGATGTGTTCGTGCACGCCTCCGAGATCGTCGGGGACGGCGGCGCGACAGTGCTCCGCGAGGGCCAGGCCGTCGTGTTCGAGGTCGGCGAGAACGACCGCGGGCCCCAGGCGCTGCGCGTTCGCGTCACCGCCGACGCGGCCGCCGACAGCGCCGTGGGCCTGCTCGGCACCGTCACCTGGTACGAGCCGGGCAAGGGCTACGGCTTCGCCTCGCCCGACGGCGGCGGCGCCGACATCTTCGTGCACAGCTCCGCCATCGTGACCGGCGGCGTGCTCATCGAGGGGCAGCGGGTGGCGTTCCTGGTCGTGGAGGGCGAGCGCGGCCCGCAGGCCGGGCACGTGATCCCGCTGGGAGCGGGGGCCGGCCTGCCCGCTGCGGCCAGCACCACGGGCACCGCGGACGGCACCGACGGTGCTGATGGCACGGTGGCCTGGTACGACGAGGACAAGGGCTTCGGCTTCATCAACCCCGACTCCGGCGCCGGGGACGTCTTCGTCCACGCCCGGGCCCTGGCCGAGGGGCTGACGTGGCTCGCCGAGGGCGACCGCATCGCCTACGAGGTGGCCAGTGGGGACAGGGGTCCGCAGGCCCGCGACGTGCACCTGGTCCGGGGCGCCGAGCCCCAGACGGCGCCGCAGCGGTCGGCACCAGCCGTAGGGCCGGTATCGCGGGAGGTGCCCGTACGAGGCGGTGAGGGTGTCGTCGCGCGCTACGACGGCGACCGCGGCTTCGGGTTCATCACCCCGGACGCGGGCGGAGACGATCTCTTCGTCCACGTGTCGGTGGTCATGGGGTCGGGGCCGCTGGAGAAGGGTGACCGGGTCCGGTACGCGGTGCGTCAGAGCGACCGGGGCCCGCAGGCCGACCGCGTCGAACGCCTCTGAAGTCGAACCGCCAGGCGCAGCACGAACAGGTAGTCCGGCAGGCTCCTCAGTCTGCCCGGACCGTAGGCCGCCATGCCGTACCCGAAGCCTTCCTCCACCTCGCGCCCGAATGACACTGGCAACCCGTCGAGCAGCTTCCGGACCTGCCCGCGCTTCGTCGCCGCCAAGCTGCTGCTGTCCTTGATCTGCCACACGTACAGCGCCTCGGCAGCCAGCCGCTGCCCCTCCGGGCCCTCGGCGCGTGCCTGGCCGAGCAGCTTGTCCTGGAACTCCCTCGAACCGTTGTCGGGGGTTGTCACGATCTGCTCGTATAGCGACTCCAACGCCGCCGGCGTTCACACCGCGGACTGCGGCGAGAACAGCGAACCGCCATTAGCCACCACGTCGAGCCACGTGCGGGTGAGGGTATAGAGGATCGAACGGTCGAGCAGGCGCGGCACGGGTCTCCTCACGAGGCCGGGGCCCTCGTGCTTCACGACGGAATCGGACATGCACATCATGGCGCCAGCGCGCATCAGCGGCTCGGCGACAGCTTATCGGCCTGCACGACGCCCTCGATCTCCTCGGATGCCGTGCGGCCCATCCCGAGGTCGGAGCCGATAGATCGGTCTCGACATCCGCCGAACCCTGCCAGCACCGGTCAAGGTCGTCGATGCCACGACAACTCAAACACTAGATCGAGCCGGCCAGCCCATCACCCGGTACGTCCTGCTTTGCATCGGTACCCCAGCGCGGCAACACGCCATCGAATTCCGAGCGAAACAACCATCGCTCGAATCGAGAATGGTATGGCAGGATCGACTATCACCCCTGTCGCACAAGTGCTACAGTTGCAGTCATGGATGAGGTCGGACTCCGCGAGATGCGGCAAAACGCCAGCGACCTTGTACGCCGGGCCGAAGCAGGCGAACACCTGACCATCACCGTTTCCGGACGCCCAGCTGCCGTGCTCGGCCCGGTCAATCCGCGCACTTGGCGCAAGTGGGTCGACCTGGAGCCGCTGTTCGCCGGACCCACCGATCCCAACTGGGCTGACGACCGCGATCACCTCGACGAAGCCCCTGTCGACCCGTGGTCCCGCGCGTGAGCCGCGGCATCCTCGACACCAGCATCCTGATCGACACCGACGTCAGCCCCATCCCCGGCGAGCTCGCGATCAGCACCATCAGCATCGCCGAACTGCAGTTCGGCGTCCTCGTCGCACCCGAGCACGCGCGCGCCGCCCGCCTGTTCAGGCTCAGCGCCATCCAGCGCCGCTTCGACCCCCTGCCCGTCGACGACGCCGTCTCCGACAGCTACGCCCAGCTCGCCGCCCGCGTCACGGCCGTCGGCCGTCAACCCCGCGCCCGCGTGATGGACCTGCTCATCGCCGCTACCGCCCACGCCCACAACGCCACCATCTACACCCGCAATCCGAAGGATCTCGCAGGTCTTGAAGACCTCGTCACAATCGCGGTCGTTTGACCCGCCGCGAGCCCTGGCCTGGTTCTCGTGCGCCACAGATGCGCCACGAACAGCCTGTTGATCTCCATATCCGCAGTTCAGAAGCATGTAGCGTGCTGATCTACGACGTCTGACCGGCTGACGACGACGGCCCGGTGGTCCTCCCCTCAGGGGGAGCCGCCGGGCCTTCGTCGTCTTGTGGTCAGTGGCTCGCCTTCAGGCCGATCACGCCACCGATGATCATGAGGAGAAAAACGATCTTCAGGGCCGAGGTGGACTCGGCTCCGGTGACCATCGCATGGACGACGGTGAGAGCGGCGCCGATGCCCACCCACACCGCGTAGGAGGTGCCGGTGGGCAGAGCGCGCATGGCGTAGGCGAGGCCGGCCATGCTGGCGATGAGGGCCACGACGAAGATCACCGACGGGACCGGCCGGGTGAAGCCCTGAGATCTGCCCAGCGCGGTGGCCCAGACTGCTTCGAGCACGCCGGACAGCACGAGAACCAGCCAAGACATGACAACTCCGGTGTGCCGTCTTGTCGCTGTCCGGGTACGGCACCCTCGTCCGGGAGCCCGCAGGGCTCTGCATCCACCGTGTCACGCACCGGCCGAGTCGCGCAAACGCCGCGTTGATCAGGGCGTGACGACGCTCCGCACGGCAGCCAGGAGTGCGGCCCGGTGCTCGTCCAACCGGTCGGCGGAGCTCGGTTCGTCGCCTGCGGCCGCGCGCAGGGCCGCCGGCGCGCTGAGCCAGCTCTCGGTCATGCGCAGGACGAGCGCGAACAGGTCGGCCGCCGGGATGTCGGTGCGCAGCCGGCCCTCGCGCTGCGCCGCGGCGACCGCCTCCAACCGGTCGCGGTAGGTGGCCACCTCCGTATCGGTCGGCTCGGCGCGTTCGAAGGCGCGCCAGACGGCGATGCGGCGGGCCTCGGGGTGGGCCAGGACGTAGTCGAACCGGGTCGCGGCGAACGCGATCAGGTCCCCGCCCTGCAGCGGCACGGCCGCGGTGACCGCCTGCGCCTGGTCGTCGACCACGGCGTCGAACAGCCGGTCCTTGTCGCCGAAGTACACGTAGATCAGCCGCTTGTTGGCGCCCGCGCGGTCCGCGATGCGGTCGATGCGGGCCCCGGCCAGCCCGTACTCGGCGAACTCCTCGGTCGCGGCGCGCAGCAGGAGCGCCTTGGTCGCCTCGGCGTCGCGGGGACGTGGTCGGCGCTCTGCCGATGACGCGGACATGTCGTTCACTCCATCCGGAGTAGCGGGTACGCGGGTTGCGGGCCCGGTCACCAGGGGATCGGACCGGTGGTGTCGAAGAACCCACCGGTGGGGCCGTCCGGCCCGACCTGGGCCATCCGGACGATGACCTCAGCGCCCTGCTCGACGGTCTGCGTGCCGGCGTGGTGGTTGAGGTCGGTGGCGGTGAAGCCGGGGTCGACGGCGTTGATCCGGATGCCGGGGAACGCCTTCGAGTACTGCACCGTCAGCATGTTGACCGCGGCCTTGGACGACGGGTAGGCGATGTCGGGGTAGAAGTGTGCCGGGTTCACCGGGTCCCCGAGGTCGCGCGTCAACGACAGGCCACTGCTGACGTTGACCACGACCGGGGCGGCGGACTCCGCCAGCAGCGGCAGGAACGCGTGCAGCATCCGGACCTGGCCGAACACGTTGGTCTCGAACACCTCGCGGACCGAGTCGGCGGTGACGTCGGCGACGGGGACGAACCCCCCGTCGGCGGTGCGCGGCTCGACGCCGGCGTTGTTGACCAGCACGTCCAGCCCGCCGTCGGCCTCGATCGCCTTCGCCGCGGCCGCCACGGACGGGTCGTCGGTCACGTCGAGCTGCACGAAACGCGCGCCGAGCTCGGCGGCGGCCGTGCTGCCGCGCGCGACGTCGCGGGCGCCCGCGTACACGGTGTGGCCCGCGGCCACCAGCTGCCGGGTGACTTCGTAGCCCAGGCCCTTGTTCGAGCCGGTGATGAGAACGGTGGACATCGGAACTCCCTACTTCTAACTAACCGTATACTTAACGATAGCGCCGGTCGCTAAATCAGTCAACGGTTAGTTACCTGGGGACCGGGGAGTCGACTGGGGAGTTCACGGGCGCGAACGAGGCGCACCGGGGAGCAGGGTGCCCTCATGGAGATTTCAGCAAGGAGCCGGGAGCGGGCCACCGGCGTCCGACCCTGCCGGTAGGCGCGATGGCACTGTCGCCGAACTTCCACAGCAGACGACGCACCGACGTCGATCCGGCACGGGTCCCGCCCGGCCAGTACGTCACCTCGGGGTTTCCGGTGCTGTCGGCCGGACCGACACCGAAGACACCACCAGCGGACTGGACCTTCACGGTCCGAGGCGCCGTCGACCGACCCCGGACCTGGACGTGGGACGAGTTCCGGAACCTGCCGAGCGAAACGATCACCGTCGACATCCACTGCGTCACGAAGTGGTCGAAGCTCGACACATCGTGGACCGGTGTCTCACTCGAGACGCTGCTCGGCGGAACCCGGACCCAGGCACAGCACGTGCTTGCCTTCAGCGACGGTGGCTACACGACGAACATGCCGCTTGCCGACATCTCGGACGGAAGAGCGTGGTTGGTGTACGCCTACGACGGCGCACCGCTGGCCCCGGAGCACGGCGGGCCGGTCCGGCTGCTCGTCCCCCACCTGTACTTCTGGAAGAGCGCCAAGTGGGTGCGTGGCCTCGAACTCCGCAACCAGGACGAGCCGGGCTTCTGGGAACGCTACGGCTACCACAACTACGGAGACCCATGGCGGGAACAGCGATACACGGGCGACTGAAGTGGCAGCTGGGCACGGTGGTCGAGCTCGTCGAGGAGACGCCGAACACCAGAAGCATCGCTCTTGCACTGTGCAACTGGCACGGTCATCGAGCAGGCCAGCACGTTGACGTCCGCCTGACCGCCGACGACGGCTACCAAGCGCAGCGGAGCTACTCGATCGCCTCGGCTCCGGAGGACCGCAACGTCGTGCTGACCGTCGAACGGCTGGCCGACGGTGAGGTGTCGCCCTACCTGGTCGACGAACTCCGGATCGGCGACCAGGTCGAGGTGCGGGGTCCGATCGGCGGCTACTTCGTGTGGGAGGCCACCTGCGAACGTCCGGTACTGCTCGTTGCAGGAGGCTCGGGCGTCGTGCCGTTCCGTTCGATGTTGCGGCACCACCGGGCGGCAGGTGGCGCAGCACCGATACGGCTGCTGTATTCGGCCCGTTCGCAGTCGGCACTCATCTACCGCGACGAGCTCACCCGCATGTCCGGGTACCCGGAGATCGACATCCGCATCACACTCACCCGTGAGCAGCCAGGTGGCTGGGACGGGTATCGGGGCCGGATCGACCGGGGATTCATCGACCTGGTGGCGTGGCCGCCTGCTGACCGTCCGCTCGTCTACGTCTGCGGGCCGACCGCATTCGTCGAGACGGCGGCGGACGCACTCGTAACGCTCGGGCACGCGCCCGACCTGATCAGAACGGAACGCTTCGGCGGGACGGGAACATGATGAGCCTGTTGGACGGCAACGCGATCGCAGGCACGCTGCGCTCGGTGTTCGGCAAGGAGATGACGACGGCCGTCGGAACCTGCGCGACGTGCGGGGAGAGCAGCCGCCTCGCGGAGCTGCGGGTCTACCTCGATGCGCCCGGCGTCGTGGGCCGTTGCGCGAACTGCGAGAGCGTCCTGGTGGTCATCGTGGAGAACCGCGGGATCGCGTGCGTGGACGTCTCGGGTTTCGCTGCGCTGGATCAACCCACCCCGGTGTGATGCCGCCTGCGGTGTGCCGGCCGCGGCTCAACCCTTGCGGAGATCGGGGGCCGGGGCCCCGACCAGGGACGTGCGCGCCCCGCTCCAGGCCGTGCGCATCGCCGCCTGGACCGCCGTGGACGTGTGCCCGAGCATGCGCACAGCGGCGCCGCACCCGGCAGGCAGCTCGCTGACGCCGGCAAGCACGTCCGGTACCTCGGCGAGCGCGTCCCGAAGCAGCGCGACGAGGTCGGGCGGTGACATCCGCGAGCACATCACGAACAGCGTGGCCACGATGTCGTAGCCACCGAGCACGCCCGGCGACCGCGGGTCGCCCACCTGGCCGGGCCGGAGCCGGAGCGTGTCGGCGAACAGCAGCTTCCCGTCGAGGTCATAGGCCTCGGTCTCGGTCCAGTACAGGTCGTACGCGTGTGCCTCGTCGTGCGCGACCCTGCCGGGCAGGAGGATCTCACCGAGGATGACCGTCGCGTCCTCCGCTGCCGAGAGGGACGTCCGCTGGAACAGCCGCGACCCGCGAAACGGCACGACGGGATCGGGCAGGTACTCCAGCACGGCACCGGCACCGACGCGGAGGTTGATCAGCTGCGTCGCGAAGTTGTCCCGGGCGGCGAAGACCTTGGTCGAGGCCTGGGTCGTGACGTGGACAGCGGAGCCGGGCTCGCAGTCGATGTCCACCCGGCACCGGTCGCCCTGGACGATCCCGTCGCCTTGCTGCTGCAGGAAGACGAACGCCATGTCGGGCCGGCCGGGGTCCAGGTAGATCGGCCGGTAGATGTGCAGCGGAGCCCGCTGGTACTGCCGGATCACCTTCGTTCTCCCGGCGCGCTGGGCCAGCGCCAGATCGAGCACTCCCGTCTTCCCCGGGGCCCCGACCGCCAGGCCGTCCCGGACCGTGCCACCGAACGTGAGCAGTTCCTCGGGCAGCTCGGTGGGCGTGCACCACGCCAGGTCGTCCCGGCGGGTCATCTCGGGCCGGCGGTGGGAGCGAACCGGCCGATGACCCCACCGATCCGGTCCATGACCTCGGCGAGCCCGTCGCCGGTGAAGCAGTTGGTGAAGACGAAGGGCCGACCGGCACGCACAGCGCGGGCGTCCCGGTCCATCACCGACAGATCGGACCGGACGAAGTCGGCCAGGTCCACCTTGTTGATCACCAGGAGATCGGAGTGGGTCACCCCGGGGCCACGCTTGCGCGGGATCTTGTCACCCTGGGCGACGTCGATCACGAAGATGAAGTAGTCGGCGAGGGCCGAGCTGAACGTCAGCGTCAGGTTGTCGCCGCCCGACTCGACGAGCACGACGTCCGCATCGGTGAAGCGATGGGTCAGTTCGGTGACCGCGTCGAGGTTCATGCTCGGGTCGTCCCGCACCGCCGTGTGCGGGCAGGAGCCGGTCTCCACCCCCACGACCCGCTCCGGCGCGAGCACACCGGCGAGCGTGCGTCGCACGTGCTGGGCGTCCTCGCTGGTGAAGATGTCGTTGGTGACGACCAGCGGGCTGTGTCCGGCGGCGATGAGCAGTGGGACCAGCTCCTCGATCAGCGCCGTCTTACCCGAACCGACCGGCCCCCCGATGCCGATCCTGGCGATGCCCGGGGCCCGGACGCCGGCGAACCGGGACGTCGGGCCGTGGTCGTGCGTGTGGGTAGGTGGCTCCATGTCGCGTGTCCCATTCCTCAGCTGGCGAACAGCCGGAGTTCGGATTCCTCGTGCAGCATCGCCATGACATCCAGCAGCGGCGTGCAACTGGCGATATCGGGAACGTCCTTGTCGACGACGTGCAATGCCGCCTCGGCCATGACGGGGCGCACCTCGTGCAGCACGGCCTGAGCAGTGCTGTGGTCGGTCACTGCGAGCCGCACCGCGGCCGCGACCCAGTTGGCGGAGAACGCGAACAGCTCACCGGCCACCGACTCCGGACGCGGCACGCCGAGGCATGCGCTCACGACACCGAGAACCACCGCGTGGTTGCCCGGCGAGCGCCCACTCTGGACGTGCCTCGCGTAGTGCGACACCGCCCTGGCGCCGAAGGTGGACGTCGCGACGCGCAGCAGGGCCCGCCCCGTGCGCGTCGAGGTCTCCCTGGCCTCGCGTGAGAGCTTCACCGCGGTCAACCGTTCGTCGGCGCTCGTGACCAGCTCCAGATCGAGGGAGTCCGGGGTCGCCGTGGCACGGTGCGCACACACCAGCCCGATACCGTCCGACGGCGCGACGGCGAGCCGCAGGTGGTCACCCAGCAGGGCCGACAGCAGAGCGGGGTCGCCGGGCGTCGCCAGCCGACCGGTCTGCGCCAGCGTCTCCAGACCGGAGGACAGCGTGTAGCGGCCGCTGGGGAACGCCGAGTCGCTCAGCTGCAGAACGGAGAGGAATCCCGTCAACATTCGGAACCTCGCACCTGCCGCGGATGGCCCGGCATCAGACGATGTAGTACAGCTGTGACATCGACACCTCGCCGGCAGCAGGCACGACGGCCGGCTGACCGTCCACGGTGACCTGGTAGGTCTCGGTGTCCACGGAGATGTCAGGGGTCAGGTCGTTGCGCACCATCTGCGCCTTGCCGACCGTGCGGCACCCGCGCACCGCTTCCGTCCACCTGTCGATCCCGAGCCGCTCCATCACCCGGGCCTCGGCAGCGGCCTGCGATACGAACGTCACGGACGTACGCCCGGCCGCCTTTCCCATCCCGCCGAACATCGGTTGGAGCAACACGGGTTCCGGGGTCGGAATCGACGCGTTCGCGTCGCCCATCACCGACCAGGCGATCATGCCGCCCTTGATCACGCATTTCGGCTTGACGCCGAACATGTTCGTCGGCCACAGCACGATGTCGGCGATCTTGCCCGGCTCCAGCGAGCCGACGAGATGGCCGATGCCGTGCGTCAGTGCCGGGTTGATCGTCAGCTTCGCCAGGTAGCGCAGGATCCGCTGGTTGTCGTCACCAGCCGCTTCCCCTGGCAGGCTGCCGGTCAGCTTCTTCATCTTGTCCGCGGTGCGCCAGCAGGTCGCGACGGTGTCACCGACGCGACCCATGGCCTGCGAGTCCGACGAGTACATGCTCAGCACGCCCATGTCGTGCAGCACGTCCTCGGCCGCCTCGGTCTCGGCGCGGATCCGGGACTGGGCGAACGCCACGTCCTCCGGATTGTCCGGATTCAGATGGTGCGTCACGATCGTCATGTAGAACAGGTTGTCCGTCGTGTCCGTGGTGTAGGGACGCGTGGGATTGGTCGAGGACGGAAGCACGTTCGGCAACGACGCGATGGCCATCATGTCCGGAGCGTGGCCGCCGCCGGCGCCCTCGGTGTGGTAGCTGTGGATCGTCCGCCCGTCGATCGCGTCGAGCGTGTCCGCGAGGTACCCGCTCTCGTTGAGGGTGTCCGCGTGCAACGCCACCTGCACGTCGTACTCGCCGGCCACCTCGAGCGCGCAGTCGAGCGCGGCTGGTGTGGCGCCCCAGTCCTCGTGCACCTTCAACCCGCAGACGCCGGCCTCCACCTGCTCACGCAGGCCCTCCGGCCGGCTGCTGTTGCCCTTGCCCATCAAGCCGACGTTGACCGGGAGGGTCGCGGTCGCCTCCAGCATCCTCGCCATGTTCCACGGGCCGGGTGTGCACGTCGTGCCCTTGGAGCCGTCGGCGGGACCGGTGCCGCCGCCCAGCAGGGTGGTCACCCCGCTCGACAGGGCGTGCGGAACCTGTGCCGGCGTCAGGAAGTGCACGTGGGAGTCGATCGCACCAGCGGTGGCGACGAGACCCTCGCCGGAGATCACCTCCGTACCGGGCCCGATGGCGAGGTTCGCGGACACCCCGTCCTGCACGTACGGGTTGCCGGCCTGGCCGACACCGACGATCCGCCCGTCCTTCACCCCGATGTCGGCCTTGAGGATCCCCACCACCGCATCCATGACGACGACCGAGGTGATCACCAGGTCCAGCACGCCGTCGGCGTTGCGCAGTCCGGGTGCTTGCGCCATGCCGTCGCGGATCGACTTGCCACCGCCGTAGACCGCCTCCTCACCGGGCAGGATGCGGGTGCTGTCGACCCGGGCGATCAGCTCGGTGTCGGCCAGCCGGAACCGGTCGCCCGCTGTCGGACCGTAGAGCGACGCGTACTGCCGTCTCGGGACCGAGCTCATGGTCGATCGTCCATTCCGGAGAACCCCAGTTCGGCGGCCCGGGCCAAGGCCCGGCTCGACGTCCATCGGGCCGACATGCCACCGTCGAGCAGGCCGTTGAACCCGATCACCCGACCGGCACCGCCGAACTCGACCAGGTCGACGTCGCGCTCGTCACCGGGTTCGAAACGGATCGACTGGCCCGACGGCACGTCCAGGCGCATGCCCAGCGTCGCCGCCCGGCGGAAGTCCAACACCCGGTTCACTTCGAAGAAGTGGAAGTGGGAGCCGACCTGGATCGGCCGGTCACCGGTGTTGCGCACCGAGACGCGCAGGGTGCGTCGCCCGGTGTTGATCTCGATCGGGGCGTCGTCGAGCAACCACTCACCCGGAATCATCGTCAGCCCCTAGGGGATCGGGTTGGCCACGGCCAACAGTTGCGTGCCCGTACGGAAAGTGGCCTCGACCTGGACCACGTTCACCATCTCCGGCACACCGGGCAGCACGTCGTCCCGGCTCACCACCTGTTTGCCGAGCTCGGTCGCCTCGGCGACGGACTTGCCGTCCCGAGCCGCTTCCAGCAAGGCCTCGGTGATCAGAGCGATCGACTCGGGAAGATTCAGCTTGAGACCGCGATCTCTCCGCCTGCGCGCCAGCTCGGCGACCTGGTAGATCACCAGCTTCTCGGTTTCCCGGGGGCTGAGCATCAAGGACGACAGCGAGGTCTCGATACGTGGTTCTCCGGAGCCGCTGTGCACCGTCATGTCAGAACCCGGCCAGCCCCTGCGGGCTGTTGTAGGGGATCTCCGCACTGGTGACCTCGGTGAGCGAGCCATCAGGCTGGACCGCGTACCCGATGAGCGTCGAGGCGTTGGCGTAGATCTGGTACAGGTAACCACCGTCCGGGGTGATCCAGTTGTCGTTCGGGCCACTGCTGACCGTCCCGTTGAGCGCCCGGAACGTCCCGTCACCAGGCACCTTCTCGCACGCGGAATGGTGGACCAGTGAGATCACGTCGCCGTCGATGCGGAAGCTGCTGATGTGGCTGTAGCCGAAGTTCGTGGCGAAGACCCACTGGTCGTCGGGCGACACCGCCAGCCAGCACAGCTCGGACGGCAGCCCCCCGCCGGTGTCGATCTTCACCACCGGGCCGGTGCCGAGCTCACCGCGCTCGTCGAACGTCGCCAGTGCGATGCCGTCGGCGACGGCGTAACCGATGACGAGGCGATCCGGCCGGTGGTTCAGGAACGCGGGGTAGAACGGCGATGCGCCACCACCGTCCTGGAACAGGCCCTCTCCCAGCGAGCCGTTCGCCTGCACCGGGAAGACGACGATGCCGTCCGGGTCGGGCGCGTTGGACGCCACGGACTTCTTCGTGCCGTCGGGCTGGTCCGCCCAGAGGATCGGGGAGCCGTCCGGATTGGCCGCGGCCGGTTGGTCGAACGTGGTGCCGACGACCAGGAACTTCTCGTCCGGGGACAGCACGACCATCGTGGACACCCGCAGCGGCTTGTCCGGGGTGTTCACGGTGTAGCCCTCCGGCCGGGCTTTGAGCTTGCCCTCGCTGCTCACCGACATCAGGCGGACGTGGTCGGGGCCGAAGGAGTGCAGCACGAACAGCGTGCCGCTCGCCGCCGAGTACGCCAGCGACTTCGCGGTGCCGCTCCTGCCGGTGACGATGTTCCCGGTCCGCTTGACGTCCAGCAGCGTCAGCTTGCCGTCCTCGCCGACGCCGAAGCTCGAGACCGAGTTGTCACCACCGTTGGTGGTGAACAGGAACCGCTTGTCCGCCGTGACGATCACGCTGCCGGCCGCCTCGAAGGCGTTGGGCGCGCTCTCCTGCCCACTGATCGGCTTGTACAACCCGGAACCCGCTCCCCCGGTGGGGATGCGCCCCACCTCGGCGATCGAGCCGTCCGAAGCACGCGCGTAGTGGATGACGGCGTTCTCGACCTCGTTGGTCTGGATGTACACGTGACCGGTGGCGTGCATGCCGTGCTCCATATGCCTCTCCGTTTCCCGTTCTTCGGCACGGAGCGTTCCCCGGCGTCGATGTCCCTCGCATCAGGGGACACCCGAGCCACACAGCCCTGGTCATGCCCAGTCCGGGCAAGGGTCGGCGACCCGCTTCACCCGGGTGTCAGGGCTGCGTGACCGGGGCGAGCCAGACGCCGACGAGGGCGTCGATCAGGCCGGAGGCGGCGTCGTGCCAGGTGGCGCGGGGGGTGGGGGTGCCTTCGGCGAGGGCGCGCTCGCGCTCGGCGATGACGTGCACCATGAGGTGCCGGCCGATGTCGCCGCGTTCGATGCGGACCTCGACCGGCAGCGCGGGCAGGCAGCCGTTGAGCCCGTCGAGGATGCGGTGCAGCGCCGGCGAGGTCAGGGACTCCTCGATCATGATCTCCCGCAGGGCGGGGTCGGTCATGACCTGGGCACTGAAGCGGGCGTACCACGTGGGGGCGCCGAGCCCGTCGAGGTGCTCGGGGATGGGCCGCACGAGGCACGCGACCCAATCCCGCACCTCGGGGCTGTCGCCGACGTCGGCGAGCAGGCGTTCCCTGATCCGCTCGATCTGCTCGCTGTGGCGCCGGATGATGGCCCGGACCAGGTCGGTCTTGGTGCCGAAGTGGTAGCCGACCACGGCGGTGTTGCCCTGGCCCGCGGCTTCGCCGACCTGGCGGTTGGAGACGGCGTACACGCCGTGCTCGGCGAACAGCCGCTCGGCGGCGGCCAGGATGCGATCGCGGGTGACGGTGTTGCGCTCGGCGCGGGAGGCCCGCGGGCCGCGGGCGGCTTGTGCCGGCACGGTCACCACCGCACCGGGAGCTCGTCCACACCGCCGCCGACGGCCGGCCCCTCGGTGCGGGCCCGCGGAGGGTCGGCGACCCGCTGTTCCCTGCGGCTGCGATCGGCGAGCACCATGGCCGTCATCTTGCCGACCGTGACCGGCACCGCCACGACACGGCCGGGGAAGGCGCGCGCACTCCCACGTCCAGCGCGCTTCGCGGGGTCGGGTGCTGCAGGGTCCGCTCCGCGACGTCCCAGCCCATCGCCAACCCTCCTGTCCGACGTGCGGCGGGCACGACCGACACCGGCGCGCCGGTACCGAGTGAACCGCATCTGCTGGATTAACTCAACCGATTGATTTAGTCTTCGTCCGCCCTGCCCTCCCGCCGAGCCCGGAGCCGTCCCCGATGAGTTCACCCAGCGCGCCGGCGACCGGCCCCGCCGCAGGCCGGTCGCCCGCCACGGTTCTGGTGGCCGTGCTCGCGTTCGCCGGGATCGTGGTCTCGCTGATGCAGACCCTGGTCATCCCGCTGATTCCCCAGCTGCCGCAGCTGCTGAACGCCGCGCCTGCCGACACCACGTGGGCCATCACCGCGACACTGCTCGCCGGCGCCGTCGCCACCCCGACCGTGGGCCGGCTCGCGGACATGCTCGGCAAGCGCCGGATGCTCATGGTCTGCCTGATCGTCCTGGTGGCCGGCTCCGTGATCGCCGCGCTGAGCACCACGCTGGTGCCGCTGGTCATCGGCCGCGCGTTGCAGGGTCTGGCGGCAGGGGTGGTGCCGCTGGGGATCAGCCTGATGCGTGACCAGCTCCCTCCGGAGCGCCTCGGCTCGGCCACCGCCCTGATGAGCGCATCGCTCGGTGTCGGCGGTGCGCTCGGTCTGCCCATCGCCTCGCTGGTGGCCCAGTACGCCGACTGGCACGTCCTGTTCTGGGCCGCGGGCGGCATGGGGGCGATCGCCACCGTCCTCGTGGTCACCCTGATCCCGGAGTCACCGCAGCGCGCCGGGGGACGCTTCGACCTCGTCGGCGCCGTCGGCCTGTCGGTCACGCTGGTGTGCCTGCTGCTGGCCATCTCCAAGGGCGGTACCTGGGGCTGGGCCAGTGGGCTGACGCTCGGCCTGTTCGCCGTGGCGGTCGTCGCGCTGGCGACGTGGGGCTGGTGGGAGCTGCGCACCCCGCACCCGCTGGTCGACCTGCGCATCAGCCGGCGGCGCCAGGTGCTGCTCACCAACACCGCGTCGGCGGTGTTCGGGTTCTCGATGTTCGCGATGTCGCTCGTGCTGCCCCAGCTGCTGCAGCTGCCCACGGCAACCGGGTACGGGCTCGGCCAGTCGATCTTCGCCGCCGGCCTGGTCCTCGCCCCCGGCGGCCTGGTCATGATGGCGATGAGCCCGGTCTCCGCGCGGATCACGGCCGGCCCCGGCCCGCGCACCACCCTGATGCTCGGCGCGCTCGTCGTCGCCGTCGGCTACGGCCTGGGCGTGGTGCTGCACGCCACCATCTGGCAGCTCCTGCTGATGTCGGTGTTCATCAGTGCCGGCATCGGCCTCGCCTACGGCGCCATGCCCGCGCTGGTCATGGCCGCCGTGCCCGTCACGCAGACCGCCGCGGCGAACAGCCTCAACAACCTCATGCGCGCACTGGGCACCTCGATCGCGAGCGCCGTGGCCGGGGTGGTCCTCGCCCAGATGACCGTCCCGTTCGGCCCGGCCGCCGTGCCGTCGGAGAACGCCTTCCGCGTGGTTCTCGGCCTCGGCGCAGGCGCCGCCCTCGTCGCCCTCGCCATCGCCTCCTTCATCCCCCGCCGGCGCCCCGCCGCCGTCCCGGCGCCCGCACCGACCTCTCCCCTGCAGGAGCGGGACGACAGTGCGCTCCTCCTGGTC
>NZ_JAAXKY010000113.1 GCF_012911925.1 Pseudonocardia xinjiangensis | reverse complement strand
TCCCGAACCCGCCCGGCGGCAGCCACGGCGTCTCCGGCATCGACAGTGAGAAGCCGTGGCTCCAGCGCACCGGGACGCGCATGATGCGGTCCTTGCCCGCGGCCTGCTCGGTGGTGGCCAGTGCCAGCGTGTCCAGCTGGAGGAAGCCGCCGATCAGCGCGGCGTAGAAGCCGGCGAGCGCGCGGGCGGTGCCCACCCCGTTGGCCGCCGGGATCTCCGCGGACAGCACGTCCGGGTCGTTGTTGTCCATGGGCGGTACCACCATGGACATGACGCGCGCGCTCAGCGATGTCGGGTCGCTGTAGGCGGCGAACATGTCGCGCATCTCCTCGGGCAGCGCGTCGATGTCGAACGCCGCCGCCGCATCGGGATCGGGCAGCTCGGGCGGGACGATCCGGCTCAGCCGGTGGTGCTCGGACTTCGGCAACCCGATCCAGAAGTCGAGGCCGAGGGGTCCGGCGATCTCGGTTCGGAAGAAGGTGCCGAGGCTGTGCCCGGACACCCGCCGCACCACCTCGCCGACCAGCCAACCGAAGGTCAGCCCGTGGTAGCCGTGTTCGGTACCCGGCGTCCAGAACGGCTCCTGCACGGCCAGCAGCTTCACTACCGGGTCCCAGGCCAGTGCGTCGGCAAGCGGCACCGTCTGGTCCACGATCGGCAGGCCGGCCTGGTGGGTGAGCAGCCAGCGGACCTTGCACGGTGCGGTGAACTCCGGCCAGTACCTCTGCACCGGCGCGTCCAGGTCCAATTCACCGCGCTGGACGAGCAGCAGCGCGCAGGCCGCCGTCATGGCTTTGGTGGTGGAGAAGACGGCCTGCAGCGTGTCCCGCTGCCAGGGCCGGCCCTCCTGCTGGTCGGCAACCCCACCCCACAGGTCGACGACCTTCTCCCCGTGCCGGTAAACGCTGACCGCGGCGCCGATCTCGGCGCCCTCGGCGAAGTTGGCCGCGAACGCCTCGCGGACCGCCTCGAACCCCGGGGCGATCTCACCCTCGATCTCAGTCATTGGTCTTCCCTTCGGGTGCGACCAGCGCGTGCTCGCACATGGCCACCAGTTCGTGGGTGTAGTCGGTCAGGTCCACGTCCGGCCGGGTCAGCAGGTGCTGCAGCGTGCCGGACAGCATCTGCCGGATGATCAATGCGACGGTTCGGGTGTCGAACTCGCGGAACTCGCCCGCCCGCTGCCCGCGGACCAGCAGTTCCTCGACCGCGTCGAGTTCGGCGACGTTGTTGGCGCCGACCCAGCGCCCCAAGGCATCGGGGTGGCCCTGGAGGATGTGCACCAACGCGCGCATATACGTGCGGTGACTGTCGTAGTAGGCGACGCTGCCCTCCAGGTAGCCGCGCAGGCCTTGCCAGGCGGAGACGGCGCCCTCGTTGTGCATAGTGATGACCGCCCCGCCTGCACCGTAGATCTCGGCCACCACCTGCTCGATCAGGTCGTCCTTGTTGGCGAAGTGGTACGAGATCAGCCCCGGGCTGCTCAGTCCCGCTCGCTTGGCGATCTGCACGAACGAGGCCTTCGCGTAGCCGAGCTCGGCGATGGTCTCGATCGCGGCGGCGACGATCTGCTTGCGGCGTGCAGCCTCGGTGAAGGTTAGTTCGCTCGACCCGGGATTAGGTTGCACGACCTAAAGCTAGTGTGCCCGTCAAGCGCGGCTTTGGCTGGGTCTGGTCGTCCCCATCGCCGCGCGCGGCACGCAGCGCCCCCCGGCCAACCTCCCGGGGGTCTTCCTGTCCTCGCCGACGAAGGTCGCGATCTTGGCCGGCCCGAGGCATCACGTTTGTGAAACCCCGCAGGCAGCGCGAGCCCCGCATCAGCTTCGCCGCGTTCGAGTCAGGTCCACCGCGACAGGACAAGCAGCCTCCCGGTTTTCGTGTCGGCTGGGCACGACCTCGCCAACTAAACACCGGTTTCGTTGGGAGCTAGTTCGGTTTAAGAAACCGAGAACCGGTTTGATCGTTCGAAGATGTCTAACTGCTAGGGTCTCGACCATGATCGACGAGGCCGCACGCTGCGGCTACAGCAAGTGCCGGGCCGAGCTCCCCCCGCCGGGCCCGCAGGGCGGCCGGCGCCGCTCCTTCTGCCGGGAGACCCGCTGGCCCGGCGGGCGGTCCTGCGCCCAGATGGCCAAGGCCGAACGCGACGCCCTCGACGCGCTGGGGCTCGACTCGGGGCGTTCCGCCTTCCGGCTCGACGCCGAACGGCTGCGGGAGCACGTCGACGCGGTACGGGGGCCCGTCACGGAGCTGGCCGCCGCCCTCGCGGGCGTCATGGAGCGGCTGGAGGAGGTGGAGGGCGCCGCCCTGGCCGCCGTGGAGACCGCCAACCGCGGCGCGGCGGAAGCGGAGGCGCTGCGCGTCGAGGCGCAGCAGGCCCGGGAGCGGGCCGAGAGGGACTCCCGGGAGGCTCAGGACCGGACGGCGCGGGCGGTCGAGGAGCGGGCCACGGCCGTCGAGCGGGCCACGGCCGCGGCCCGGCAGGCGCTGGAGGCGACCGAGGCGCTCGGTGCGGCGCGTCAGGTGGCCGAGGAGGCCACGCTCGCCCGCCAGAGTGCAGAGGAGCGGGCCACCGCCGAGGCCCGACGGGCTGCCGAGGCGGAGCGGACGGCCCAGGAGGCGATCGTCCGGGCGGAGCGCGCCGACGCCGAGCGGGCCGCGGCACAGGCACGTGCGCAGGAGTGGCGGACGGAGGCCGAGGAGAGCCGGGCCGAGAGCGACGCCGTCCGGGCCGAGCTGACCACCAGCACGAACGCCCAGGACGAAGCCGTACAGCGGGCGAGCGCCGCGACCGATGCCCTGGTCGGCGAGCGGGAGGCGCGGCAGCGGGCGGAGCAGGCGCTGGCCGCGGCACAGGCCCGCGTCGAGACCGAGGCGGCCCTGCGGGCCCGGGCCGACGGTGAGCTGGAGCGGTTGCGCGCGGAGGTCGACCGGGCCCACGCCGACCTCACACACGTCCGGGCCGAGCTGACCGCCGTGCGGGAGCGGGACACCGACGAGCTGCGGGCCCTCGTCACGGCAGCCGTGCAGGGCAGGGACGGCTGACCGCCGGCTCGGCACCCGGGGCGGCCGGAGCGGGTGCCGAGCCGCCCCGCGGCCAGGCGCAGGATGGCGGTATGACGCAACTCCGCTGGTTCATCACGGGGGCATCGACCGGGTTCGGGCGCACGTTCGCCGAGACGTTGCTGGCCCAGGGCGATCAGGTCGTGGCCACCGCCCGCAACCCCGAGTCGATCGCCGACCTCCCGGACCGCTACCCCGGGGCAGCGCTCGCCCTGCCGCTCGACGTGACCGACCCCGGGCAGATCACCACGGCTGTCGGGTCCGCGCTGGACAGCGGCGGCATCGACGTCCTCGTCAACAACGCCGGCCGCGGTCTCCTCGGGGCGCTCGAGGAGCTGTCCGACGAGCAGATCCACCGCGTGCTCGACGTCAACCTGTTCGGCGCCCTCGCCGTCACGCGCGCCGTGCTGCCGCACATGCGCGCCCGCCGCAGCGGGCACATCGTGCAGATCTCCTCGGTCGGCGGGGTCGTCGGGAACCCGGGCCACGCGGCCTACGCGACCTCGAAGTTCGCTCTGGAGGGGGCGTCGGAGGCGCTCGCGGGCGAAGTCGCCCCGTTCGGGATCCGGGTGACGATCGTCGAACCCGGCCCGTTCCGCACCGATTTCCTGGGTCGCTCGCTCGAGATGGCCACGCCGATCCCGGACTACCAGGACGGGCCGCCCGGGGTCCTGCGCGAGCGGTTCTCGAAGCAGCACGGGCAGCAGCCGGGCGACCCGGAACTGGCGATCGACGCGATCGTCGGGACGGTCCGGGCGGGGTCGGGGCCCTTGCGGCTGCCGCTGGGAGCGGCCGCCGTCGAGCGCATCCGCGACAAGCTGCAGCGGCAGCTCACCGACCTGGAGGCCTACGCGGACCTGGCCGTCTCCACCGACCGTCCGGCGGGCTGAACCGGATCGGGGCGACTCGCGCACCCAAGACGGGCGACTCGCGGGCGCGGAACGGGCGACTCGCGGGGCGTCTGTCCTGTTCGTGCCGATTGGCATTCGGCGGGGAACGGCCTGCTCAGAGGGCCGGAAGCTGTTGGGTAGCGTGATCGGCGATGACGGGCGGAGATGCCGCCCGCAGCGCGGATCATCCGAAGGGTCCTCATGCGAATCGGTCTCGGCCTGCCCCACTACGGCGAGCTCGCCACCGTCGACACTCTGGTCGAGGTCAGCAAGGCCGCGGAGGCCATGGGCTACGACAGCCTGTGGACGGGCGATCGGCTCTTCGTCCCGGTGGAGCCGAGCGACCCCTACCCGGGCGGCGACGGCGTGATCCCGCCCCAGTTCGGGACGTTCTTCGACCCGCTGACCGCCCTGACCTTCGCGGCCGCGCACACCGAGCGGGTCCGGCTGGGCACGAGCACGCTCAACGCCACGTGGTACCCGCCGGTGGTGCTCGCACGCACGCTGACCACCCTCGACATCCTCAGTCGCGGACGCCTCGACGCCGGGTTCGGCATCGGGTGGATGCGTGACGAGTACACCGCGGTGAACGTCCCGTGGACGGGCAAGGGCGCGCGGCTGGAGGAGACGCTCGACCTGCTCGAGAAGATCTGGACCTCGGACGTGGTGGAGCACGACGGGCCGTTGTTCACGGTGGTCCCGACGCCGATCGAGCCCAAGCCCGTGCAGCGTCCGCACCCGCCGATCCTGCTCCCCGGCTTCTCGCCCGCGGCGATCCGCCGCGTCGGACGCCGGGCGGACGGCTGGCTCGGCGTCGGTGCTCCGCTGCCTGCGCTGCAGTACCTGTGGGGCAACGTCCGGCGGGAGGCCGAGGAGGCCGGTCGCAACCCCGGCGACATCCGCTGCATCGTGCGGATCAACCCCCACCTGACCGACGAGAAGGCCGAGGCCGAGCAGGTCCCGGACCGGGGCACGCTGGCCCAGCAGGTCGACTACGCCCGTTCGCTCGTGGAGGTGGGCGCGGACGAGGTGTTCATCGACCTCGGCCAGACCACCACGACCAGCACCGAGCTGCTCGACATCGCCGGTGCCTTCATCGAGGGCGTCCGCGCCGGATAGTGACCATCCCCGGCCACTCCCGGTGGCCGGGGACGGTGCCCCGGCGTCTCAGCGGGTGACGGGGGCCGGACAACTGGCTACCCTCTGCCGATCCTCCGTCGCCGGCAGCCAGGGGTCACCGTGTCCGATCAGACGACATCCACATCGCCCGATCCGGCTGGAGGTACCGCCCGGCACCGGTTGCCCGTCCGCACCCTGGTCGCCGCGTCCATCGGCAACGCCATCGAGTGGTACGACTGGACGATCTACGTGACGTTCAGCATCTTCTTCGCCACGCAGATCTTCCCGAAGGAGAACGCGGCGCTGGCGTTGCTCAGCACGCTGGCCACGTACGCGGTGGCGTTCTTCTTCCGCCCGCTCGGGGGCTGGCTGCTGGGCCGGTTCGCCGACCTGCACGGTCGCCGCACGGCGATGCTCGTGACGATCCTGCTGATGGCCCTCGGGTCGCTCGCGATCGGGCTGCTGCCGACGTTCGCGATGGTGGGCTGGCTCGCGCCGGCGCTGCTGCTGATCGCCCGCATCGCACAGGGGATGTCACTGGGCGGGGAGGTCTCGAACGCCTCGGCGTACCTGGCCGAGATCGCCCCACCCGAGCGTCGCGGCCGGTACTCGTCCTTCTTCTACATCTCGACGGGTTCCGCGGTGCTCGTGGCGTCGCTGCTCGGTGCGCTGCTGACCCAGGTGCTGGACGCCCAGCAGCTGGCCTCCTACGGGTGGCGGATCCCGTTCCTCATCGGCGGCGTGCTCGGCCTCGTCGGGCTGTGGCTGCGCCGGGCCATGCCGGAGACCGACCAGTTCGAGGAGAACAAGGCGGTGGCGCAGGCTCTGCGCCACCCGTTACTGACGACGTTGCGCGAGCACCCGAAGGCCGTGGGGCAGCTCGTCGGGTTCACCCTGCTCTCGACCCTCTGCTACTACACGTTCTTCTCCGCGCTCACCCCCTTCGCGGTGACCTCGCGGGGCGCCAGCGCCAACGAGGTCTTCGTCGCGCTGTCCATCGCCACCGCGTTGTTCGTCGCGCTGCAGTACCCGATGGGAGCGGTGTCGGACCGGTTCGGCCGCAGGCCACAGCTGCTGATCTGGTCGGCCGCCACGGCGGTGCTGATCGTCCCGCTGTCGTATCTGATCGGGCCCGGGCTGGGCAACCTGCTCGTCGTGTTCTGCGTCGGCCTCGGGCTCTACACGATGATGACCTCCATCGCGCCCGCGGTGATGAGCGAGCTGTTCCCCACCGCGCTGCGCGGGCTGGGCATCGGGGCCTGGTACAACCTGACCGTCGCCATCTTCGGCGGCACGGCACCGCTGGTCATCCAGGCGCTGTCCGGCGCGGGCGTGGCCGAGGCGTTCTTCTGGTACGTGGCCGCGGGCGCGGCGATCGCGTTCCTGGTGATCCTGACCCTGCCCGAGACGAAGGGCCAGGTGCTGCGGTAACCCGGGCTGGACCTGTCCGTCGAACTGATCCGCTGCACGAGTCCACAGTGTTGTTCAGCGGATGCCACAGATTGCGTAATGTCACCACGGAAATCGGGATCCCGAGGCCTGCCGGTGGCTTCCGGGCAGCCTGGTGCGGTTGCCCTCGGTGGTGAGGCCGGTCCCCGGTGCCCGGGCCGCCTCCGTGACGAGCAGTGCCGTGAGCAGCCCTCCGTCGTCCCCGGCGAGATCCATCTCCGGAGTCGGACGATGATGTCCGGCTACCGGGAACAACCCGACACCACCGCCACGGTGCTGTGCGAATGATCGGATCCGGACTGGCGAGATCGGATTTCCCGACAGGGGAAAATACTTCATGCGCACGACCGCGTCACTGATCTGATCGTGGTTGGTGCGTCGCCGACAATTGCTGCGCAGAAGAGCAATCTCATGCCGTGGTGGTGTTCTCGGCCGGACGTGCTGCGGACCAGGAGAAATTGCAAGAATTCTTATCGCCACCACCAGAGCGCAAGACGCAGATCCCCGGACGGGATCTGCGTCAGGCGCGGTCGGTCAGACGAGCGGGCTGGTGGCCAGCACGCGCACGGCCTCGGCCACGGCGGCCCGCCGGGCCACCCGCACCGCGGTCTCGATCGGGCGCAGGGCCTCCCGGCGGGCGGCGGCGGCCGAGGCGGACAGCGCGCCGCCCGGCTCGTCGACCGACGCCGCGGCGAGGATGGCCTCCACCTCGTCGGCGTGCTGCAGCACACGCAGCGGCTGCCCGGGCATGCCCACGGGCCACAGCGACTTCGGGCGTGCGCTCAGGGCCGCGGCGATCTCCTCGCGCACGCCGGGCCGGTGCCGTGCCACGCCGAGCGAGGTGAGCACCGACGCGGACTGGCGGACCTGGTCGCGCAGTTCCCGCTCCGCCTGGTTCAACGCGATGAACTCCGGGGGAGGCCCGGGGTCGGTCACCGGGTAGACCGTCCAGCGCAGGACGCCGTCGGCGATCGGCGCCGGAACGATGCCCAGCCCGGCGTCGGCGAACAGCACGCCCTCGCCCGCCGCCAAGGCCTGCTGGCTGAAGTGGCCGGGACCGGGCAGCCCCCGCACGTCACCGGGGACGGGGAGCACCAGCCGCGCGGGACCGCGCGGCGCCGCACGACGGAGTGCGGCGAGGAGGAACGTCACCGAGGACACCGGCTCGCCGGGTGAGGGGAGCGCGGTGACGCGGGCGGTGTCCGCGTCGGCGGCCTGGACGTCGTGCGCGTCGGCCCACGGGCCGAGCGCATCGAGCACGTCGTCGGGTGCCGCAGCACCCGCGAGCCAGGCCGATGTCCACACGGTGAAGGTGGCGGAGGGGCAGGGCACGGGCGTCAGGCTAGCCACGTCCGGGGTCCGGAGCACCGCTGCCGTGCGGGTGAACCCGAATACAGTGCGTTGCCGCAGGTCGGAACGGGTGGATCAACGGTCTGCGCGTGTCGCGGCGGCCGTTGCGGCCCGGGCGGCGGTAGAAAACGGGTGTGACGCGCTCGCACGACTACCGAGGGATGTTCGGCGCCGACGGCTCCCGCACGACGGTGCGCCGGCAGGTTCCGGAGGTTCCCGCCGAGGCCGGCCTCGTCGTCGAGGATCCCGCCAGCGGCTTCTGCGGCGCCGTCGTCGCCGCCTCGGTGCGTGAGGTGACGCTGGAGGACCGCCACGGCCGCCGTCGGGTCTTCCCGCTGCGACCGGCCGCGTTCCTCTTCGAGGGCGCCCCCGCCACCCTCGTGGTCCCGAAGCGCGCTCCGGCGGCTCCGGCTCGTTCCGCATCGGGCTCGGTGAAGGTGCAGGGGCAAACCGCCCGGACGGCGCGGGCGGCCCGGATCTGGGTGGAGGGACTGCACGACGCCGAGCTGGTCGAACGCGTGTGGGGCCACGACCTGCGGGTCGAGGGTGTGGTGGTCGAGCCGATGCACGGCATGGACGATCTCGCGGCCGTGGTCGCCGAGTTCGGTCCCGGCCCGGATCGGCGGCTCGGCGTGCTGGTGGACCACCTCGTGGAGGGTTCGAAGGAGACGCGCGCCGCCGCGGCCGTCGCGGGTCCGCACGTGCTCGTCGCCGGGCACCCCTACGTCGACGTGTGGCAGGCGGTGAAGCCGTCGGTCGTCGGGATCCGGGCGTGGCCCGAGGTGCCCCGCGGCACCGACTGGAAGACCGGGGTCTGCGCGGCGCTGGGCTGGGGCGAACCGGCCGACGGGGCCCGCCGCGTGCTCGGCGCGGTCCGCAGCTTCCGGGACCTCGAAGTGCCCCTGATCAACTCCGTGGAACGGCTCATCGATTTCGTAACGGGCTGATCACCGCCCGCCGTCTTCTGGCAGGATCGTCCCATGTCGGCCGCTGTGATCTGGCTCATCCTGGGCCTGGTGCTGGTCGCTGCCGAGGTGCTCTCCGGCGACTTCGTCCTGCTGATGCTCGGAGGGGCGGCGCTCGCGGCGGCCGGTGTCTCGTTCGTCGTCGCCGGGCCGGTCGCCGGCGCGGTGGCGTTCGTCATCGCATCGGGCCTGCTGGTCTTCGCGGTGCGCCCGGCGCTGCGCCGGAAGCTGAACCGCGGGATCGACCACTCGGTGATGCACCACAAGGCGCTCGTCGGCACCACCGGTGTGGTGGTCGCGCAGGTCGACGGGCACGGCGGCCGCGTCAAGATCGGCGGCGAGCTGTGGTCGGCCCGGTCCAGCGACGGGCACGAGGTGATCGAGCCGGGGGCGAAGGTCACGGTGCTGGACATCTCGGGGGCCACGGCGCTCGTCGTCGGGCAGGACTGACCGGAGCGGTCCCGGTGCAACAGGAGTACACCGGAGTCACCAGCAGCGAGCCGGCGTGCGAGGACCCGACCGCTGACATCCAGCGTCGGATGCGAAGAGGGAGGGATAAGCGGTGACCGATTCTACGGTGCTGCTCGTCGTCGTGGCGCTGGTGGTGTTGCTGGTCGTGGTCTCGCTGGTCAAGGCGATCCAGATCATCCCGCAGGCCACCGCCGCCGTGATCGAGCGGCTGGGCAGGTTCAAGGGCACGGCCGACCCCGGCCTGGTGTTCCTGGTGCCGTTCATCGACAAGGTCCGGGAGCGGATCGACCTGCGTGAGCAGGTGGTCTCGTTCCCGCCGCAGCCGGTGATCACGCAGGACAACCTCACGGTCAACATCGACACGGTCGTCTACTACCAGGTGACCGACCCGAAGTCCGCCGTCTACGAGATCAACGACTACATCGTCGGCGTCGAGCAGATCACCACCACGACGCTGCGCAACGTGGTCGGCGGCATGAGCCTCGAGGGCACGCTCACCTCCCGCGACGAGATCAACACGGTGCTGCGCGGCGAGCTGGACGAGGCCACCGGCCGGTGGGGGATCCGGGTCGCCCGCGTGGAGATCAAGGCGATCGACCCGCCCGCGTCGATCCAGGAGTCGATGGAGCGGCAGATGAAGGCCGACCGCGAGAAGCGGGCGACGATCCTCACCGCGGAGGGGCAGCGGGAGTCGGCGATCCGCAGCGCCGAGGGGCAGAAGCAGGCCCAGATCCTCACCGCCGAGGGTGCCAAGCAGGCGGCGATCCTCAACGCCGAGGCCGAGCGGCAGTCCCGCATCCTGCGGGCCCAGGGTGACCGGGCCGCCCGCTACCTCGAGGCGCAGGGTGAGGCGAAGGCCATCGAGAAGGTGTTCGCCGCGATCAAGGCGGGCAAGCCCACGCCGGAGCTGCTCGCCTACCAGTACCTGCAGACGCTGCCGCTGATGGCCGAGGGCGACGCCAACAAGGTCTGGATCGTCCCGTCCGACTTCGGCAAGGCGCTGGAGGGCTTCACGCGGATGCTGGGGGCGCCCGGCGGGGACGGTGTGTTCCGGTTCGAGCCGTCTCCGGTGGACGCCACGGTCTCGAAGCCCGAGGACGACGACGAGTCGATCAAGGACTGGTTCGACACCACGGGCGACCCGGAGATCGCGAAGGTGGTGGCCGACGCCGAGGCGCAGGCCCGCAAGGAGGTGCCCGCACTCGGTGCGGAGATCCCGCACGCGCCCGTGCCGCCCCTGCCCTCGTCGCACAGCAACGGGCCGGCCCCGCAGCAGCCGGACGGCCCGCAGCTGCAGGGCCCGTCGGCCTCCGCTTCTCCGCAGCGGGTGCTGCCGGAGAGCGCGGTGCCCACCCCTCCGCGCGGAATCCCGCAGGTGCCCCCGGCGCCGGATCTCACGAAGCCGCCCGCCCAGGAGTAGTCCGCGGCTGCGCCGCCCCCACCGGTCAGGACAGGGTGAAGCCGTAGGGCAGCTCGAGGCGGTGGCGGCGCAGCAGCTCGGCGTCGGCGAGGAGCTCGCGCATCGGTCCGTCGGCCACGATGACGCCGTCGTCGAGCACCACGCCCCGCGGGCAGAGCTGCAGCGCGTACGGCAGGTCGTGGGTCACCATCAGCATGGTGGCGTCGAGCCCGAGCAGCACCTCGGCCAGTTCGCGGCGCGCCACCGGGTCGAGGTTGGACGACGGCTCGTCCAGCACGAGGATCTCCGGCTCGCACGCCAGCACGGTGGCCAGCGCAACCCTTCTGCGCTGGCCACCGGACAGGTGCAGCGGGGAGCGATCGCGGTGCTCCTGCATGCCGACGGTGGCGAGCGCCGTGTCCACCCGGGCCCGCAGGTCCTCGCCGGTGACTCCGAAGTTGGCCGGCCCGAACGCCACGTCCTCGGCGACGCTGGGCATGAACAGCTGGTCGTCCGGGTCCTGGAAGACGATGCCGACCCGGCGCCTGATCTCCCGCAGGTTCTGCTTGGCCACGGCCAGGCCGCCCACGGTGACGGTCCCGTGCCCGGCCGTGAGGATGCCGTTGAGGTGCAGCACGAGCGTGGTCTTGCCCGCCCCGTTGGGGCCCAGCAGCGCCACCCGCTCGCCGCGGTTGATGGTCAGGTCCACCCCGAAGAGGGCCTGCCGGCCGTCCGGATAGGCGAAGGCGAGGTCGTCGACCTGCAGGGACGGCGGTGCTGCCGCCGGCGGTGAGCTGCCCGGCAGTGCGGTGTGGTCGGGTGAGATCACGCGGTCACCCATCCGGTGACGGCCAGGCCGAGCGCGACGGCCACCGGGGCGAGCCCGGCGACCCAGTCCCGCCGTGTCGTGGGCGTCTCGCTCAGCCGCGGCATGGCGCCCGTCCAGCCGCGCGAGAGCATCGCGAGGTGCACCCGTTCGCCGCGTTCGTAGGAGCGCACGAACAACGATCCGACGCCGCGGGCGGTGGCCCCGGCCTGCCACAGGAAGCGCGGGTCGTGGCCCCGGGAGATCCGGGCCAGCCGCATCCGGCGGCCCTCGGCGGCGATCACGTCGACGTAGCGCAGCATCAGCGTGACGATCGTGACGACCAGCGCGGGCGCGTGCAGCCGTTGCAGCCCGAGCAGCAGGTCACGCAGCGAGGTGGTGGCGGCCAGGGTGAGCGAGGTCAGCACCCCGAGGGTGCCCTTCACGATGATGTTCCACGCCCCGAGCAGCCCGGGTTCGGAGAGCTGCAGGCCCAGCCACTCGACGTGCGGGCCGCCCCCGGTGAGCGGCAGGAGTACCGCGAGCACCACGAACGGCGCCTCGATCACCGACCGGCGCACCATCCACCCCGGCGGGATGCCGGCCACGACCCAGATCGCGGCCAGCAGTACGAGGTACCCGCCGAAGACCGGGAAGGCCTCCCGCGGCGTGAGGACCACGCAAACCACGCCGAGGAACGCGGCGACGATCTTCACCTCGGCCGGGAGCCGGTGCACCGGCGAGGTGCCGGCGAGATGGAGCGGGTGGCCGTGGCCGGCACCAGCCACTAGTGCTGGTCCTTCGGGCGGCGCCTGCGCAGCACCCAGAACAGGCCGCCGGCCACGACGAGCGTGACGAGGACGCCGATCACGCCTGCGACCCCGACCGTGCCCTCGCCGCCCTCCACCGAGTAGTCGGCCAGGGGACTGGCCGCGAGGGAGTGGTCGGTGGCGTTCTGCGCGATGCAGGTGCCCTCGAGATGTTCCCCGGCGTCGGACTCGACGACCTGGCAGCCCTGCAGCGTGACGGTGTCCAGCCCATCGGGATGGGGGCTGGCGAAGTAGGACAGGGCGCCCGCGACGAGCAGGGCGACGGCGAGGAAGCCGACGAAGAAGCCGGTAGCGCGCCGGTTCGGTGCGGGTGCGGTCATGACGGGTTCCCCTCGGTGGCCCTGCTCTCCGTGACACCGGTGTCCCCGGCCCGGCGCAGCTGCAGAGGTGGCGCGGTGCCCCGCAGGAGGTGGACGAGATCGGGCCGGACCGAGGCGACGGCCCCCACGGTGGCCGCGGTGATGACCCCCTCGCCGATGCCGATCAGGACGTGCAGGCCGATCATCAGCGTGAAGACCGTGCCGAGCGACGCCCCGCCCGCGCCCCCGATCGCGTACTCCAGGACGAACGCCAGCGAGGCGACCACGGTGTTGACGAACGCCGCCACGAACGCCGTGGCCACCAGGCCGGCGCGGCTGCGCCGGGCGAGGGGGCGCAGTGCCACCGCCACCGCGTAGCCGACGAACACCCCGACCAGCGCCATGTTGACGATGTTGGTGCCCAGCGCGGTGAGGCCGCCGTCGGCGAAGAGCAGCGCCTGGACGCAGAGCACGATGGCGATGCAGAGCGAGCCGACCCAGGGCCCGACGAGGATCGCGACGAGAGCGCCACCGAGCAGGTGACCGCTCGCTCCGGGCAGGATCGGGAAGTTGATCATCTGGACGGCGAAGACGAACGCGGTGACCAGGCCGGCCATCGGAGCCGTCCGGTCGTCGAGGTCCGACCGGGCCCGGACACCCGCCAGGACCAGCCCGAGGACGGCGATCAGGCCGAATGCCCCTGCGGTGGGCCCGTTCACCAGCCCGTCGCTCATGTGCATGGCCAGTACCGTGTCGCCGACCATCCCGACCTCCTCGACGATCGCCAGCGCGGCCACCCGAACGGGTGGCCGGCTCAGGCTAGTCGCGGACGAGCGGCTGTCGCAAAGAACTTGCGATTAGGACCGGGTGGAGGAGGTCAGGTCAGGCCGCGTCGTCTCCTTCGGTGCGGCGCGCGGCGAGCTTCGAGATCGCGTACAGGGCCCGCCTGCGGGACCGGCCGGCCGGGGCCAGCAGGCGTCCGACCGCGAGATCCACGCCCCGGACCTGGAAGAAGGGCGACTCGCCGATCTCCTCCAGCAGCATCCGCTGCTGTTCGTAGATCGCCTCGGCGTTCTCCGAGGACACGGTGCCGCGCCCGATCCGGAACGCCGCGAGCGTCTCGGGCAGCCCGAGGAACTCGCCGTACTGCAGCAGGCGCAGCCACAGGTCGAGATCCATGATGTAGGTGCGGTCGGCGCGCCACCCGCCCACGGCGAAGAAGTCGTCGCGCCGGAACAGCACGTTGTTGGACTCGCCGATCGGGTTCGACCCGTTGCGGACGACCCGCCGGGCCACCTCGACGCCGGTGCGCACGCCGGTGAGCCCGCCGAGGCCCCGCCGCGGGACGATCACCCGGCTCTGCTCGTCGATCATGTGACGCCGGGCCGCCACCAGTGCGAGGCCGGGGTCGGCCTCCATGGGTGCGACCTGGAACTCGAGGCACCGCGGGTGCAGGAGGTCGTCGGCGCACACCACCTTCACCAGTGGCGCACGGGAGAGCTGGACCACGCGGTTCCAGTTGTCCGGCTGCGACACGGTGGTGTGGTTGCGCTCGACCCGGACCCGCGAGTCGCGCTCGGCGAAGGAGCGTGCGATCGCCCCGCTCTCGTCAGTGCTCGCGTTGTCGAGGATGACGAGCTCGAAGTCGCGGTAGGTCTGGTCGAGTACGCTCCGGATCGTTTCGGCGAGGAAACGCTCCCCGTTGTAGACCGGGATGCAGACGGACACACTCGCCAGCGGCAGCAACACAAAGCCTTCTCTCCTGCCGGTTTCGGGACCGCGCGACGGTACCGCCCGGCGCGCCTCGGAACCCCTCCACCCCCGGCAGGGCACGATCGGGTACCGCGATGACAGCCGATGTGAACGATCCGTAGAGTGCCGATCGGCAGGCGCAGTCCACACCAGCAGTTGCCCTACCGAAGATGCCCCGATTGGGGTACGGCTTCGCGAGATTGTTACGTAACGCGATTGGGTGCTACAGAGATAAACCCAGCGATGGAGATCGTCCTGGGAGAAGGCTACAGGCAGCGACGGGGCCGAGGGCGCGAAATCACCGCGGTGGCGGTGGGGGGGAGAACGGCGATGCAGCGGAACGGCAACCCGCGGGTGTCCGTGGTGGTGCCGACCCGGAACGAGGCGCGGAACCTGGAGGTCGTGCTCCCTGCGATCGCCGCGGTGCGCCCGGCGGTCCACGAGATCATCGTCGTCGACGGCAACTCCGTCGACGGCACGATCGAGACCGCTCATCGGGTCCTGCCCTGGGTCAAAGTCATCACGCAGACCCGCAAAGGCAAGGGTAACGCGATGGCGTGTGGCTTCGCCGCGTCCACGGGCGACGTCATCGTGATGTTCGACGCCGACGGCTCGGCCGACCCGGCCGAGATCCCCTCCTTCGTCCGCGCGCTCATCGACGGTGCCGACTTCGCCAAGGGGAGCCGGTTCGTCCGCGGCGGGGGCAGCGACGACATCACGCTCCTGCGCAAGAGCGGCAACGCCGGCCTCAACGGCGTGGCCAACGCGCTGTTCGGCACGTCCTACACCGACCTCTGCTACGGCTACAACGCCTTCTGGGCCGACATCCTCCCGGTCCTCGACCTGCCGCCCATCGATGCCCCGGCTCCGGCCGAGGGCATGTTGTGGGGCGACGGGTTCGAGATCGAGACCGTGCTCAACTGCCGCGTCGCCGCCGCCGGGCTGAAGATCACCGAAGTGCCGTCGATGGAGCGCGAGCGCATCTTCGGCCAGTCCAACCTGCGCACCTTCGCCGACGGCACCCGCGTGCTCCGCACGCTCGCCGCCGAGCGTCGCCGGGCGCTGCGCGGCCGGGCCGAGCGCGTGCAGGTCGAGGAGCAGGCCCGGGCTCTCACCCCGGCGGGAGGTATCCCGGTGGTCCCGCCCGTCGGAGAGCCCGCCACCCCCAACGGCGTGTCGATGGGCACGTCGTCGCTCAACGGGGGGCCGCTCGGCGCCACCGCTCCGGTCGGCGATCCCGTCAACGGTCGCCGCCCGCTGCCGCCCCCGCGGCCGGCACCTGTCGACCGTGAGGCCCGCGACGGAGTGGCCGTGCGTTTCGCACTGGAGGAGGAGGCGTCCTGATCTGGGCGCCCCCTTACACTTCGACGCCAACCGGATACCCGGGGTGTCCGGTGACCTTCTGCCAGATGCCTGCGGTGCTGATCGCGGGTCGGTGACGAACGGAGTACCACGGTGAGCGTGCCCTCTAGCGCCGAGCTCACGCGGGCGCGCCTCGCACGCCGCTTCGTGGCGCTTCTCCTGGTCGTCGCCGGGATCACCGCGTGCGTCCTGAGCGTCCTGAACGTCACCGGTGGCTTCATCGGTGACTTCCGGTTCCTCGTCACCACGTTCTTCCTCATCCTCGGGCCCGGGTGGTCCGCCGCAGGCTTCCTGCGGCGGGCCCCCGCCGCGCACGTCTGGATGCTCACCGTCGGGGTCGGCGTGGCCGTCACCCTGCTCGTCGGCCAGATCATGGTGAGCACGGGGGAGTGGCGTCCGGCCATCGCCCTGTACGTGATGACGGTGCTGAGCGTCCCGTTGTTGCTGCGGCACGCGGTGGTCGCGCAGTGAGTGAAGCCGCCACAGCTCACCCCGTTATCGTCCCCCCGGTGTTCCGCAGTTCCCCTGTTCCCGATGTCGTGATTGCCCGCGTTCCGCTGGTCCTCTCCCCGTGACGCGCCGGCAGCCGTCCACCGGTCCGCACTCCGCGACCGTTCGGCCCGACCACGACGGCCGGCCGCACCCCGATCCCCGTGCCGACCCGCCCACGCACGCGTTCGATCCCTCCGCCGCCCCGACGGTCCGGCTCCCGGCCGTGGTGGCCGACACGGTGCGGATCCCGAGCATCACCCGCGGGGTCCCTCCCGAGCAGGACAGCGGCGACGAGGGGCTGGGCGACGGGCTCGCGCTCTCGCTGAGCTCGGTGCTGGGATCGCTGGGCGGGCTGATCTTCTGGCTGATCGCGGCCCGGATCATGTCCACCGCCGAGGTGGGCGACGCTCAGCTGGTCGTCTCCGCGTTCATCCTCGTGGGCGGGGCCGCCCAGCTCAACCTCGGCGTCGGCCTGATGCGGTGGATGCCGCGCGCCGGACGCAGCACCGGCAGGCTCGTCTGGAGCAGCCTGCTCCTGATCATGCCGCTGTCCGGGCTCGTCGGGCTCGTCTACGCGCTGTTCGCGCCGCGCCTGGCCACGATCGCGGCCGGCCCCGGCGGACCCTTTGCGTTCGGTCTCCTGCTCTTCGTGGTCGCCTCAGCGGGCTGGGGCGTGTTCGTCGTGCACGACTTCATCCTGGTCGCGCTCGGCAAGCCGTGGTGGGTGGTCTGGCGCAACGGGATCTTCGCCGTCGCACGGCTCGGCCTGCTGGTTCTCCTCGGTGGCATGGCCGCGCTCGGTTCCTACGGTGCGGTGCTGCCGTGGGTCGGCTCGATCGTCGTCTGGATCGCGGTCGGGTCGGCCGTCATCGCCGTCATGACGCGCCGTGCCAGCGCACGGGCGAAGGACGGCGTGCTGCCGACCCGCAGTGTCGTGATCGCGTTCCTCGCTCCCACCGCGGTGGGGCAGATCGGCGCCGCCCTGCTCTACAACCAGGTCCCGGTCCTGGTCAACCTGCGGTTCGGTCCCGAGACCGGTGCCGTGTTCTTCATCGCCTGGCAAGCCGTCGCGGTGATCGACCTCGCCGGGATGTTCTTCATGAACTCCCTGGCCGTCACCGTGGCGCGCGAGCCGCACCGCACCCGCGAGCTCGCCGCGGCGGCGCGCCGCAGGCTGTTCGTCATCTTCCTGCCGATGCTGGCGCTGGGCGCGGCGCTGGCCTACCCGCTGCTGCTGATCTTCGGTGAGGCGTACGCCGAAGGAGCCGACGTGCTGCGCCTGCTCCTGCTGGGGCTGGCGTTCCGGCTGGTGGTCGCCCATGAGCTGGGCGTGCGCCAGGCCACCGGCTCGGCCATGAGCTACGCCAGGCTGCAGCTGAGCAGCTCGATACTCGTGGTGGTCGCAGCGCTCGTCACCCCCGTCACCGGCGCCGGGGTGTCCGCGCTCGTTCCCGTGGCGATCGGCTACATCGCCGTCCAGGTCGTCTGTGCGGCGGCTGTGCTGTTCTCCCCGGCTCGTCGCCGGGCCGATGTGGAGGTTCCTTCGCCGTGACTTCGACGGACACCCGATACCCGGGTGACGAGAGACGTCCGGGGAGCAACGTCGACCAGGCCACCACGGCTATGCGTGCCGCAGACCTCGACGCCCCGACCACCGCCCTGCCCATCCAGCGTCCGCGGGCGCGCAACGTCCCGCCGCCGCCCCCGCCCGCGCCGCCGGCCACGGGCATCTTCCGCTGGCTCTCGCCGGTGCTCGCGCTGGCCGCCGTGGCCCTGCTGCCGGTGGCGGCCGCCACCACCGACCTGTCGGCACTGGACGGCTGGGGCCTGGCCAAGGTGCTGAGCCCGGTCGGCTGGGTCGCGCTGACGTGTGCGGTCGGAGCCTGCGTCGCGGAGCTGCGCTCGCCGCGTCCCCGGATCCCGATGCTGGGCACCGCCACCGCGGTGCTGATCCTCTGCTCGGTCGGGATGCCGTCGGTGGTGGAGCCGGTGGCGCGCTTCAGCACGGCGTGGCTGCTCGCCGGTTTCACCGACGCGATCGCCCACGACGGAATCGCGCCCGAGGGGATCGACGCCCGGTTCTGGTGGCCCGCTTTCTTCGCGCAGTGGGCCTTCTTCCGCGACGCGGGCGGCGCCACCCAGCTCGACTCCGTGCTGCGGTGGTTCCCACCGGTGGTGGTCGGGGTGTGGACGATCGGCATCTACGCGCTGGCCCGCTCGATGCTCGGGGGCAGCCGCGCACCGTGGGCGGCCGCGTGGCTGTTCGTCGGGCTCAACTGGGTCGAGCAGGACTACTTCTCGCCCCAGGCCACCGGCATCGTGCTGATGCTGACCGTGCTGACGTTCGCGCTCGGCCCGCTGGCCACCCGGCGCACCGACGCGGCAGGGGTGCCGGGCTGGCCGTTCCCGCACCCCGAAGCCCGCCGGCTACCGTTGCTGCGCCGCTGGCTGGTGTCGGCGATGACCCCACCGAACAGACCGAGCCTGCCACCCCGGCAGCTGCTGCTGATCTACTTCTGCGCGGCGCTGTGCATCCTGGCGGTGATCCCGGAGCATCAGCTCACCCCGTTCGCGATCATCGGCCAGCTGGTGGTGCTGGCGATCGTCGGCCGGATCCGGGGCCGTGGCCTGGTACTCGTGGCCATCGTCGGCCTGGCGGTGTTCTTCGTGATCTCCGCGCGGTTGTTCTGGATCACCCAGCTCGGCCTGCTGCTGGGCTCCGGCGGCGGTGATGCGCTGGAAACCGGCGTCGCGGACCGGTTGCTCGGTGACACCGGGCAGGTCGCGGTGAAGTACCTGCGGATCATCGTGCCCGGCCTGACCTGGGCGCTGGCGATCGGCGGGGCCTGGGTGTACTGGCGCCGCAAGCGCGACCTGGTGCCGATCGCACTGGCGGTCGTGCCGATGGCCTTCGCGCTGCAGGGCTACGGCGGTGAGGTGTTCCTGCGGATCGTGCTCTACGGCCTGCCGGTGCTCACCATCCTCGGTGCCGACGGGCTGCGCGCACTCGTGCGGCGCAAGCGGTCCATGGAGATCGTGCTCGCGGTCGGCATGGTCCTCCTGTTCCCCCTGCTGGTGCTGATCCGCGGGGGCAACGACGCCTACCAGGTGGTCTACCCGCAGGAGGTGGCGCTGGCCCGACAGGTCATCCACGAGACCCCGCCCGGCCAGGAGATCGTGCCGCTGTCCAACGTCGGGCCCTACGGAGTGGAGGGCATCGACACCCACAGCATGGGCTCGGTGGTCGACGGGTGCGCCGAGCTGGCCAACGACCCGGTCCGGTGCATCGAGGCCGAGGCCCCCGACGTGCTGATCTCCTTCACTTCGGTGGAGAAGCAGGGCGTCGTGCTCAACGGCAAGAAGCCCGGCTGGAGCCTCGAGGTCATCCAGCAGCTGGTGGCGTCCGGCCGCTACGTCCTGACCTACCAGGACGGCTTCGACGCGGTGCTGAAGAAGACCGTGCCGGACCCGGTCGAGCCGGCTCCGGGAGGCTGAGATGATCATCGACCAGTCGCTGGACGTCTGGGTCTGGCTGGCGTTCCTGCTGTTCCTCATCGTCATCGCGGCGCGCGCCTGGGTGGTGGAGACCGGCCGGGAACGGCTCGGCCGCACACCGGTCAAGGTCAAGGTGCTGACCGCCACCACCGTGGTCGTGCTGCTGGGGCTGACCGGACTGGTGGTGATGCAGGGTGGTTACCTGCTGATCGAGTCGATCATCACCGGGACCGACCCGTCGACCACCGTCTACGGACCCGACCCCGACGCACCGGCCGATGCCGGTGCGCCGGCTGATCCGAACGCACCCGCTGACCCGAACGCACCGGCCGGTGCCCCGGCAGCGCCGCCGGCGGGGGGCTGAGCCCCACAGCCCCCCGCCGGCGAGGCGGTGCTAGCCGCCGAAGCCGATCGCGACGTACTTGGTCTCGAGGTACTCCTCGATTCCCACGCTGCCGCCCTCGCGGCCCAGTCCGGACTGCTTGATGCCGCCGAACGGGGCCGCGGGGTTGGAGACGAGGCCGGTGTTGAGTCCGACCATGCCGGACTCGAGCCGCTCCGACACCCGCAGGGCCCGCGTCACGTTCTCCGTGTAGAGGTAGCTCACCAGGCCGAACTCGGTGTCGTTGGCCGCGGCGACGGCCTCGTCCTCGGTGTCGAACACGCTGATCGCGGCCACCGGCCCGAAGATCTCCTCCGCGGTGAGGCGCGCCTCCAGCGGGACGCCGGTGAGCACGGTCGGGCGGTAGAAGTAGCCGGGACCGTCCACCGGCTCGCCGCCGATGCGCACGGCGGCGCCGCGGTCCACCGCGTCCTTCACGAGGTCGGCGACCTTGTCGCGGCCCTTCGCGTCGACGAGCGGCCCCACGTCCACGCCGTCGTCGGTGCCGCGGCCGACGCTCAGGGCGCTCATCCGCTCGGTGAGCTTGTCGGCGAACGCGTCCGCCACCGAGCGGTGCACGAGGAAGCGGTTGGCGGCCGTGCAGGCCTCGCCCATGTTGCGCATCTTGGCGAGCATCGCGCCGTCGACGGCCTTGTCGAGGTCGGCGTCGTCGAACACCAGGAACGGTGCGTTGCCTCCGAGCTCCATCGACGTCCGGAGCACCTTGTCGGCGGCCTGCTCCAGCAGTTTCCGGCCGACCGGGGTGGAGCCGGTGAAGGAGAGCTTGCGGGCCCGTCCGTCGCGGATCAAGGGCTCCATGACGCCACCGGCGTCGGAGGTGGTGACCAGGTTCAGCACGCCGCCGGGCAGTCCCGACTCGGCGAGGATCGCGGCGAGCGCGTGCATCGACAGGGGGGTCTGCGCGGCGGGCTTCAGCACCATCGCGCATCCGGCGGCGATCGCCGGACCGATCTTGCGGGTGCCCATCGCCATCGGGAAGTTCCACGGCGTGATGAGCAGGCAGACGCCCACGGGTTGCTTCTGCACGAGGAAGCGGCTCGTGCCGTTCGGGGCGGTGGCGTAGCCGCCGTCGATCCGGACAGCCTCCTCGGCGAACCAGCGGAAGAACTCCGCGGCGTAGGAGATCTCGCCCCGCGACTCGGCGAGCGGCTTGCCCATCTCCAGGGTCATGAGCAGTGCGAGGTCGTCGATGCGCTCCATCATCAGCTCGTAGGCCCGGCGCAGGATCTCACCGCGCTCCCGCGGCGGCATCGCCGCGAAGGACGGCTGGGCGGCCACCGCGGCGGCGAGGGCGTCCATCCCGTCCTCGGGAGCGGCGTCGGCCACCTCGCAGAGTGCCTTGCCGGTGGCGGGGTCGTCGACGGTCAGGGTGGCGCCGGACGTGGCCGGTCGCCACGTCCCACCGATGAACAGACCGGTGGGGACCGCGTCGACGACCCGCGCCTCGTCGGCACTGGAGCTGCTGGTCACCGCGGAGTTCGTCATGGTCCGATGCTGCCACCGCGGACCGGGGCACGCACCCGACGTGACGGGCGTCCTGCCGGTGTGACCCGATCACTGCTGCCGCCCCGGTGGGAATGTCGCAGGATGGAAGCCGTGACGGAGACGATGGTGCGGCTACCGGCGTTGGTGCCACCCCCGACCGACCTCCCGCCGCGCGCCGCCGCGCTGCGCGGCGAGGTGCGCGCGTTCCTCGCGCAGGAGCGGGCGGCGGGAGCCTGGACGCCCCGCGCCGACGTGTGGCTGTCGGGCTGGGACGAGCGCTTCACCCGGGAGCTGGGCAGCCGCGGCTGGCTGGGGATGACGATCCCGGTCGAGTACGGCGGCCACGGCGCGTCCCCGCTGGATCGGTACGTCGTCACCGAGGAACTGCTCGCCGCGGGTGCGCCGGTGGCCGCGCACTGGGTGGCGGACCGCCAGATCGGCCCCACCCTGATGCGGTTCGGCACCGAGGCCCAGCGGCAGCGGTTCCTGCCCGGGATCGCGAAGGGCGAGGTGTACTTCGGCATCGGCATGAGCGAGCCCGACGCCGGATCGGACCTGGCGGCGGTACGCACCAGGGCCGTGCAGGTCAGCGGCGGCTGGGAGCTCACCGGCACGAAGGTCTGGACCTCCGGCGCCCACCACGCGCACGCCTTCTTCGCGCTTGCCCGCTCGGCGCCGCGCGACGAGCAAAACCGGCACGCGGGCCTGTCCCAGTTCATCGTCGAGCTCGACTCCCCGGGCGTGCAGATCCGCCCGATCCCGCTGCTGACGGGTGCGCACCACTTCAACGAGGTCGTGTTCGACGGCGTGTTCGTGCCCGACGACATGGTGCTGGGCGAGATCGGCGCGGGCTGGCGCCAGGTCACCAGCGAGCTGGCGTTCGAGCGGAGCGGCCCCGAGCGGTTCCTCTCGACCTTCCCGCTGCTTACCGCGCTCGTCGGGGAGCTGCTCGCCAACGGCTCCACGCCGCACAGGGAGCTCGGTGGCCTCGTGAGCCGGCTCTGGACGCTGCGCCGGATGTCCCTGGCCGTGGCGGGGTCGCTGGAGTCTGGCGAGGCACCGGAGCTGGCCGCCGCCGTCGTGAAGGACCTGGGTACGCGGTACGAGAACGAGGTGATCGACGTGGCCCGGCTGCTCGTCGCGACCCCGCCGGACCCCGGCGCCGAGGGCGGCTACGCCCGGCTCCTGGCCGACGCGGTGCTGCACGCCCCCGGCTTCACCCTGCGCGGAGGCACCAACGAGGTGCTGCGCGGGATCGTCGCGCGCGGGCTGGGGTTGCGGTGAACGACCCGGTGAACGACTCGGTGAACGCAGAGCTGCAGGAGCTGGCGGAGTCGGTCTTCGCGGACGCACGCGGTGCGGGCACGGGTTTCGACGCCGAGCTCTGGAAGACCCTCGACGACACCGGGCTCGCCCGGCTGACGCTGCCCGGCGACGCGGGCGGCAGCGAGGGCACGTTCTCCGACGCCGCCGTCGTCCTGGCGGCAGCGGGGGCGCACGCGGCCCGGGTGCCGCTGGTGGAGACCGACCTGCTCGCGGGATGGCTGCTGCACTCCGCGGGCATCGCTGTGCCTGCCGGGCCGCTGACGGCCGTGGCGGGGGAGCTGGAGGTGGCCGGCACGGGCGTCCGCGGCGAGCTGCGGCGGGTGCCGTGGGCTCGGGCGGCGGCCGGGGTCGTCGTGCTCACCGCGGGACACGTCGTCCTGCTCGGGCCGGAGCGGCTCACCGTCACCGACGGCGCCAACCTCGCGGAGGAGCCCCGCGACACCGCGGTCGTCCAGGGCGAGGTGGCGCCCACCGCCGTCGCGGCCCTGCCCGGGGGCGCGGCCGAGGAGTTCCGGCTGCGGGCCGCGTTCGGCCGGGCCCAGCTGCTCGCCGGGGCGGCGCGCGGGGCGCTGGCCGCGTCGGTGCGCTACGCGGGCGAGCGGGTGCAGTTCGGCCGCCCGATCGGCCGGTTCCAGGCGGTGCAGCAGCAGCTCGCCCTGGCCGCCGCGGAGGTGGCGTCGGCGTCGGCGGCGGCGTCGGCCGCAGCGGCGGCGGTCACCGCGGGCGGGTTCACGGCCGCGGCCTCGCGGTTCGCGGTCGCCGCGGCCAAGGCGCGCACCGGGGAGGCCGCCGGTGCCGTCGCCCGGATCGCCCATCAGGTGCACGGCGCCATCGGCTTCACCCGCGAGCACGACCTCCGGCTGACCACCACGCGCCTGTGGGCGTGGCGCGACGAGGACGGCTCCGACGCCGAGTGGAACGCCGAGATCGGCGCCGCGGCACTGGCCGCGGGACCGGACGGGCTGTGGCCCATGGTGACCGGAAGTCCTTGATCAACAGCGCCCGGTAGCGTCCCCCCGCGATGGAGGAGATCGCAGCGGACGACCCCCGCACCCTGGGTCGCTACCGAGTGGTGTCCCGGCTCGGGAACGGCGGGCTGGGACGTGTCCTGCTCGGCGTCGACGATGCCGGCAGACGCGTCGCCCTGAAGGTGGTGCATCCCCAGCTCGCGGCCCTTCCGGGGTTCCGCGAGCGGTTCCGCCGGGAGGTGCAGCTGGCGGCGACGGCGCCCCCGTGGTTCACCGCGGCGCTGCTGGACGCCGACCCCGACGGCGACCCGCCGTGGGTCGCCACCGCCTACGTCGAGGCGCCCTCGTTGCAGGCCTACGTCAGCGCGAACGGCCCACTGGGCCGCGCGGGCACGCTGGCGCTGGCCGTCCGGATGGCCGACGGCCTGGTCGCCCTGCACGGCGCGGGACTCGTGCATCGTGATCTCAAGCCGTCGAACGTCCTGCTGGCCGAGGACGGCCCGTGCCTGATCGACGGCGGGTTCTCCCGGACGGTCGATCCCATGCTGGCGGCGCAGGCGGGCCATGTGGTCGCCACCCCGGAGTACATGACGCCGGAAGAGATCGCGGGGCTCGACGTCGGGCCGGCCGGTGACGTGTTCTGCCTCGGGTCCCTGATCGGCTACGCCGCCACGGGCCGGTCGCCGTTCGCCGCCGACTCCGTGCCCGGCGTGCTCCACCGGGTCGCCCAGGCCGAACCGGACCTCGGTCCGCTCGACGGGCCGCTGCGCGACGCCGTGGTGGCGTGCCTCGCGAAGGACCCCGCGGCGCGCCCGACCGCCGCGCGCCTGCGTGACCTGCTGCGGCCCCTGGAGAACCCGGACGCCGCGGCGCCCGCGCCCGCCCCCACGGCGGCCACCGCGGCGATGGCCGCCCCGGGCAGGCCGGCACCCGCCCCGGCACCTGTCTCGGCACCTGCCCCTGCCCCGCCGGTGCCTGCCCAGGCGATGCCCGCCCCGCCGATG
>NZ_JAAXKY010000112.1 GCF_012911925.1 Pseudonocardia xinjiangensis | reverse complement strand
GCCGAGCAGGCCCGTGACGAGGCCGGCGCCGAGCAGGCCGGCGGCCGTGCCGCGGGTGGGGCCGGAGTGCACCGTGACCTCGGAACGGATCACCGCCGGGCCGGGGACGGGGGCGGGTTCCTCCTGCTCGTTCTCGTCCGCGGTGGCGGCCCAGGCCGTGACGAAGAGGATGAACCGGGAGACGAAGAAGGCGAAGACGAGCAGGCCGAGCAGCGGGCCGAAGATCGCCCCGCTCGGCGAGGTGGTGACCGAGGCGAGGTAGTAGGTCATCACCTGCTTGAGCACCTCGAATCCCACCGCGCCCAGCAACGCGGCCTTGGCGGCACTGCGCAGGGTGGCGTGCTCCCGGGGCAGGCGGGCGATCACCCAGAGGAAGATGAACCAGTTGGCCACGAGGCCGAGCACGATCCCGAGCACGGTGAGCAGGACCGCTGCCCAGCCCTGGTCTGCCAGCCCGACGAGCCGGAGCAGGGTGGCGGCGAACCCCGACGCCAGCCCGGTGATGGCGAACGAACCGACCAGCGCCAGCCCGAGACCGATCAGCGTGAGCAGGTCGAAGAAGATGCGCTTGGGCAGGGCGGGGGTGGCCGGTACCTGTCCCCACTGCTCCGACAGCGCCTCCCGCAGGTTGGACATCCAGCCGATGCCGGAGTACAGCGCCGCGAGCAGGCCGACCGCCCCGACGGCGTTGCGTGACGCGATCGCCCCGTCGATGATCGGGTTGATCACGCCCTCCAACCCGGCAGGCACGTTCTTGGAGATCCCCGCCTGGAGCTGCGCCAGCAGCTCGGGACGGAAGAACAGCACGTAGCCGGCGGCGGCGAACGCGACCATCACGAGCGGGACCAGCGACAGCACGCTGAAGTACGTGATGGCGGCGGCGTAGTGGTCGCCGTGGCGGTCGGTGTAGCGCCCGCCCGCCCGCACGAGATGGTCGATCCACCCGTGGCGCGCCCGCAGCTTCTCGAGCCTCGACGGCCCGGCTGATTTCGCCTTCGCTGCGGGGACGGCCACGCGCCTCACCTCATCCTGTCGGTGGCAGGAACCCGATCTTCTCGTGGACGGCGGCCAGCGTGGCCCCGGCGACCTCCCGCGCCCTTGCGGCGCCGCGGGCGAGCACCCGGTCGAGCTCCGCCGGGTCGTCCAGATACGTGCGTACCCGTTCCTGCAGCGGATCAACGAAGTCCGCGACGACGTCGGCGAGATCCTTCTTGAGGTCGCCGTAGCCCTTGCCGGCGTACTCCGCCTCGAGCTCGGAGATCTTGCGGTCGGTGAGGGCGGAGTAGATCGTCAGGAGGTTGGAGACGCCGGGCTTTGCCTCCGGGTCGAACCGGATCTCCCGCTCGGTGTCGGTGACCGCGGAGCGGATCTTCTTCGCGCTCACCTTGGGGTCGTCGAGCAGCTCGACGATCCCGGACGGGCTCGACGCCGACTTGCTCATCTTCGCCGTGGGGTCCTGCAGGTCCTGGATCTTGGCGGCCCCGGAGAGGATGTAGGGCTGCGGCACCGTGAGCGCCTTGCCGAAGCGGGAGTTGAACCGCTGGGCGAGATCGCGGGTGAGCTCCACGTGCTGGCGCTGGTCCTCGCCCACCGGCACCCGTTCGGGCTGGTAGAGCAGGATGTCGGAGGCCTGCAGGATCGGGTAGGTGAACAGGCCGACGGTGACCCGCTCGTCGGAGCCCTGCCGCGCCGACTTGTCCTTGAACTGTGTCATCCGGCTCGCCTCACCGAAGCCGGTGATGCAGCCCAGCACCCACTCCAGCTGCGTGTGCTCGGAGACGTGGGACTGCACGAAGATCGTGCACCGGTCGGGGTCGAGGCCGAGAGCCAGCAGCTGCGCCACCGAGTTGCGGGTGCGGGCGGCGAGGGTCTTCGGGTCGTGCTCCACGGTGATCGCGTGCAGGTCGGGGACGAAGTAGAACGCGTCGTGGTCGTCCTGCAACGCCACCCACTGCCGGATCGCACCGAGGTAGTTGCCCAGGTGGAACGATTCCGCGGTCGGCTGGATGCCGGAGAGCACCCGCGGGCGGCGGTCGGTGGCTGCGGTCATGCCTCGATTCTCGCAACTGCGGTCCTCGGGGTGACGGGCCGGTGCCCGGCGCCACAGCGATGGGTCAGCCGGCTCCGGCGACGGTGCCCGCGTCGACGAGCCTGCCGATCTCGGCGGCGTCGAGGCCCAGGACCTCGGCGAGGACCTGCTCGCTGTCGCGGCCGAGCTCCGGCGTCTCGCCGGGCGCCCCGTGGTCGCCGTTCCAGCGCAACGGCGAGCGGGCGGTGATCGCATCCGCGCCGCTCGGGAGGGACATGTCGGCGAGCACCGGGTGGGCGCCCTGGCGGTGGGCGGCGACCACCTCGGTCATGCCGCGGTAGCGGCCCCAGAGCACCCGGGCGGCGTCGAGCTCCTCGCTGACCCGCGCCAGGTCGCGGGCGGCGAACCACGGCCGCAGGATCGCCGCGATCGTCTCGCGGAGCCGGTAGCGCTCCGACTCGCGGTTGAGGTCGGCCTCCAGTGCCGTCTCCAGCGCGGCGAACACGGCGGCCGTGCCCGTGACCTTGCGCAGCGCGTCCCACTGTCCCTCGGTGAGGGCGACGACCATCACCCGCTGGCCGTCCGAGCAGGCGAAGTCGACGCCGAAGCTGCCGTACACGTGGTTGCCGTGCCGCGGCCGCTCCCGGCCGCGCTCGGCCGCCTCCGACAGCCAGCCCAGGTTGGCGACACCGGCCAGCGCCACGTCCGACAGAGCCAGCTCGACGTACGCGCCCCGCCCCGTGCGCCCCCGGTCGTGCAGGGCGGCGAGCACGGCGGTGGAGATGCTGAGGCCCGCCGTGAAGTCCCAGGCAGGCAGCACGTGGTTGACGGGCGCGCCGCCCTCCTCCGGCCCGGTGATCTGCGGGATCCCCACCTCCGCGTTGACGGTGTAGTCCACCGCGGGACGCCCGTCGGGGTAGCCCTGGACACGCACGTGGATCAGGTCGGAACGGCGGGCGACGAGCACGTCGTTGGCCATCCAGCGGCGCCCGACCACGTTGTCGACGAGCACGCCGCGGTCCGGTCCCGGCGCCGTGACGAGTGCGGTGAGCAGCTCCCGGCCCTCCGCGGAGCGCAGGTCGAGCGCCACCGAGCGCTTCCCCTTGTTCAGCGACGCCCAGTAGTACGACTCGGCCTGCGCACCGCCCGTCCCGTTGCCGGCCACGGGCCAGCGGTGCTGGTCGCTGCCACCGCCGATCGGGTCGACGCGGACGACGTCGGCGCCGAGCTGGGCGAGGGTCATCCCGCCGGTCGGGCCCGCGACGAAGCTCGCGCACTCGACCACGTGCAGGCCCTCGAGTGGGCGGCTCATCCGGTTCCCCTGGTGGTGGACGACAGTTCGGTCCTCGGGTCAGTTCTCGGAGTCGGGCGCCGGCTCCTCACCGGCCGGCTCGACCCGGCGGACCTCGACGGTGCGCTTGTCGAGGTCGATCGGGCCGAGCTCCCACTCCTGCCCGTTGCCGGACTCGCCGGACTCGTCACGGATCTTCTGACCGGGGAAGAGCTCGCCCAGGATGCCCATGGCCCCACGATACGGCCGCCACCCCCGTCGGCGTCCGCTCCGGAGCGGCAGGCGGCGGCCGTCATGCGCCGGTCATCGCCGCGACCGCGGACTCGGCGAGCCCGAGCAGCGCCCGGTCCGTACCGGGCGCGCCGACGAAGCAGAGGCCGGCGGGACGGCCATCGGCGGCGCGCAGGAGCGGCACCGACACCGCGGGCGTCCCGGCCGCCGACGCGAGGTGGGTCAGCCGCAGCGTCGCCGCGCGCTCGTCCTCGACGGCCCCGCCGCCGTCCGGGAACGGCGCGCCACCTGCCGTCGTCGGGATGACGAGAACCGCGTCGTCGAGCAGGTCCCGGAGCAGGCCGCCTGCCGCCGCCACCGTCTCGCGAGCGGCGCACGCGGCGTCCTCCGTGAGGGCCTTTCCGACGGCGAAGCGGCCCGCGATGTCGGCACCGAGTGCACCGGGATGGGTGTCGATCCAGCCGCCGTACTCGCGCCACGCCTCGTGGGCCTGCACCGTGCGGAACGCCGTCACCCAGGCGGCAGGCGCGGCGGGGTCGAGATCGACGGCTTCGGCGGCGGCGAGCACGCCGTGGGCGACGAGCCGCTGCCGCACGTCCGAGGCCGCCGCGACGATGTCGGGTGCCACACCTGCATCGAGTGCGGGCAGGACGATCGTGCGGCGTGCCACGGCGCGCCCGGGCAGGTGCGCGAGCAGGACGTCGGCCACCCGTGCCGCCGTGCGCGGCTCGCGGGCCAGCCAGGCGACGGTGTCGAAGGACGGCGCGAGCGGCTGCATCCCCTCGGCGGGGACCGCGCCGTGCGTCGGCCGGAGACCGACCAGCCCCTGGTACGAGGCCGGGACGCGGATCGAGCCCGCGGTGTCGGTGCCGAGGCCGATGTCGACCTGGCCCAGCGCCACCGCAGCGGCCGGTCCGCTGGTCGACCCACCGCTCACCGCGCCGGGAGCGGCGGGGTTGGGCGGCGTCCCGTAGTGCGCGTTCTGGCCGGCCAGGCTGTAGGCGAACTCGTCGGTCCGGGCGATGCCGGCCACGCTCGCCCCGGCGCCGAGCAGCGACTCCACCGCAGCGGCGTGGCGGTCGTGGCGGTCCTGCTCCGCCAGCCAGGTGGGGTTGCCTGCGCCGGTCACCTGCCCGGCCACGGCGAAGAGGTCCTTCACGGCGATCGTGAGCCCGTCGAGCACGCCGGGTGCCGTCGGGCCGACGAGCGGATCGGCGAGGATCCGCCATGTCGATGTGTCCACGGGTGCCGGGCCCCTGTCGTGCTCAGGCGACGTTCTGGGTGGTGACGAACAGCCTGCGCAGGTGCGCCCCCGACGTGATCGGCTCGTATGAGGGCCCCGTTCCCGGGTCGACGCAGGTGGGGATGGAGCGGATCTCGGCGTCGTAGTTGGGGTTGTGGAAGAAGATGACCGACTGCCGACGGCTCCCGGCGAGGTCGCTCTCGTCGGGGTTGACCACCCGGTGCAGCGTCGAGACCCACCGGTCGTTCGTCCACCTGGCCAGCAGGTCTCCGATGTTGATGATGAACGCGCCCGGGACGATCGGGGCGTCGACCCAGTCGCCGTCGGAGTTGCGCACCTGGAGCCCGCCTGGCCGGTCCTCCGTGGCGAGGATCGTGAGGCTGCCGTAGTCGGAATGGGCGCCTACCCGCAGCTGTCCGGGCAGCGGCGCCACCTTCGGCTCGGGGTAGTTGCGCACCCGCAACCTGCTGATGTGCTTGTCGATCTTGTCGGCGAAGTAGTCGTCCGGCAGCTCCAACGCCACGGCGAAGATCTCCATGAGCAGCGCTGCCAGGTCGCCCATCGCGCGGTAGTAGGTGCAGTAGATCCTGCGCAGCTCGGCAGGCTCCTCGGGCCAGAGGTTGGGCGCGAAGTGCGTACCCGCCGCGGCCGAGCCGGCGTAGTCGGGGTCGGGCAGGTCGACGGGGCCGATCATGAAGCTCTCGTTGAGGTCGCCTGCCGTGGCGGCGGCGTCGCGGGAACGTCCGACCGACTCGCCCTCGATGCCCACGTAGCCCCGCGAGACGTCCGGAGCCGGCCGCCGGACCCGCAGCTTCTCCTCGATCGGGAGATCGAAGAAACGGCGGGTGACGTCGCCGATCTGGGCGAGCCTGCGCTCGGGGACACCGTGGCCGGAGACGACGAGGAAACCGATGTCGCGACAGGCGGCGTCCACCGCGGCGGCCACCGCCGCGCGGTCAGCCGGGCTCCCGTTCCGGAAGGGGGCGATGTCGATCACGGGTACGGACAGCAGCGTCATGCGGTTCCTCCTGGTCGGTGCAGGACCGGCAGATCCCGGGTGAACGAGGGGCGGCCGTTCTTGAGTCCCCAGCAGGCGGGGGCCACGCGAGCGACGGCGCCGGCCTCGTCGTCCGCGTCGAGGCACACGAGGTCGGCGCGGGCTCCTGGCCGGATGCCGTAGTCCGGTGCGCGCAGGACCCGCGCGGCGCTCGTCGTGACCAGTTCCAGGCATTCCCGCAGCTGCGCGCGGCTGCCCGCGTGGCAGACGTTGGCGTAGAGGTTCGCCATCCGGACGAGAGAGCCGTCACCGAACGGCGTGAAGGCGTTGAGCACGTTGTTCGTGGCCACCGAGCACGTCGCACCGCAAGCCAGCAGCGGCCCGAGAGGCACCACCCCACGTGGCTTGGCGGCGCCGGCGGCGCGGCCCATCAGGAAGAGGTCGGTCGCGGGCAGCACGGTCATCGCCACCCCGGACCCGGCCACGAGCTCGCACAGGGCGGTGTACTCGGCGGGCGGCACCAGGGAGAGCTGCGTGACGTGCCCGACCGTCACCCGACCCTCCCAGCCCTGCGCGACGGTCCGCTTGCAGACATCGGCCAGCTGCATCCCGTCGGCGGTCTCGGCGAGGTCGAGGTGCAGGTCGACGTCCACGTCGTAGCGGCGGGCGAGCTCGAACACGCGGTCGAGCTGGCCCGAGGGGTCGACGTCGGCGTACGGCGCACCTCCGACCACCGGAGCGCCCCGTTCGAGCGCCTCGACGAGCAGCGCGTCGGTGCCCGCGGAGTCGGTGAGCCCTTCCTGCGCGAAGACGCAGACCTGCACGTCCACGGCCCAGGCGAGATCCGCGGCCAGCCGCTGCACGGCGTCGAGCCCGCGCAGGCCCACCACGGGATCGACCTCGACGTGGGTGCGGACCCTCGTGGTGCCGTGCCGGACGCAGTCCTCCAGCGTGGCGCGCGCCCGCTCGTAGACGTCGTCCTCCGTGAACGCGGCCTTGATCCGCGCCGTCTCCCGGATCGCCTCGGCCAGCGTGCCCTCGGTCTGCACGCAGCGGTCGGCGGTGCGCGACTTGTCCAGGTGCAGGTGCGTGTCCACCAGCCCCGGCACCACCAGGCGGCCGCCCGCGTCCAGCTCAGGGCACTCGGCATCGAGGTGGTGCTCGACGGCGACGATGCGCCCGGCCTCGATCCCGATGTCGACCGGCGCCGCGGCGCCGTCCGGCGTCCGGGCCCGGCGCACCACCAGCTCCAGCATCGCGCTCCCGTCCGGACGGCGACGCTCCTGGCGCGTTCGCCCCGTCCACGTTAGGAGTTTTCCCGGAAACCGCGCGCGACCTGATGTAACCGGCACGTGAAAAGACCACGCTCATCGGGAGGAATGGCATCACGCCCCGGATTCGTCCATTGTTCAGGAATCGACCGGTCGGCGCGGAAGCCATTCCTCCCGAAAGCGACGACCCGCGTCAGGCGGAGGTCAGCGGAATCAGCCGGGGACCCGGCCGCTCCGCAGGCACCACGCGGGCCACGGGCTCGAGGTAGGTGGTGCTGCGCTGCCGCACCGGCCGTCCCGCCTTCTCCGCGATCGCCGCCAGCTCGGTGACGGTGCGCGCCGAGCCGTTCTCCGAGCCCGCCATCCGGCTGATCGTCTCCTCCATGAGCGTGCCGCCCATGTCGTCGGCGCCACCCTGCAGGATCTGTGCGGAGAGGTCGTCGCCGAGCTTCACCCACGAGCACTGCACGTGGTCGATGCGCCCGTGCAGGGCGAGGCGGGCGAACGCGTGAACGGCGCGGTTGTCCCGCGTGGTGGGTCCGGGCCGGGCGATGCCCGCGAGGTAGATCGGCGCGTTGTGGTGCACGAACGGGAGCGGCACGAACTCCGTGAACGACGCGCCGCCCGCCTCGCGCGACCTGTCCTGCTGGACGGCGAGCGTGCGCAGGTGGCCGAGCCAGTGCCGCGGCTCGTCGACGTGGCCGTACATCATCGTGGACGACGACGGGATGCCGAGCCGGTGGGCGGTGCCCACCACCTCCAGCCACTGCGCCGCGGGCAGCTTGCCCTTCGTGAGCACCCAGCGCACCTCGTCGTCGAGGATCTCGGCCGCGGTGCCCGGGATCGAGCCGAGCCCCGCGTCGCGCAGCTCGGTGAGCCACTCCTCGATCGAGACGCCGGCCTTCGCCGCCGCGCTGACGATCTCCATCGGGCTGAACGCGTGCACGTGCATGTCCGGCACGGCGGCCTTCACGGCGCGCACCAGGTCGGCGTAGAAGGTGACCGGCAGCTGGGGGTCGATGCCGCCCTGCATGCAGACCTCGGTGGCGCCGTCCTGCGCGGCCTCCACGGCACGGGCGGCCACCTCGTCGAGCGACAGCCGGAACGCGTCGGCGTCGCGCTCGCGCTGGGCGAACGCGCAGAACCGGCAGCCGACGTAGCAGACGTTCGAGAAGTTGATGTTCCGGTTGACGACGTACGACACCGGCTCGCCCACCACGTCGGCGCGCAGCTGGTCGGCGAGCCGCGTGAGCTCCTCGAGCGCGCGGCCGTCGGCGGTGAGCACCGCCATCGCGGCGGCCTCGTGGGCCGGGTCGAGCAGCGCCGCCGGGTCGGAGGCGGCGAGCACGAGCCCGGCACGGACGTCGGAGTCGAGCCGCTCCGGCGCCGACTGCTGGTGGGCCGCCAGCTCGGACCGCAGCTCGTTCCAGTCGCCATACACCGACTCGAAGTCGCCGCGGCGGTCCTCGGTGCGTCCCTCGGTGTCGATCTCGGTGTTCAGGTCGATCCGGCCGGACGACTCGAACCCGCCGTCGGGCTCCTGCCACGGCCGCCCCTGCACCGCCGCGCTCGCGTTGGCGAGTCCCGTCTCCGGGTCGGCGAGCGCCGCGACGTGCGCGTGCAGCCGTGTGTCGATCCACGGCGAGCCCGCCAGCACGTACTTCGGGTAGGCGGTGAGCCGCTCCCGCAGGGTGAACCCGGCCGCGGCGGAGCGGACGGCCAGCTCGTCGATCGCGGGCCACGGCCGCTCGGGGTTGACGTGGTCGGCCGTGACGGGCGAGACGCCGCCCCAGTCGTCGATGCCCGCGCGGAGCATGAGCGCGAACTCCTCGCCGACGAGGTTGGGCGGAGCCTGCACGCGCATCTTCGGGCCGAGCACCACGCGGGCGACGGCGATGGTGGCCGCCAGGTCCTCGAGATCGGCGTCGGGGTCGTTCGCCATGGCGGTGTCGGGCTTGGCACGGAAGTTCTGGATGATCACTTCCTGGATGTGGCCGTGTGCCCTGGCCGCCGAGCGGATCGCGAAGATCGACTCGGCCCGCTCGGTGCGGTTCTCCCCGATCCCGATCAGGATCCCGGTGGTGAACGGGACGCCCACCCGCCCGGCGTCGGTCAGAGTGCGGAGCCGGACCGCGGGGTCCTTGTCCGGGCTCCCGTAGTGGGGGCCGCCGGGCTCGGACCACAGGCGCGTGGCCGTGGTCTCCAGCATCATGCCCATGCTCGGGGCCACCGGCTTGAGCCGCGTCAGCTCCGCCCAGCTCAGCACGCCGGGGTTGAGGTGCGGGAGCAGGCCCGTCTCCTCCAGCACGGCGATCGCGCAGGCCCGCACGTAGTCGAGCGTGGAGTCGTAGCCACGCGCCTCGAGCCACTCCTTGGCGGCGGGCCAGCGGTCCTCCGGGCGGTCGCCGAGGGTGAACAGGGCTTCCTTGCACCCCGCAGCCGCGCCCGCCCTGGCGATCTCCAGCACCTCGTCGCGTTCCAGGAACGCGGACGGAACGCGATGCGGCACCGTGGCGAACGTGCAGTAGTGGCAGCGGTCGCGACAGAGCCTGGTGAGCGGGATGAAGACCTTGCGGGAGTAGGTGACCACGCCGGGTCGGCCCTCGGCGACCAGGCCGGCGTCCCGCACCCGGGACGCGGCGGCCAATAGCTCGTCGAGCTCCTCCCCGCGTGCGGCCAGCAGCACAGCTGCCTCGGTGACGTCGAGCGCGGCACCGTCACGGACCCGGCGCAGCGCTCGACGCAGGGCGGAGGCAGAGACCGGCAACTCCGGCACGCTCACGAAATCAGACACTCCTGAACAGTAGGTCGCAGAATCGGAGCGGTCGACCGACGGTGCCTGCGGCCGGGGTGACGGGCGCCACCCCGCTCCCGGGCGCGGAAAGCCCGGACCTCACCTCACCGCCGCGGCCAGCTGCGCCACCAGGGAGTCGATGACGCTGGGCAGGCTCAGCACGGTGCCCCAGGTCCACGCCGCGGAGACCATCGGGTCCTCCACGAAGATCGAGCGCCCGGCCCGGACCACGCCCAGCTGGGAGTAGAGCGGAGCGGCCTCCACCTCCGGCCGCACCTCCGGGCTGAAGCCGGTGTTCCACAACAGCACGTCGCGGTCGAGCAGACCCATCTGCTCGTCGCTGATCGTCGCGCCGTCCTGGTCACCGGCGAGCTGACCGATCTCCGGCGGGATCGTGACGCCGAGAGCGGCGACCAGCTGGGAGCGCTGGTCGTTGGGCGACCGGACGAAGGACAGCCCCGGCTCGTTGCGCTCGGCGACCACGGCGCTGCGCCCCTCGAACTGCGGATGTGCGGCGCGGGCGGCGGCGAGCCGGGCGTCGATCCCGGCGATGAGCTCGTCGGCGCGTTCCGGACGGCCGAGCGCCCGGCCGGCGAGCCGCGTGTACTCCTGCCACGGCGCCCCCCCACTCGGGAAACCCGGCGGGCGGCCCGACGGTCGGCGCGATGCGCGAAAGCGTCTCGTACTGGGTGGCGTCCATGCCGGTGTAGAGCCCGATGATCAGGTCGGGAGCCATCGCGGCGATCTCCTCGTACCGGTACTCGGGGGTGCCGGTGAAGGTGCCGCGGTTCATCACCACCGGCTGCGCGTCGCCCAGCTCGTCCTGCGCCCACGGCCAGGTGGCGTAGGGGTGGTCGCCGTACCAGTCGGTGACCCCGAACGGGCGGACGCCGAGCGCGAGCACCGGGTCCTGGTCGCTGTACCCGACGGTGACGACCCGCTGGGGCGCGGCGGGGATCCGGGTCGTCCCGTTGCGGTGCTCCACGCTGAGCGGGAAGCCGCCCGTGCCGGACGCCGGGGACGCCCCGGTCGCGCTGTCGATGGCCCCGCCGCAGGCCGTCACCAGCCCGAGCGCGCCCAGCGCACCCGCGCCGGTCAGCAGCCTCCGGCGCGTGATGCGGTCGAGAACGGGTTCGCGAAGTGTGGCGGGCACGGGGCCTCCAGGGCAGATCATCAGGGTGGCTCGGAGGGTGCTGCCCTAACCCGATTCGATCGCCCGGATGCCTGCCTGCCTCACCGGGGGCGGACCTCCCGGGCCCACGCCGCCAGGCCGCGGGCGAAACCCTCGAGGTCGCGCGGGGAGAGGTCGCCGAGCGCGGCGATCAGTGGCGCGGAGCGCTCGGCGACGACGCCTTGCACGACCTCACGCCAGTCGTCGGAGATGCTGACCAGGGTGCGCCTGCGGTTGTCCGGATCCTCCCGACGGGCGACGACCCCGGCCCGGCTCAGGTCGCCGACCAGCTCGCTGGCCGTCGAGAGCGACACCCCTATCCGTCCCGCCAGTTCGGTGACGCTCATCGGTGGCGACGGAGCGAGCTGGGCCAGCACGCCGCCGTGCCGGGCGGTCAGCCGGTGCTCGGCGAACAGCACGGCGAGTGCCTCCGGAACCTCGGCGGCCTCGCGCCGGAAGTACGCCCCGATCTGCGGGATGTACCCCAGCACCTGCGCCACCTGGTCCCCGCTCGGCAACTCGTCCTTGTCGGCCACGAGCCCAGCGTATAAGGTTCGTATATCCAAAGTGTTTGTTAATCCGAAGTAACGGCATCGGAGGACCGAGATGGCCAGGCCCGATCAGCAGGCCCTCGCCCCGCCCCTTCCCCGACCCCCGTTCACCGAGCCGATCCCGGGTACCTGGCTCTATCTCGGGCTCAGCATCGACCCGAGGACGACCGGTCCCAGGGTGCGCCGCAGCGCCGAGCGCGCCCGGATGATCGCGCGCTGCCACGCGCTGCTCGACGACGCGGGCGTCGGTGACCAGGGCCGTCTCGCGGACGCGACCGTGCTCGAGACGGTTCTGATCCCGCCGATCAGCGAGGTCCCGCGGTTCGACGTGGTGGTGCTCGCCCGCGCCGTCGTCGGACCGGACGATGCTGCGCCGCTCGCGGCGCTCCGGGCCGGGTTCGAGGCCGACGGCATTCCGGTGGTGCAGGCGATGACCGCGCACAACGTGCGCCGCTTCGGCGACACCGAGCGCACCCGGGACGCGACGTTCCTGCTCAACCACTTCACCGCTGCCGATGCAGACGATGCGCAGGCGGCCTGGGACGACATCTCCGGCTGGTACGCCGGGGTGCTCGGGGTGGACAACTCCACCCTGCTGCGCCCGGAGCCCGACGCCCCCTATGCGCTGGTCAACTACGTGCGGCTGCCCGGTCCCCCGCTGTCGTTCCTGCTGCGCCAGCTCGTCTCCCCCAGCTACTACGGCCAGGTCCGGGCGCGGCTGCGGGCCCACGGGATGACGTTCCTCCCACTGCTGCTGCGCCCGGCGTGACCGGTCACCGAAGGAGAAGCACGTGAAGCTGGTGGTGTTCGGGGCGAACGGCCCCACCGGACGGCTGCTCACCCAGCAGGCCCTCGACGAGGGACACACGGTCACAGCCGTGACCAGGCGGCCCGACGAGTTCCCGCTGACGGCGCCGCAGCTGCGCGTGAGCGGCGGCGATGCTCTCGACCCGGCCGCGGTCGCCCGCGCGGTGGCAGGCCAGGACCGGGTGATCTCGACACTGGGCGTCCCGTACACCAAGGAGCCGGTCACGACGTTCTCGCAGGGCACCCGCAACATCGCGGAGGCGATGAGCCGGCACGGCCTGCGCCGGCTGGTCTGCGTCAGCTCCATCGGCGTGCACACCGACATACCGCCGGAGATGACGTTCCTCTTCCGCAGGGTCGTCGGGCCGGTCCTGCTCAGCATGGGACGGTCCGTCTACGAGGACGTTCGCCGCATGGAGCAGATCGTCCGCGCCACCGATCTCGACTGGACGATCGTGCGCCCGTCAGGGCTGTTCGACACCGCCGCCGTCAGCGACTACGGCGTCATGGTCGCTCCGCAGCGGGTGACGGGGATGTTCACCTCCCGCGCCGACCTGGCCGACCTCCTTCTCCGCGAAGCCGTCGACGACCGGCACGTGCGCGCCTGCATCGAGGTGACCACCACCCAGGGCACCCCCAACTATCTGAAGGTGTTCGTCAAAGAGGCGCTCCACATCGGCGGGTGACGCGCCCCGGCCGCGTCATGGACACATATCGCTGCTGCACCGGCGCCGCCGACAGCCACATGTGTCCATGTGGTGCCCGCCCACAGCGCGCCGCCTACGCGACGTCCGCCGGCTCTCCGCCGGTGACAGCCAGCAGCTCGGCATAGGTGCTGGGGAACACGGCGTGCGGGATGCCGCCTGCCGCCCAGACCTCGTCGAAGCTCTCCAGATCCCGGTCGACGAGCGTGCGCAGCGGTGCCGGGTGCCCGACCGGCGCCACCCCGCCGATGGGCTGCCCGGTGGCCTCGCGCACGAACTCCGGAGACGCCCGGCGTACCCGTTCCACCCCGAGGAGCGCCGCGACCTTGGCCGTGTCCACCCGGTGCGCGCCGGAGGTGAGCACGAGCAGCGGGACGCCGCCGGACATCTCGAAGACCAGGGAGTTGGCGATCTGCCCCACCTCGACGCCCAGCGCCGCCGCAGCGGCCGCGGCGGTGGTGGCGGCGTCCGGCAGCACCCGCAGCCGGGCGATCCGGGACGGGTCGGCGCCGCCCGCGGTGAGGGCGGCCACCACGAGGTCGATGTTGCGGTGCGTGGCGGTGCTCATGGCCGCATCCCATCACGCCGGGCGGCGAGCGAGCGACCCCATTGCAGCAAAGCCACTTTCATGCCACGAGGTTGCGTCAAAGTGGCTTTGCTGCAACCCGGGAGCCGCTCAGCCCGGGTCCTCCGCGATCCGGGTGCCGGTGAGCTGACGGCCGTCGGACGAGCGCAGCAGGCAGATGACGTCACGGCCCGTGAAGCTGGACGAGGAGTCGGCCCTCGTCTCGAACGACGCCTGCGACGGCACGAGGGACGCGACCTCGAGCCGGTCCTTGTCCGGCCCGGCGACCAGCCCCGAGTCGAACACCAGCGAGCACGCCTGCCCCGCGTAGCCGGCGAGCTGGTCGCGCCCGGGATACGGCAGATCGCGCTGGGTGCCGAACGGGTCGAAGGTCTGGAAGATCTCGAGATCGTGCGGGCCGTCGCAGCTCACCGTGGAGCCGATGGGGAACGCCCGGCCCGGCGCCAGCTGCCCCTGCAGACAGGCCCGGGACACGGACCCGAAGACCGGCACGTCACCGCCCTGGCCGTAGGTCAGTGTGGTGACGGCGGGGCCGGCCGGGGCGAAGACGCCCGCTCCAGCCAGTGCGAACCCGCCCACCAGACCCAGCACCAGGCCCAGCACCAGCGCGGCCACCGGCCACCCCCACCGGCGGGACGCGGCGGCGGACGCGGCCTGGGTGGTCGGTGGGCCGCCGAACATCGGCGCGGTCTCCGAGCCCGTCGAGGCCAGCAGGGCAGCGGCCTGGACGCCGGTGAGCCGGGCCTGCGGGGACCGCTGCAGCAACCCCGCGATGACCGCTCCGAGCGGCCCGCGGGTGCGGGCGGTCGGCACGTCGGCGTGCAGCACGGCGGAGATCGTGGCCGCCGCCGTCTCCCGGGCGAACGGGCCGGCGCCGTGCAGGGCGTGGAACAGCGTCGCACCGGCCGCCCACAGGTCGGCGGCCGGTGTGGCCTGCGCCCCCTCCAGCCGCTCCGGCGACATGTAGCCGGGTGACCCGATGACCGAGCCCGTGGTGGTCAGCCCGGGGTCGTCGACGGCCTGGGCGATCCCGAAGTCGGCCAGCCGCACGCGGCCGTTCGGGCCGAGCATGACGTTGCTGGGCTTGACGTCGCGGTGCACCACGCCGTTGTCGTGCGCGGCCCGCAACGCGCTCAGCAGCTGCTGGGCCACGGCGGTGGCCGTCCGCTCGTCGAGTGGCCCCTGCCTGGCCACCACCTCGGCGAGGGTGGGGGCCTCCACCAGCTCCATGACGATGTGGTCGACCCCGTCGTCGGTGACCACGTCGTAGACGGTGACGATGCCGGGGTCGTTGAGCCGCCCGGCCGTGCGCGCCTCCCGCAGCAGCCGCTCCCGGAACGAGCGTCGCTCCTGGAGGCCGAGGCCGTCGGGCAGGTGCAGCTCCTTCACCGCCACCTGCCGGCCCATCACCCGGTCCTCGGCACGCCACACGATCCCCATGCCGCCGCGGCCGAGCTCGCCCAGCACCACGTAGCGACCCCCGATCAGGCGGGTCGGGCTGACCGGGGTCATGACCCGTACACCACGGTGACGGGGGCGTGGTCCGACCAGCGCTCTCCGTGGCTCGGGGCCCGTTCCACCACCGCGGAGACGGCCAGGGCGGCCAGCCCGGGCGTCCCGACGTGGTGGTCGATGCGCCAGCCCGCGTCGTTGTCGAAGGCGCGGCCCCGGTAGGACCACCACGAGTACGGCCCGTCGACGCCCGGGTGCAGGGCACGCACGACGTCCACCCACCCGCAGGCGAACAGGGCCGCCATCCACTCCCGCTCGTGGGGGAGGAACCCGGAGTTCTTGACGTTGCCGCGCCAGTTGCGGATGTCCGCCTCGGTGGGCGCGATGTTCCAGTCGCCGCAGACCAGCACCTCGCGGTCCTCGGCGGCCGCCTTCTCCCGCCGCTCGGCGAGGTAGGTGGCGAACAGGGCGAGGAAGCGGTCCTTCTCCTCCTGCCGCGGCGTGCCGACGGTGCCGTTGGGCAGGTACAGCGACGCGACCGTGACGCCGGGCAGGTCGACCTCCAGGTAACGACCGGACCCGTCGAACTCCGCGGCGCCGATGCCAACCCGCACGGCGTCCGGCGGCTCCCGGGTGAGCACCGCGACGCCGTTGCGACCGCGGGCGCTGTCACACGGGGCGTAGGCGAGGTGCCAGCCGTCGAGGATCGCGGGCGGTATCTCGTCGAGCTGCGCGCGGGTCTCCTGGAGGCAGACGACGTCGGCCGAGGTGCCGGCCAACCACCGGAGCAGCCCCTTCGCCGCGGCCGCCCGTACCCCGTTGACGTTGACCGAGCTGACGGTGCGCACGCCCGCAGCGTCCCTCAGGCGCAGTTCGTACCCGGCAACGGGGTCAGGAACTGGCTCGCCGCCCACCGGTTGCCCTCGAGCTGCCGGAAGCCGTTGGTGATGATCCGGGTGCCGTCGACGCGGTCGCCTCGGACGAGCGTCTGGACGAGGGCGGAGTCGGCGCTGGGCTCGGTGCGCACGTTCAGCTCGTCGGCGGCCACCTCGAGCTGGCAGCCGGTGGACCCGTCGGCGCTGGTGCGCAGCTCGTCGAGGCCGCCGCGGTCGATGATCGCGACGAGCGCGAGCACCACGCCGGCGAACACCACGAAGGTCCAGCCGCGGAACGTCTTCTTCTCGAGCTTCGGAACCTTGAACCTTGCCACGGCCATGTCTCCCGGGGGACGGTGGTGTGCACCAACGGTAGCGGAACGACCACCCGGATCCCACCGACGATCTTCGGCGATTGTGACGTCGTCCGGTCTGATCGTCGTGTCCGCGACTCGATCCCACAGGCGTCCGGAACAGGGGATAGCGTGTCGGGAAAGGAGCATCGCGCTCCGCCGTCCAGGTCCGACCAGTCCCGAGGCAGGCCCGAAGCAACGATGAAGGTCATCTACACATACACGGACGAGGCACCGGCGCTCGCCACGCACTCGCTCCTGCCCATCATCGAGGCGTTCGCCGGCAAGGCGGGGGTGGACGTCGAGACGCGTGACATCTCCCTCGCCGGCCGCATCCTCGCGCAGTTCCCGGATCGGCTGACCGACGCGCAGCGGGTGCCCGACTCGCTCGCCGAGCTCGGCGACCTGGCGAAGACGCCAGAGGCCAACATCATCAAGCTGCCCAACATCAGCGCCTCGATCCCCCAGCTGAAGGCGGCGATCAAGGAGCTGCAGGGCGCGGGCTACGACATCCCGGACTACCCGGAGGACCCCCGCACCGACTCCGAGAAGGCAGCGCGCGCGTCGTACGACGCGGTCAAGGGCAGCGCGGTCAACCCCGTCCTGCGTGAGGGCAACTCCGACCGCCGTGCCCCCGCGTCGGTCAAGAACTTCGCCCGCAAGCACCCCCACTCCATGGGCGAGTGGTCGGGCGAGTCGGCCTCGCACGTCGCCACCATGAGCGACGGCGACTTCCGCCACTCCGAGGTCTCGCTCACCCTGGAGGAGCCCACCGAGCTGCGGATCGAGCACGTGGCGGCGGACGGCACGGTCACCGTCCTCAAGCCCGCGTTCCCGGTGCTGGCCGGGGAGATCGTCGACGCCGCGGTGATGCGCAGGGATGCGCTCCGGGCGTTCCTCGCCGAGCAGATCGCCGACGCCAAGGCCAAGGGCGTGCTGTTCTCGGTGCACCTCAAGGCCACGATGATGAAGGTCTCCGACCCGATCCTGTTCGGCCACGCCGTCGAGACGTACTTCTCCGACGTGTTCGCGCAGTACGGCGAGGACCTCGCGTCGGTCGGTGCCGACCCCGACGACGGTCTCGCGAGCGTGCTCACCGCCCTCGAGAAGCTGCCCGCCGAGAAGCGCGAGGCCATCGAGAAGGCGATCACCGCCTCCTACGACAGCGGTCCCGCGCTGGCCATGGTCGACTCCGACCGCGGCATCACCAACCTGCACGTGCCCAGCGACGTCATCATCGACGCCTCGATGCCGGCCGCCATCCGCTCCTCCGGGCAGATGTGGAACGCCAAGGGCGAGCAGCAGGACGCGAAGTTCGTCATCCCGGACTCGTCCTACGCCGCGCTCTACGACGAGACCCTCGCGTTCTGCCGCGAACACGGCGCGTTCGACCCCACCACGATGGGCACCGTCCCGAACGTCGGCCTGATGGCGCAGAAGGCCGAGGAGTACGGCAGCCACGACAAGACGTTCGAGATCGCGGCAGCCGGCACCGTCCGGGTGGTCGACGCGGCCGGCACCACCCTGCTGGAGCACGAGGTCGCCGAGGGCGACGTCTGGCGCGCCTGCCAGACCAAGGACGCCCCGATCCGCAACTGGGTGCAGCTCGCCGTCTCCCGCGCCCGCGCCACCGGCGCGCCCGCCGTGTTCTGGCTCGACGAGACGCGCGGCCACGACGCCGAGGTGATCGGGAAGGTCCGCACGTACCTGGCCGAGGAGGACACCGACGGCCTGACCGTCGAGATCCTCCCCGTCGCCGAGGCCACGCGGTACACGCTGGAGCGCACGAAGCGCGGCGAGGACACGATCTCGGTCACCGGGAACGTGCTGCGCGACTACCTCACCGACCTGTTCCCGATCATGGAGCTCGGCACGAGCGCGAAGATGCTCTCGATCGTCCCGCTGATGAACGGTGGCGGGCTGTTCGAGACCGGCGCGGGCGGCTCGGCGCCGAAGCACGTGCAGCAGCTGGTGCGCGAGAACCACCTGCGCTGGGACTCCCTCGGCGAGTTCCTCGCGCTGGCCGTCTCGCTGGAGTTCCTGGCCGAGAAGGACGACAACCCCCGCGCGGCACTGCTCGGCAAGGCACTCGACGACGCCACCGGGAAGCTGCTGGAGAACGGGAAGTCCCCGTCGCGCCGCGCGGGTGAGCTGGACAACCGGGGCAGCCACTTCTACGTCGCGCTGTACTGGGCCCAGGCACTGGCCGAGCAGACCGACGACGCGGAGCTGGCGAAGATCTTCGCCCCGCTGGCCGAGCGCCTGGCCGCCGAGGAGGCCACGATCGTCGACGAGCTCAACTCCGTGCAGGGCAAGCCGGTGGACCTGGGCGGCTACTACTACGTCGACAAGGCGAAGACGGACGAGATCATGCGCCCCAGCACCACGCTGAACGAGACGATCGCGGCCTTCTAGCACCGCACCCCCGCACCACCCCGGATTGCAGCAAAGCCACTTTCATGCAACCTCGTTGCGTGAAAGTGGCTTTGCTGCAACGGGGGCGGGGGTTCCGGCGGCCACCGCGCCGGTGAAAACCGGTTGTGCCCGCCCGTAGCGTCGACAGGCGTGCTCGCGCCCTATCCCCAGCTCCTCGTCGCGGGCTACCGGCGCTACGCGAGCTACCGCCAGGCCACGGTCGCCGGACTCGCCACCAACATCGTCTTCGGGCTCCTGCGGGCCGCCGTGCTCACCGCCGTACTGGCCGAACGCGGCACGGTCGCCGGCTACGACCTGGCCACGGCCGTCACGTACGTCTGGCTCGGGCAGGGCCTGCTCAACGTCGTGCTGCTGTGGGGTGACCAAGAACTGGCCCGCCGGATCCGCACCGGGGACGTCGTCGTCGACCTCGGGCGGCCATGGGACCTCCAGTCCGCGATGCTCGCCACCGACCTCGGCCGCGCCGGCCATGCGGTCGTGATGCGGCTGCTCCCGCCCGCCGCGGTCGGGGCGCTGCTGTTCCCGTTCCGCTGGCCCGAGCGGCCGGAGACCTGGCTGCTGTTCGCCGTCTCCGTCGTGCTCGCGGTGGTGGTGAGCTTCGGCATCCGGTTCCTGCTCAACGCGAGCGCGTTCTGGCTGCTGGACGCCCGGGGCGTGCTGGCCGTGTGGGGTGTCGCGGGCGGGGTGCTGAGCGGGCTGGTGGTGCCGCTGGCGTGGTTCCCGGCGTGGGCGCAGGCGGTGCTGTCGTGGACGCCGTTCCCGTCGATGTTCCAGAGCTCGATCGACGTGTTCACCGAGCGCGGCAACCCGTTCGGGCTGCTGGCCACCCAGCTGGTCTGGGCCGCCCTGCTCCTCCTCGCCGGCCGCGCGACGCTGGCGAGAGGCACCCGCCGCCTGGTGGTGCAGGGTGGCTGACCGCGGCGCCGACGGCCCGGCCAGGTTCAGGAAAGCCACTTTGCAGTCCGCAGGGGGCAGGAAAGTGGCTTTCCTGAACTTCCCCGGCTCCACCCCGGCGGGGCCGCGCCGGGGCGTCTACCGGCGGATCGTCGCGTCGCGGATCCGCAGCCAGCTCGCCTACCCCGGGTCCTTCGTGCTCGACGTCGTGGCGCAGCTCATCGGGCAGGCCATCGAGCTCGTGGTGATCCTCGTGGTGTTCACCCAGGTCAGCTCCCTCGGCGGGTTCTCGGCGCCCGAGGTCGTGCTGATCTTCGGGCTGGCCGCCACCGCGTTCGGGCTCGCCGACCTCACCGTGGGCCAGGTCGAGGAGCTGCCCACCTACATCCGCACCGGCGAGTTCGACGTGATGCTGCTGCGTCCGCTCGGCACGCTCCCGCAGTTGCTGTCGGCCGACGTCGCGCTCAAGCGGCTCGGGCGCGTCGCCTTCGGACTGGGGGTGCTGGGGTGGTCGCTGGTCAGCCTCGACATCGACTGGACGCCGGGGCGCGTGCTGCTCGCCGTCACCGCGCCGCTGGTGGGTGCGGTCATCCTTTCCGCGATCTGGGTGGCCGCCAACGCCGTCTCGTTCTGGCTGGTCGACGGCCGTGAGGTGGCGAACTCCGTCACCTACGGGTCGGGCTTCTCCACCTCGTACCCGATCACGATCTACGGCCCGTGGCTGCGGCGGGCCATGTGCTACGCCGTGCCGGCGGCGTTCGTGGCGTACTTCCCGGCCCTCGCGCTGCTGGGCCGCCCCGACCCGCTCGGACTGCCCGAGGCGCTGCGGTGGAGCTCCCCGCTCGTCGCGGCGGTCGCGGTGGCCGGGGCGGCTCTGGTCTGGCGCACCGGTGTCCGGCACTACCAGGGGACGGGATCATGATCATCACGACCGACGGGCTACGCCGCGACTTCCTCGTCGGCACGAGGCTGCGGCGCCGCCGCGTCACCGCTGTGGAGGACGTGACGCTCGACGTCGAGCGCGGGGAGGCGGTCGGGTTCCTCGGGCCGAACGGTGCCGGCAAGTCCACCACGATCAAGATGCTGACCGGGGTGCTCGTGCCCACCGCGGGCCGCGCGAGCGTGTGCGGGCTCGACCCGGTGCGGGAGCGGCGCGAGCTGGGCCGCCGCATCGGTGTGGTGTTCGGCCAGCGCAGCCAGCTGTGGTGGGACCTGCCGCTCGCGGAGAGCTTCGACCTGCACGCCGCGATCCACCGCGTCCCCACGGCGCAGCACCGGAAGCGGCTGGACGAGTGCGTCGAGCTGCTCGACATGGGCGGCTTCCTGCGCACCCCGGTGCGGCAGCTGTCGCTGGGCCAGCGGATGCGCGGGGAGGTCACCGCCGCCCTGCTGCACTCCCCCGAGCTGCTCGTGCTCGACGAGCCGACGATCGGCCTGGACCTCACCAGCAAGGAGCGGCTGCGCTCGTTCCTGTCCGAGGTGAACGCGCGCGGCGACGTCACCCTGCTGCTCACCACGCACGACCTGCCCGACGTCGAGCGACTGTGCCGGCGGGTGGTGGTGATCGACCAGGGCCGTGTGCTCGTGGACGACGAGCTGGCGGCGCTGCGCCACGGGTTCGCCGGCAACCGCGTGCTCGTCGTCGAGCTCACCGAGCCGGCCCCGCCGCTGCTCGGTCTGGCCGGCGTGGTGGACGTCGTGGTGGAGGCCCAGGGTCTGCGGCAACGGCTGGAGTTCTCCCCGGGCGCGACCACGGCCGCCGAGCTGATCGCGACCGTGGCGCAGCGGGTGGAGCTGCGCGACGTCTCGGTGGTCGAGCCGTCCATCGAGGACCTGGTCCGGACGCTCTACGCGCGCTGATCAGAGCTGATCAGGAGGTGCTGCTGCTGACCCCGGCGATGGCACCGCCGCGGAACGCCTCGACGAACAGGGCGTGGTCGGCCCGCACCTGCGCCGCGTACTCGTGGGCGAACTGCACGACCCACGCCACGAACTCGTCGTCCCGCCCGGCGACCGCCCGCATGATCGCGTCCTCTGTCTGGAACGGGACCAGGGAGTGGTCGGCGTCGGAGTCGGCCACGCAGTGCACCTTCGCCGTCGCGCGGCCCAGGTAGTCCACCACGGGCGCGATCTCCGACGGCTCGGTCAGCTCCGACCAGTCCAGGTCGGCCTCGTACGGCGACACCTCGCCGACCACGAACCCGACCCCGTCGAGGTCGGTCCAGCCCAGGAACGCGTCGGCGTGCGCCTGCAGCGCGCGCTGGGACACCGCCGTGCGGTGCCCGTGGTGCTGGAACGCTCCCGCGATCGCCGGATCGGTGACCACCCGCGACGGCGCCGCCACGTTGCCCTGCTTCACCGACAGCACCACGTCGTTGTCCAGCGCCTGGTTGTAGCCCTCGATCAGCACCGTGTACGCGGGCAGCCCCGCACTGCCGATGCCGAACCCGGAGCGCCCGGCCACGTCCTTCACGGTGTAGGTGACCCCGCGGAACCGCTTCGCCGCCGGGATCGTCTCGATGTAGCGCTCCACGGCCTCGGTGACGGTGGCGCGCTCCCCGTCGTCGAGCCTGCGCAGGCCGGGTACCTCCCGGAGCACGCGGTCGAAGCCCTCGGTCTCGGTGATCCCGTCGAGCAGCCGCACCCGCGTCCGCAGCCGGGCCAGCTGCAGCACCTGGTGGACCGCCCCGTCGGTGGTGCCCAGGCGCAACGAGAAGCTGCGGTCGTCAGCCCGGTCGACGAACCAGCGCACCTGGTCCAGGTAGGCCCGCGCGTACCGCTGCACGAGCATGGTGATGTCGTCGTCCGAGATCGCCTTGCGCCACCCCAGCAGTGCGAGGCTCGCGGCGAAGCGGGTGACGTCCCAGGTGAAGTGCCCGACGTAGGCCTCGTCGAAGTCGTTGACGTCGAAGATCAACACCCCGTCGCCGTCCATGTACGTGCCGAAGTTCTCCGCGTGCAGGTCGCCCTGGATCCACACGCGGCTCGTCCGCTCGTCGGCCCACGGGTCCTCGCGCTGCGCGACGTCGGCGTAGAACAGGCACGCGCTGCCGCGGTAGAACGCGAACGGGTCGGCAGCCATCTTGCGGAACTTGGTGCGGAACGCCGCCGGGTCCGCGGTCATCAGCTCGGAGAAGGCATCGACCAGCGTTGCGACGATCTGTCCCGAACGGTCGCTCATACCCCGATCATGCCGCGAAGTCCGGCGATCGACGCCCGCTCGCCACGATCGATGCCGTCAGGCAGGAAAGACGACGGGGGCGGCACCCTCGGGGAGCGGCACCCGGAGCACCCGCATCTGCAGGGCGAGCAGCGAGTAGTAGCCGACGACCGTGGTCAGCTCCACCGCACCCGCCTCGCCGAGCGCGGCCACGGCCGCGGCCCAGGTCGGGTCGTCGACGTCCCCGGTGGTGAGCAACTGCGTGACGGCCCCGGCGACCACCCGCTCGCCAGGGTCCGCCGGCTCGACGGCACCGCCGGTGCGCACCGACTCCACCAGCGCGTCCGGCAGGCCCGCCGCCCTGGCCAGCGGGGCGTGCGCGTGCCACTCGAACGCGGCGCGGTGATGCGCGGCCACCAGCAGGATCGCGAGCTCGCGCTCCCGGTCCGACAGCACGCCCCGGTACCGCAGCGCCGCGCCGACACCCTGCAGGGCCACCCCGCTGCGAGGGGCGCGCAGCATCGCGTCGAACGGACCTTCCAGTGAGCCGTCCGCCCCGCGCTGCACCGGGCGGGGCCGCTCGTCCAGCGCGGTCAGGAAGGCGCGCTGCTCGTCGTCGAGCTCATCGGGACGCAGGGGCCGCAGCCGTCGGGAGACCATGGACCCACGGTGCCCGAGCGCTCACCCGAAGTCGAAGGAACCGCGGGTGATCGTCACCGCCAACGCCGTCATCACCACACCGAACGCGGCGTAGCACAGGACGTCGACCGGACGGCTGCGGATCGCCAGCAGACCGACGCGGTCGACGGGAAGCAGGATGCGCAGCAGCCCCGCCACGAGCAGGGCGCCGCCGAGCAGCACCGCGCCCTCGCGCCAGTGCTGCGTGAGCACCCGCACCATGCCGGCGGCCGCGATGAGCATCACCAGCATCACCGGGGCGTACACCGGGAGCCGCGTGCGGATACCGGCCATGTCAGCCCCTGGCCGCCTCTCGAAGAACAGGCCTGCTCACGTCGACAGGCTCCGTTCGGCTGCCTCCACCACGTTCGTCAGCAACATCCCCCGCGTCATCGGACCGACCCCACCGGGCATCGGCGCGAGCAGGCCCGCCACCTCAGCCACGTCCGGAGCGACGTCGCCGACGAGGCCGGAGTCGGTGCGGGTGACGCCGACGTCGAGCACCGTGGCACCCGGCCGGACCATGTCGGCCGTGATCAGCCCCCGTACCCCCGCCGCCGCCACGACGATGTCGGCGCGGCGCACCTCCGCCGCGAGGTCACGGGTACCGGTGTGGCACAGCGTCACGGTGGCGTTCTCGCTGCGGCGGGTGAGCAGCAGCCCGAGCGGCCGCCCGACCGTGACCCCGCGGCCGACGACCGTGACCCGCGCCCCGTTCAGCTCCACGCCGTAGCGGCGGCACAGCTCGACGATGCCGCGTGGCGTGCACGGCAGCGGACCGGGTTCGCCCAGCGCGAGGCGGCCGAGGCTGACGGGGGCCAGGCCGTCGGCGTCCTTGGCCGGATCGATGCGCTCGAGCGCAGCGCCCGCGTCGAGACCCTTCGGGAGCGGCAGCTGCACGATGAAGCCGGTGCATGCCGGATCGGCGTTCAGCTCGTCGATCGTCCGCTCGACGTCGGCCTGGGTCGCGTCCGCCGGCAGCTCGCGCTGGATCGAGGTGATCCCGACCTTCATGCAGTCACGGTGCTTGCCGCGCACGTAGGAATGCGATCCCGGATCGTCACCGACGAGCACGGTGCCCAGGCCCGGCACCACTCCGTCGGCCCGGAGCTTCTCGACCCGGCCCGCGAGCTCGCCCAGTAGCTCGTTCAGGGTCGCCTTTCCATCCATCAGCGTCGCCGTCACGTCACCATCCTCCACCACGTCTCTCGCCCGACGATCCCACCGGCAGCCCGTCAGGAGATGCGGAGTCCGTGGGCCGCGGCGAACGCGATGGCCTGCTCGGCGTCGATCGTGGCCCCGAGCAGCCGGCCCTGGACGAGACCGTCGGCGCCGATGCGGGCACCGCGCAGGTCGGCGCCCTCGAACCGGGTGCGCAGCAGGCGGGCCCCGGTGAGGTCGGCGCCGCGCAGGTCGCACTCACGCAGATCGGTCT
>NZ_JAAXKY010000111.1 GCF_012911925.1 Pseudonocardia xinjiangensis | reverse complement strand
CAGCACCACGAAGACCACGGCGTTGCCCGCGCTCGTCGCGCGCTTGCGGATCTTCTTCTTGCTGTCGGACTCGTAGGCGAAGCCCCAGAGCGCCTGCGAGAGCCGCCACAGCGCCACGGCGACGAACCCGATGACGAGCACCCACAGCAGCACCTGGCCGAACGGCTGCTGCGCGAGGTCCTGGAACGCGCCGGTCTGGTCGGCGCGCTCACCGCTGTTGCCGAACGCGACCTGCAGGGCCAGCAACGCGATCAGGAGGTGGGTGACGCCGTAGGCCCCGATCCCCACCCTCACGCCGACCTTGAACGGCTGGCTGTCGGCAGCCTGCTTCGCGGACCGGTTGGCCGACTCGGCGGCACTCGTCATCGTTGATCCTCTCCGTACGTTCGGGCGCACCGTCGCACGGAGGTTCCCGCGCCGCAGCCACTGCTGCTCTGTCCCCCGAACGGGCGGCGGCGAACCGCGGTCTGCAGCTACCGGGAGCGGGTCACCGGGTACTCGCCCGGCTCGACGTCGCCGAGCACCGTCATCGGCGCCGTCATCTCTGCCGTCCGGGCGGCCTGCTCCGCACGGCGCTTCCGGACGGCCCGTACGACCAGGACGACGACCACCGCCGCGACGGCGACGCCCGTGACGGTGGGGCCGACGAGGTGGGCGGCCTGCCGCAGTGCCGCCGACGCCGCGCTCCCGAGTCCCACGTAGACCAGGCCCCAGAGCACGGCCCCCATGGCCGTGTAGCGGGCGAACCGGCGCACGGGCATCCGCAGCGTCCCTGCCAGCACGGGCACCAGCGAGTGCGCCACGGCGAGGAACCGGGAGCCCGCGATCGCCCGGCCGGTACCGCCCTGCAGCACGGCCTCCGCGCGGGCCCAGTTGGGTTCGCCGATCCAGCGGCCGGCCCGGCTGACCCGCAGCCGCGGGCCGCACCGCCGCCCGATCAGGTAGCCGCCGGTCTGCCCGACCAGGCTCGCGCCGGCGGCGACGCCCGCCAGCGCCGCGTACTCACCGGCGCTGCCCACCGTGGTGGCCGCCGCGAGCAGGACGACCTCCCCCGGCGTCACGAGGCCGATCAGCACGGTGGTCTCCAGCACCAGCAGCACGCCGACGACGGCGTAGAGCTGCCAGGCGGGCAGAGCATCGAGCATCGCGAAGAAGGAGCCGAGCCAGTCGCTGATCACCGGTCCAGAGTGGTCCGGGGGGCGCTCCACGCCCATCCGGACAACCCCTGAACACAGGGGGGGATGCCCCCCCGGGTCACCCTGGGTTCGGCTCAGCGGTCGGGTTCACGCTCGACGCGCTGGATCTCGGCGCCGAGGTCCCGCAAGTTCTCCACGAACCGCGGGTAGCCGCGGTCGATGTGCTCGATGTCCCACACCTCGGTCTGCCCGTCTGCGCACAGCGCAGCGAGCACGAGTCCCGCGCCCGCCCGGATGTCGCTGGCCCAGACCGGCGCGCTGGACAGCCGCTCGACGCCCCGCACGACCGCGTGGTGGCCGTCGGTGCGTGCGTCGGCACCGAGCCGGACCATCTCGTCGACGAACCGGAACCGCGCCTCGAACACGTTCTCCGTGATCATCGACGTGCCTTCGGCGACCGCGGACAGCGCGATCGCCATGGGCTGCAGGTCGGTGGCGAAACCGGGAAAGGGCAGCGTCACGAAGTCCACGGCCCGCGGGCGCCCGTCCATCCGGACGGTGAACTCGTCGGGGCCGATCATCGTGTCGGCGCCGGCCGTGCGCAGCTTGTCGAGGACCAGGTCGATGTGGTGCGGGTCGACACCGCGCACGGTCACCTCCCCGCGGGTCATCGCGGCGGCGAACGCCCAGGTGGCACCGACGATGCGGTCACCGATCACGCGGTGCTCGGTCGGCTGCAGGCCGGTGACACCGTGCACGGTGAGCGTGGAGGTGCCGACGCCGTCGATCTTGGCGCCCATCTGCTGCAGCATCGTGCAGAGGTCGACGATCTCCGGCTCGCGGGCGGCGTTGTCGATCACCGTGGTGCCGTCGGCCAGCACGGCTGCCATCAGGATGTTCTCTGTGGCGCCGACGCTGGGGAAGTCGAGCCAGATCTGCGCCCCGCGCAGCTCCTCGGCGTGGGCGACCACCCGGCCGTGCTCGATCTCGGTGGTGGCGCCGAGCTTGCGCAGCCCGGCCTGGTGCATGTCGAGCGGGCGGGAGCCGATGGCGTCACCGCCGGGCAGCGGCACGATCGCACGGCGGCACCGGGCCACCAGCGGCCCGAGCACGCAGACCGACGCGCGCAGCTTCGACACCGACCGGTAGTCGGCCTGGGCGCCGGGCTCCGCCGGAACGTCGATCGTGACGGTGTCGTGGTCGATGGTGACGGTGCAACCGAGACTGCGCAGCACATCCGCCATGAGCGGGACGTCGAGGATCTCCGGACAGTTCCGGATCCTCGTCGTCCCCTCGGCCAGCAACGCTGCTGCCATCAACTTCAGGACGCTGTTCTTCGCCCCCACCACGTCGACGGCGCCGACGAGCCGGGCGCCACCGTTTACCGCGAAATGCTCTGCCACGAGCATCGACGCTATCCCCTGGGGCCGGGGACTACGCGGTTGGCCGCGCCGACCGATCGAGCGCCACCATTGCCTGGTCCACCACGGTGGACAGCTCCTGGCGGGTCGCGCCGTCGCGGGCCTGGAGGGACATCCCGAACTGGACGGAGCTGACAAACGCTGCCAACGCGTCGATGTCGGCGCCAGGCGGCACGTCCCCGTCGGCCTGCCCCCTGGCCAACCGGTCGCGCACCTCCGCGGTGGAGGCCCGCCGTTGCTCGGCGAGGAAGTCACGGATCCCGGCGGTGCTGGGCGTGTACGTGGTGGCGGCCAGCACGATCATGCAGCCGCTCGGTTTCTCCGGGTCGGTGTAGGCCACCACGTTGGCGCGCAGGAGCGCCTCGATGCCCGCCACCGCCGTCGGCGCGTCGCACATGGCGCGCAGCGTCGGCTCGCCCTCACGCTCCTCGTAGAGCGCCACGGCCTCCCGGAACAGTGCCTCCTTGCTGCCGAACGCCGCGTACAGGCTGGGCGGGCGGATGCCCAGCACCGCGGTCAGGTCGCCGATGGACGTGCCCTCGTAGCCGTGCTCCCAGAACGTCTCCATCGCCCGGCGGAGCGCCTCGGCGCGGTCGAAACCGCGCGGCCGTCCTCGCTCCGTCATCGCCACCCTTTCTGTAGTGCTCCCTAAACATACCTCTTGACCCGAGCGGTGGCCATGCCCCAGACTTCTTGAGCGACCACTACAGAATGGACCCTTCGATGACCGACCTCACCGGCCGGGTGGCCCTCGTGACCGGCGGCAGCCGCGGCATCGGGGCCGCGATCGCGCTGCGGCTCGCCCGCGACGGCGCCGACGTCGCCCTCACCTACCTCACGGCACAGGAGCGCGCGACCGCGGTGGTGCGCGACATCGAGGCACTCGGCAGGCGCGGGCTCGCCGTGCGGGCCGACAGCGCCGACTCCGCCGCCGTCACGGCCGCCGTCGACCACACCGTCGAGCGGCTCGGGCGCCTCGACATCCTCGTCAACAACGCGGGGGTCTTCCCGTTCGGCCCGTTCGAGAAGGTCGACGCCGACGAGCTCGACCACACCATCGCCGTGCACGTGCGGTCCGCGTTCGTCGCCGCGCAGGCGGCGTCGCCGCACCTCGGTCCGGGCGGACGCATCATCAGCATCGGCAGCAACCTCGCCGAGCACGTGGGCCGGCCGGGCATCACCCTCTACGCGATGACGAAGTCGGCCCTCACCGGGCTCACCCGCGGGCTGGCCCGCGAGCTCGGCCCGCGCGGCATCACCGTCAACGTCGTACATCCCGGTTCCACCGACACCGACATGAACCCGGCCGGAGCTCCCGGAGCCGACGTCCAGCGCGCCGTCACGGCGCTCGGCCGGTTCCAGTCCGCCGACGACGTCGCCGCCACCGTGTCCCACCTGGCGGGCGAGGACGGGCGCACGATCACCGGCGCGGCCCTGCTCGTCGACTCCGGGGCGAACGCCTGACAGCGCCCGGAGCGGAGACGGTGCCACTCCCTGGACGGCCGCGGCAGGGTGTCGCTCGGCTCGGGCAGGGTGCTGAACGGTCGATAGCATCGGCCGGTGCGGACGCCGTCGTGGTCGCAGCTCCGGCAGGCGGCGGTGCTGTGGGGCGGCCTGCTGATCCCGCTCGTCATGGACGCGGCATCGGGGACCGGCCCACGCGTTGCCGAACTGGTCGGTGGCGCCGCGCTGCTCGCCATCCTGGTTGCCTTGTGTGACCGCGCCCCGCTGGCCGTGCTCTGCGCAGCCGTGGCGACGGCCATGACGGTCGAGGTCGTGCTCGCGCCCACGACGTTCAGCCCCGTTCGCGTCTGGCCCTTCGCCGCGGTCGCGGTGTTCGCCTGCGTCGCGGGCCGCAGGATCCCCGATGCGCAGCCGGTACCTGCAGCGCTCGCCGGGGTCGCCGTCACCGGACTGCCGGTCGCTCTGGTCGTCGGCCTCGTCGTCGATGACGGGAGCCGCGGCGGCTTCGGCCTGCTGTCCGGCGTCTACGACTGGTCCGCGCTGATGCTCGTCCTGCTGCTGGCGGTCGCGCCCGCCTGGCTACTGGGCCGCTACCGGCGGCAGCGCGCAGCGCTCGTCGCAGCCGGGTGGGAGCGTGCCGCGCTGCTGGAGCGCCAGCACAGGCTCGAGGCCGACCAGGCGCGCCTGGCGGAACGCGCTCGCATCGCTCGGGACATGCACGACTCTCTCGGCCACGAGTGGACGTTGATCGCCCTGCGGGCCGCCGCGCTGGAGGTGTCCCCGCAGCTCGACGACGACACCCGCGCCGCGGCGCGGGACCTGCGCTTCGGCGTCGCCGTCGCCACGGAGCGGCTCCGCGACGTCATCGGGGTGCTGCGGCCGGACGCCGAGGGCGACCCCGGCGAGGGTCGCACCGTCACCGCGCTGGTCGAACGCGCCGCCGCCGCCGGTATGAGGGTCCAGTGGGACGCGGAGCTCGAGCCCGTGGCCCTGCCCGTGCTGGTGCAGCGCGCCGTCCACCGCGTCGTCCAGGAGGCGCTGACCAACGCGGCGAGGCACGCTCCGGGCGCCGAGGTCACCGTCGGGGTCGAGCACGGGCAGGGTGCTACGACCGTCACCGTCACGAACGGGGTTGCCGGCACCGTCCCACCGGCAGCCCGGCCCGGTGCTCGAAGCGGACTCGTCGGCCTGCGCGAGCGCGTGCGGCTGCTCGGCGGCACGCTGCATGCAGGCCCGGCCGGGACGGGTTTCACCGTCGTCGCCGTCCTGCCGCACGACGGCGGACCGGCCGGCTCCCCGCCGGACGACCTCGGCTGTGAGTCGGCGCGAGACCTCGCGCGCGCCCGTGGGGAGGTGCGGCGCAGCGTCGCCGGCGCCGTTCGGGTTCCCGTACTGGCCGGTACCGCCGTCACCGTGCTGGCGCTCGCACTCTTCCTCCTGGTCGGCACAGCCAACCGGCTCGACCCGGCGACGTTCGAACGGTTGCCGACCGGAGCGGCCCGTGCAGCCGTCGAGGCGGAGCTGCCCCCGTTCCAGGTTCTGGGCGAACCGGGCCGCGCTCTCGCACCGCCGCCGCCGAACGGTTGGTGCCGGTACTACTGGTCGAGCGAACCGACGGACGACCGGCTGGTCTTCCGGCTGTGCTTCGAGGGCGAGCAGCTGGTGATCAAGGAGGCGGTGGAGCGCGCCGCGCTCTCCGGCTCGCCACCTGAGGAGGACGTGCCGTGATCCGGGTCGTACTGGCCGACGACGAGCCGCTCACAAGGGCCGGTATCCGGGCCGTGCTGGGCGCCGACCCGGGGATCGCAGTGGTCGCCGAGGCGTCGGACGGGCGCGAGGCACTGACGCAGGTGCAGGCGCACCGGCCGGACGTCGCGCTGCTCGACATCGTCATGCCCGGCCTGGACGGGCTGTCCGCCGGCGCGGAGATCACCCGCACCGTGCCGGCCACCGCGGTGATCATGCTCACCACCTTCTCCGAGGACGAGCACATCGCGCGTGCTCTCGGCGACGGCGCGAGCGGCTTCCTGGTCAAGTCAGGCGATCCGCTCGAGCTGCTCCGCGGCATCCGGGCCGTCGCCGCCGGTGCGGCATTCCTGTCGCCGACGGTCGCCCAGCGGGTCATCCGCCAGCTCGGCAGCGGAGGCGCAGGCCGGATGTCCAGCGCGGCGCGCGCCCGCGAGCAGGTCACGGGACTGACGTCCCGAGAGCGGGAGGTGCTCTGCCTGGTCGGAGGCGGTCTGTCGAACGCGGAGATCGGACGGCGGCTGCATGTGGCGGAGGGCACCGTGAAGGTCTTCGTGAGCGCGGTGCTGCGCGGGCTCGGGGTCCGGAACCGGGTTCAGGCCGCGATCGTCGCGTACGAGGCGGGCCTGGTCGACCGGACCTGACGCCTCGCGTCTATCACTTTCGGCACGCCCGTCCGGAGCGATCGTCGGATGATGCACGCCCAGCCGGCCGCGAACGTGGGCGCATGACACGAACGCCCCTCCGCCGGACGGCCACCGCCATCGCACTCGGCGCACTGCTGTCGGCCGGACCTGCGTGCGCATCCCCGGCGCACGAGGTCACCCCCGCGGCGAACCCGGCCCCGGCCGGGCACGTCGTCCCACTAACGCTCCCGGCGCCCACGGGCCCGCACCAGCTCGGGACCCGGGAGCTGCACCTCGTCGACCAGACCCGTCCCGACCCGTCGGGCTCAGCGGACCGGCGGCGGGAGCTCATGGTGTCGCTCTGGTACCCGGCGGCGCCGGGCGCCGGTGGTGCGGCGGCACCGCATCTCCGGCCCGGCGTGGCGGCGTTCTACGACGAGTTGGCGGCCCGCTCGCTCGGGAGTCCCCGTGGCACGGTCGACTTCGCCGGGACTCGCACCCATGCCGTCACAGACGCCCCCGTGGCGGCCGACGCCCTCGGTCTTCCCGTGCTCCTGTACTCCCCCGGCGGCGGGCAGTCGCGCGCGATGGGCACCACCTTGGTGGAGGAGCTCGCCAGCCGCGGCTACGTCGTCGTCACGATCGACCATCCGGCCAGCGGGCCCATCGCGTTCCCCGACCGCACGGAGGCACCCGGACCCCCGGCCGATCGGGCGCAGATGATGCGCGACCGGGTCCGCGACGTCGGCTTCGTCATCGACCACCTCGCCGGGATCCGCGCCGGCACCGACGCGCAACGACACGGCCTCCCCGCGGGTCTCGCGACCGCACTCGACCTGTCCCGCATCGGCATGTTCGGCCACTCGGCCGGTGGCTTCACCGCTGCCGAGGCCATGATCGCCGACGACCGGATCGACGCAGGCGCGAACCTCGACGGAAGCATGGACCCGGTCTACGGCGAGGCCGCGCGCCGGGGCAGCAGCCGCCCCTTCCTCCTGATGGGTGGTGGAACGAGCGGTGACGACGCGCGCCCCCACAACCACCTCCACAGCCCGGACTGGGCCGCCTTCTGGCAGCACTCCACGGGCTGGAAGCGGGATGTCCACCTCCCGGACGCGGAGCACATGAGCTTCACCGACCAGCAGGTGCTGCTCCCCCAGATCGACGCGGCGCTACCGCTCCTCGACGGCGCTGTCGCGACGACGATCGGAACCGTCGATCCGGAACGCAGCCTCGCCGCACAGCGCGCGTACCTCACCGCATTCTTCGACCAGCACCTCGAAGGGCGCGCCTCCGCGCTGTTCGACGGGGGCTCCCCCGAGCACCCAAACGCCCAGGTCGTGCGGTGAACCAGCGGATCACCAGCACAGCGCCTCCGCGAACACTCCACTCACCCCGCCCCTAGGCTGGCCCCATGGCCGTGCACCTGACCAGGATCTACACCAGGACCGGCGACGACGGCACCACCGCGCTCGGCGACTTCAGCCGCGTCCCCAAGACCGACGTCCGGCTCGCCGCGTACGCCGACACCGACGAGTGCAACACCGCGCTCGGCGTGGCGGTCACGGTCGGCGAACTCGCCGCCGAGCTGCTGGTGCCGCTGCGTCAGGTGCAGAACGACCTCTTCGACGTGGGTGCGGACCTGTGCACGCCGATCGTCGAGGGGGAGGGCGGGGAGACGACACAAGCCCCGCCGCTGCGCGTCACCGAGGACTACGTCGAGCGGCTGGAGGGCTGGTGCGACGAGTTCAACGAGGGGCTGGCGAAGCTCGACTCGTTCGTGCTCCCGGGTGGCACTCCCGGCGCGGCATACCTGCACGTCGCGCGCACCGTCACGCGCCGGGCCGAACGATCGGTCTGGGCTCTGCTCGAGGCCGACGCGGAGCGCACCAACCCGCTCACGGCGAAGTACCTCAACCGGCTGTCGGACCTGCTGTTCATCCTCGGCCGGGTCGCCAACCCCGCCGGTGACGTGCTCTGGCGGCCGGGCGGCCCGCAGGCGCAGCGCTGAGCGTCAGGAGGCCTGGCGGTAACCGGTGCGCCCGGGTGGCGTCGCCTCCAGCCACGACAGGAACCCGGTGAGCACCCCCGGCCCCATGGCGATCTCGACGTCCTCCCCCTGCACCCGGCAGCGCAGCACCGAGGCCGTGGGCGGCAGGAGGTAGATCTCGCCGCCGGACGGGCTGCGCCGATCGATGATCTCGAGCTGCGTCCGGTCGACGACGGCGGTGGGACCCAGCCGGAAGGACGTCAGGCGGAACCACGCGAGCTCGTTGCCCCGGTAGCGCCCGACACCGAAGTGCCATCCGGCGGAGTCGTCCTTCTTCTGGGAGTCGACAGCGGGGCGGCGGCGCAGGAAAACGTCCACGCCACCGCCCCGCATGAGTCGTACTCGCCGAAAGGCCAGGTATCCCAGGCCGAGACAGGCGATCAGGAGCAGGATTCCGACGACCAGCGCCATTGCTCCCAACGCGGCCCCAGCTACTCGGCCGCGCCGGCGGCTTTCAGCCGCGCGTTGGCGCGGGCAGCGGCAGCTGCACCCTCCGGCTCGGACGTGTCGGCACGATCCAGTGCGGCGCGGGCCCGGGACACGTCGATCTCTTCGGCCTTCTCGGCGAACTCGGCCAGCACCGTGACGTTGTCCGGTGTGATCGAGAGGAAGCCGCCGTGCACCGCGAGCGTGGTGGAGGTGCCGTCGGTGCCGTCGATGCGCACGACGCCTGCCTCCTCCAGCTGCGCGAGCGTGGGCTCGTGCCCCGGCAGCACCCCGATCTCGCCGACGGTGGTGCGGGCGAGCACGAAGCTGGCCTGACCCGACCAGATCCGCCGCTCGACCGCGACCAGCTCTACCGTCATGTCCGCCACGGTCAGCCCTCGAGCTTCTTGCGGTTCTTGTCGAGGTCCTCGAGGCCGCCGCAGAGGAAGAACGCCTGCTCGGGGACGTCGTCGAACTCGCCCTTCGCGATCTTGTCGAAGGCCTCGATGGTCTCCTTCAGCGGCACCGTGGAGCCCGGCTGCTGGGTGAACTGCTCGGCGACCAGGAGGTTCTGCGAGAGGAACCGCTCGATACGCCGCGCGCGCCCGACCAGCTGGCGGTCCTCCTCGGAGAGCTCGTCGATACCGAGGATCGCGATGATGTCCTGCAGGTCGGAGTACTTCTGCAGGATCCGCTTCACCTCGTTGGCGACCCGGAAGTGCTCCTCGCCGATGTACTGCGGGTCGAGGATCCGGGACGTCGACGTCAGCGGGTCGACCGCCGGGTAGATCCCCTTCTGGGAGATCGGGCGGGAGAGCTCCGTGGTGGCGTCGAGGTGCGCGAACGTGGTGGCGGGCGCCGGGTCGGTGTAGTCGTCCGCGGGCACGTAGATCGCCTGCATCGAGGTGATCGAGCGGCCACGGGTCGAGGTGATCCGCTCCTGCAGCTCGCCCATCTCGTCGGCCAGGGTGGGCTGGTATCCCACCGCGGACGGCATGCGGCCGAGCAGCGTGGAGACCTCGGAACCCGCCTGCGTGAACCGGAAGATGTTGTCGATGAAGAGCAGCACGTCCTGGTCCTGCTCGTCGCGGAAGTACTCCGCCATCGTCAGGGCCGAGAGGGCCACTCGCATACGCGTGCCGGGCGGCTCGTCCATCTGACCGAACACCAGCGCGGTGTTCTCGATGACACCGCTCTCGGTCATCTCCGTGATGAGGTCGTTGCCCTCACGGGTGCGCTCACCCACGCCGGCGAACACCGAGGTGCCACCGAAGTTCTGGGCGACGCGCTGGATCATCTCCTGGATGAGCACGGTCTTGCCCACGCCCGCGCCGCCGAACAGGCCGATCTTTCCGCCGACCACGTACGGGGTGAGCAGGTCCAGCACCTTGATGCCGGTCTCCAGCATCTCGGTGCGGCCCTCGAGCTTGTCGAAGGTCGGAGCCTGCCGGTGGATGCCCCACAGGTCGCCGGTGATCTCCAGGTCGGGCTTGTCCAGGCACTCCCCGAGCGCGTTGAACACGTGGCCCTTGACCTGGTCGCCGACCGGCACCGAGATCGGCCGGCCGAGGTCGGTGACCTCCTGGCCGCGGACGAGGCCGTCGGTGGGCTGCATGGAGATGGTGCGCACCAGGTTGTCGCCGAGATGCTGGGCGATCTCCAGGGTCAGCGTCTTGGCGAGGTCACCGATCGAGACCTCGACGGTGAGCGCGCTGTAGAGCTCCGGCACCTCGTTCCGCGGGAACTCGACGTCGACGACCGGACCGGTGACCCTCACTACCCGCCCGGTCCTGGCCTGTGTCGGAGCGGATGGGGCGCTGGCATCAGCGGTGGCGGTCATCAGTTCTCACTTCCTACGCTCACGAGAGCGTCGGCACCACCGACGATCTCACTGATCTCCTGGGTGATCTGTGCCTGACGGGCCTGGTTGGCCTCCAGTGTCAGGGTACGGATCAGTTCGTTCGCGTTGTCCGTTGCGGCCTTCATCGCCCGCTGGCGAGCGGCCGACTCCGACGCTGCCGACTCGAGCAGGGCCGCGAACAACCGGGCCCCGACGTACTTGGGCAGCAGTGCATCGAACAGCGTCTCGGCGTCCGGCTCGAACTCGTACAGGGAGCGGACTTCGGAAGCGGCCTGGCTCGCCGTCTCCTCCGCGGAGCGTCCGACGTTCTCGCCCTCGGAGATCCGCTCGGTCTCGCTCCCCGCGTACTCGACCTCCATGGGCGCCATCCGCCGCGCCTGCGGCGTCTGGGTGACCATGTTCTGGAACTGCGTGTACACGAGGTGCAGCTCGTCGACGGGCTGCACGCGGTCCGTGTCCCGTTCGCCGTCGGTGCCCTCGGCACCCTGCTCACCGTCGGAGTCGTTCACGCCGGCCATGAAGGACGCGACGAGCGTGCGGGCCACCTCCGCAGCGTCGGCGTAGCTCGGCTGCTCGGAGAACCCCGTCCAGGACGCCTCGACCTTGCGGCGGCGGAACCGGAAGTAGTTCACGCCCTTGCGACCGATGACGTAGAGCACCGGCTCCTTGCCCTGCTCACGGAGCAACGACTGCAGCTGCTCCGCCTCCTTGAGCACGTTGGCGTTGTAGCCGCCTGCCTGGCCACGGTCGCTGGTGACCACCAGCACCGCGGCGCGGGTGGCGTTCTCCCGCTCGACCAGCAGCGGATGGTCCAGCGCCGAGTTGTTGGCCAGCTCGGTGAGGACCGCCGTCATCTGCTCGGCGTAGGGCTTGGCCTCGTCGACCCGGGCACGGGCCTTCGCGATCCGGGAGGTCGCGATCAGCTCCATCGCCCGAGTGATCTTCTTGATGGACTGCGTCGACCGGATCCGCCGCCGCAGCACGCGAATCTGTGCCGCCATTGATCTACTCGCCTACTCTGAGGAGCTGCCGGCCGGAGCAGGCTTGTTGACCTTGACCTTCTCGCGGTCGACATCTTCCTCGTCGAGCGCCTCGGCCTGGGCTTCCTTCGGCACCACCGACGACCCGTCGGACGCGGTGAAGTTCTCCTTGAACTCCTTCACGACGCCGGCGATGCGGTCGGCCAGCTCGTCGGACAGCTTGCCGGTGTCGCGGATCTCGCCGAGGATGCCCTCCTGGTTGCGCCGCACGTGGTCGAGGAACTCCGACTCGAAGCGGCGGATGTCGCCCACCGGCACCGAGTCGAGGTGACCACGGGTGCCGAGGAAGATCGAGACGACCTGCTCCTCGACCGGCTGCGGCTGGTACTGCCCCTGCTTGAGCAGCTCCACCAGCCGGCCACCGCGCCCGAGCGCAGCGGCCGAGGCGGCGTCGAGGTCGGAACCGAACGCGGCGAACGCCTCCAGCTCGCGGTACTGCGACAGGTCGAGGCGCAGCGATCCGGAGACCGTCTTCATCGCCTTGATCTGGGCGTCACCACCGACCCGGGAGACCGAGATACCGACGTTGATCGCCGGCCGGACGCCCTGGTTGAACAGGTCCGACTCGAGGAACACCTGGCCGTCGGTGATCGAGATGACGTTGGTGGGGATGTAGGCCGAGACGTCGTTGGCCTTCGTCTCGATGATCGGCAGGCCCGTCATCGACCCCGCGCCGAGCTCGTCGGACAGCTTCGCGCAGCGCTCCAGCAGCCGGGAGTGCAAGTAGAAGACGTCGCCCGGGTAGGCCTCGCGGCCCGGCGGGCGGCGCAGCAGCAGCGAGATCGCGCGGTAGGCCTCGGCCTGCTTCGACAGGTCGTCGAAGACGATCAGGACGTGGTTGCCCTGGTACATCCAGTGCTGGCCCAGCGCCGAACCGGTGTAGGGCGCCAGCCACTTGAATCCGGCGGGGTCGTTGGCCGGGGACGCGACGATCGTCGTGTACTCCAGCGCGCCCGCGTCCTCCAGCGACTGCCGGATACCGGCGATCGTGGAGCCCTTCTGCCCGATCGCGACGTAGATGCAGCGCACCTGCTGCTTCGGGTCGCCGCTGGCCCAGTTCTGCTTCTGGTTGATGATCGTGTCGACGCAGACCGCGGTCTTGCCGGTCTTGCGGTCACCGATGATCAGCTGGCGCTGGCCGCGGCCGATCGGCGTCATGGCGTCGATGGCCTTGATGCCGGTCTGCAGCGGCTCGCTGACGCCCTGGCGCTGCATCACGGACGCGGCCTGCAGCTCGAGCACACGCTGCGTCTCGGCCTCGATGTCACCGAGCCCGTCCAGCGGGTTGCCCAGGGGGTCGATGACCCGGCCGAGGAAGTTGTCCCCGACCGGCACGGAGAGGATGTTGCCGGTGCGCTTGACCGGCTGGCCCTCCTCGATGTGGGCGTAGTCGCCCAGGATCACCGCACCGATCTCGTGGACGTCGAGGTTCAGGGCGACACCCAGCACGCCACCGGGGAACTCGAGGAGTTCGTTGGTCATCGCCGAAGGCAGGCCCTCGACGTGGGCGATGCCGTCGCCGGTGTCGGAGACGTGTCCCACCTCTTCGCGGGAGGTCTCCGTCTCCAGCGAGGAGACGTAGCTGGAGATCGCACTCCGGATCTCCTCGGAGGAGATCGTCAGCTCTGTCATGGCTGTCGTCTGTTCCTTCTTTTCGGTCGGTTAAACGTCTCTGGGCGGGGGTCAGCTCGGCAGTGTGCGCCGCGCGGCGGCCAGCTTGCCCGCGACGCTGCCGTCGATGACCTCGCCGCCGACCTGCACGACCAGTCCGCCCAGCAGGCGCTCGTCCAGCTCGACCTGCAGGGAGATCGGCCGTCCGTAGAGCCGACCCAACGAGTCGGTGAGCTTCTGTTCCTGCACCTGCGTGAGCGCAATCGGTGTGGTGACCCGCGCGACCGACCGGTCCCGGCGCTCCGCCGCCATCTCCGCCAGCTCTTCGGCCACGACGTCCAGGTGCCTGCTGCGGGGCAGCCGCACGGTCTGACGCAGCAGTGAGGCGGCGACCGGGGAGACCCGCTTGCCGATCACCTGGTCGAGCAGCGTGATGCGGCCGTCGGCCGGCGTGCTCGCGTCGGAGAGCAGCGTGTTCAGCTCGGGCTCGCGGTCGAGGATCCGACCGAACCGGAACAGCTCGTCCTCGACGTCGTCGAGCTTGCCGTTCTTCTCGGCCACGGCGAGCGTGGCCTGGCGGGCGAGCGTCTCCGTGGCGCCGACCAGGTCGGACGCCTGTGACCAGCGGGAGGTCACCAGCAGCTTCACGAAGTCCAGTGCGGACTCCGACAGCTGCCCGCCGAGCACCTGCTCGGCGAGCCCCGCGCGTGCCGACTCCGGTGTGGAGGGGTCGGCGAGGATGCGCCGCAGTGCCCTCTCCCCGGCGACGAGCCGCGTGAACGCGAACAGCTCGTCGCCCAGGGTGGTGAGCGCGCGGGCGTCGGCGCTGTCCACGTAGGCGTTCAGCCGGCCGAGGGCCGCAGCCATCGCCTCCCGGCTGGCCGCCTGCAGGACGGTGGCCATCAGCTCGCCCCGCTCGCCGGGGTGGCCTCACGGCGCTCCGCGAGACCGTCGAGCTCGGACAGGAACGCGTCGACGGTGGACGAGCGGCGCGCGTCGTCGGCGAGCGAGTCGCCGATGATGCGCTCGGCCAGCTGCACGGACAGCCCGCCGATCTCCCCACGGAGCTGGCGCACCACCTGCTCCCGCTGCGCGGCGATCTGCTCCTCGCCCCGCTGGCGGATGCGAGCGGCCTCCTCCTCGGCCTGGGCCCGCAGCTCGGCCTTGATCTGCTGGCCCTCGGCACGAGCGTCGTCGCGGATGCGAGCGGCCTCGGCGCGCAGCCCGGCGAGCTGCTCCTCGTACTGCCGCTTGAGGTCGTCGGCCTGCTGCTGAGCCTCCTCGGCCCGCTTCAGCCCACCCTCGATCTTGTCCTTGCGGTCGGCGTAGACCCGCTCGAACTGCGGGAAGGCCGTGCGCCGCAGGAGCAGGTACAGCAAGCCGAACGCGATCAGGCCGACGATGATCTCGACGGGATGCGGAGTGAGGGGGTTCAACTCCTCGGCCGCAATGATGTGAGTCATGGGGTTACCTCCGCTACCCGGCTCGATCACTGAAGAGCGAACGCGAGCACCAGGCCCAGGATGGCCAGCGCCTCGGAGAGCGCGAAGCCGATGAACGCGATGCCCTGCAGCTGTCCGCGTGCCTCCGGCTGACGGGCAACGCCGTTGATGAAGGCAGCGAAGACGATGCCGACGCCGATACCCGGGCCGATGGCGGACAGGCCGTACCCGATGACGTTCAGGTTACCGGTGACCATTGCACTTTCCTTTCGTCCGGTCCGCGGTACGTCCCGCGGACCCGTCAGTTCGTGGGGCGGGGCGACCTAGTGGTCGTCGGCGAGCACGGCGCCGATGTAGGAGGCGGTGAGGATGGTGAAGATGTAGGCCTGCACCACCTGCACAAAGGCTTCGAAGAACGTGAAGACGATGCCGAGCCCGAAGGCCGCCGGGGAGAGAACCGCGAGGAACACCGACTGCGAGTGCAGCAGCATGTACTCGCCGCCGAGGATGAACACCAGCAGCAGCAGGTGGCCGGCGAACATGTTGCCGAACAGTCGCAGCGACAGCGTGACCGGACGCAGCAGGATGTTGGACAGGAACTCGATCGGCGTGAGCACGATCCGCACCCACCACGGCACGTCCGGTGGCCAGGTCGAGACCCGCATGTACCCGACGAAGCCGTGCTTGCGGAGGCCGATGAAGTTGTACATCAGCCACACGATGCCGGCGAGGGCGTAGGGCATACCCGGGTGCGCGAACGTGGGGAACTGGATGAACGGAACGATCCCGAACAGGTTGTTCACCAGGATGAAGGCGAACAGCGTGGTGAGGAACGGGACGTACTTGAGGAACTCCGGCCCGATGTTGTCGCGAGCGATGCTGTTCCGCACGATGCCGTGCAAGGACTCGCCGAGGAACTGCGATTTGCTCGGCACCAGCTGCGGACGCCGCGCGGTGTAGGCGAAGAACGCGTACACGATGATCGCCGCGAGCACGAGCTCCAGCACCGGCTTCGTCACAGGACCGAAGATCGGAGGCAGCTGGAAGTCGGCAACACCCGGTGACTCGAAGCCCGGATTAGGGCCCGGGGGTGGTGGGGCGGTGGCCAGGATGGTCACCCAATGCTCCTTCCGGTTCCGTCGACCGGGCGGTCCGGGTCGGCAGAATCGTGACGATCAGGACTTAACGTACCTGATGTAGATCAAGTACATCGAGGCCGCCCCGCCGAACAGCAAACCGACCGGCGTGAACACTCGTGTACCCAGCAGTGCGTCCAGCCCCCACCCGATCCCTCCGAAGAGGAGGAAACCGGACAGCAGGTAGGACAGAGCGGTCCACGCGTCGCCCGGGGGTGGCGGTTCAGTGCCGCCCCCACGCGACTGGCCCGGCTCCATTGCAGTGGACCATATCAGGAGTGTTAGCGCCGGTTTACCAGGGATGACCTCGACGGACGACCGTTCGTCGCAGCCAGCCCTACTCCGGTGTCCCGGAAGCGACGCCAACATGGCTCTATCGCGTGTAGAACCTTAACGATGAGTGACCTGCACCTCAGAGAGATGCTCGTCACACCATCGTGTCACCCGGTCCGGTGACGGTCAGAGATCCACCGCGGGGATGCGGGTGCGCACGAAGCCGATCACCTCACCGGCGATCCACGCCGCCGTCACGGCGAGCATCGTGAACGCGAACGACTGGTTGTCGAACAGCGTGGTACCCCGGAAGAGCAGCAGGAACACCAGGAGGAACGCGATCTTCCCGGTGAACGCGGTCATCGCCCCGATCATCACCCCGGCAGGCGTGGCCCTGGCCGTCTTCGCCATCACGAACGTGCCGAGCCAGCCCAGCGCAATGGCGATCACGCTCCCGACCGCCGCGCCGATCGCCCCCGGCGTGCCGCGCAGCACCAACGCGACGACGATCGCCACCACGGCGACGACCACCGAGAGGATCGCGGCGGCGCGCTGCATGGCGGCAGCCAGCTTGAGCACCGAGGCGACGTGCGGAGCGTCCTTGACCGGGGGGTCCGGGTCTGTCATCTGGCCCTCACTCTCGGGATGGCGGTGGCGAGCACGGCCACGACGAGGCCGATCCCCACCGCCCACAACACGATGGACGGGTCGTCGATCAGCGCCAGCGCCACCGCGCCGAACGCCAGCACACCGGCCCACAGGTAGATCAGCAGAACCGCACGCCGCTGGCTGTGGCCGATCTCGAGCAGCCGGTGATGCAGGTGCATCTTGTCGGGCGAGAACGGGCTCATGCCCTTGCGGGTGCGCCGGACCACGGCCATCAGCAGGTCCAGCAGCGGGACGAACACCACCGCGGCGAGCACCAGGAGCGGCGCGAACAGGGCCAGCACGTCGCTGCCGTCGGCGCCGATGATCGAGATCTTCCCCGACGCGCTCGTGGTGGCGGCGGCGAGCAGCAGGCCGATGAGCATCGACCCCGAGTCGCCCATGAAGATGCGGGCCGGGTTGAAGTTGTGGGGCAGGAAGCCGAGGCACGCGCCGCCGAGCACGGCGGCGATGAGAGCGGGCGAGTACGCCGACGGGTCGTTGCCCACCCGCTGCACCAGCCCGATCGCGAACAGGCCCGTGGCGGCCGCGGCGATCAGGCCGATGCCGGCCGCCAGCCCGTCGAGGCCGTCGACGAAGTTCATCGCGTTCACCAGCGCCACCGTGACCAGCACGGTGAGCACCACGCCCTGCTCCTGGCCGAGGATCAGCAGCGACCCGGAGATCCCCGTGCCCCCGCCGCCCCACGGGACGTAGAACACCGTCCACTGCACGCCGAAGATCACCAGGATGCCGGCCGCGGTGGTCTGGCCGGCGAACTTCGTGAGCGCGTCGAGCTCGTACCGGTCGTCGAGTGCGCCGACAGCGGCCAACAGGACCGCGGCGCCGAACACCCCGAGCATCTCGTAGGCGTTGTTGTCGAACGCCAGCCGCAGCGCGGGCAGCTGGTAGGCCATCCCGACCCCGGCCAGCACGCCGCCGAGCATCGCCAGCCCACCCCACCGGGGCGTCGGCGTCACGTGCACGTCGCGGCCGCGGGGCCAGGCCACGGCGCCGAGACGCAGCGCCAGCACCCGTACCGGGCCCACGAGCAGGAACGTGACCACTGCCGCCGTCAGTCCCGTGAGCAGGTACTCCCGGATGGGTAGGACGAACGTGGGGACCACGACGATCTTCTCGGTCAGCCGGTGCGGATCAGGGCCGCGGGTACGCGGGAGCGCGGGCCACCAACGTCGACACGGCCTCGGCGACGTCGGCGAGCTCGGCGTCGCCCGCCGGGGTGCCGTGCTCGGCCCGCACCGCCCTGCCCAGCAGGGTGGCGACCTCGGCCATGTCGGACTCGACCATTCCCTGGGTGGTGACGCTCGGCGACCCCACGCGCAGACCCGACGGCTTCAGCGGCGGGGCCGGGTCGTAGGGGATGGCGTTCTTGTTGAGCGTGATGCGCGCGGCGTCGCAGCGCGTCTCGGCCTGGTCACCCGTGACACCGATGGGCCGCAGGTCGACGAGCGCGAGGTGGGTGTCGGTGCCGCCGGACACGGCCCGCATGCCCTCGGCCTCCAGGCCCTTGGCCAGCGCCTGCGCGTTGGCGATCACCTGCGCGGCGTAGGCCTGGTACTCCGGCGCTGCGGCTTCCTTCATCGCCACCGCCTTGGCGGCGACGGCGTGCATGAGCGGGCCGCCCTGCGAGAACGGGAACACGGCCTTGTCGATGGCCTTCGCGTGCTCGGCGCGGGCGAGGATCATGCCGCCGCGCGGACCGCGCAGCACCTTGTGCGTGGTGGCCGTGACGACGTCGGCGAACGGCACCGGCGACGGGATCGCCTTTCCGGCCACCAGGCCGATGAAGTGTGCGGCGTCGACCACGAGCTTGGCGCCGACCTCGTCGGCGATTTCCCGGAAGGCGGCGAAGTCGATCAGCCGCGGGTACGCGGTGGCGCCGGCGATGATCATCTTGGGCTGGTGCTCGCGGGCCAGGTCGCGCACCTGGTCGTAGTCGATCAGCTCCGAGTCCTGGCGCACGGTGTAGGACACCGCGTTGAACCACTTGCCGGAGAAGCTGACCTTGCTGCCGTGGGTGAGGTGGCCACCCTGCTTGAGGTCCATCGCGAGCACGGTGTCGCCGGGCTGGGTGAAGGCGGCGTACACCGCGAAGTTGGCCGACGCGCCGGAGTGCGGCTGGAGGTTGACGTGTTCCGCGCCGAAGAGCTCCTTCGTGCGGGCGTTGCCGATCTCCTCCGCGCGGTCGACGACCTCGCAGCCGCCGTAGTAGCGGCGTCCCGGGTAGCCCTCGGCGTACTTGTTCGACAGCGTCGAACCGAGGGCGGCGAGCACCGCGGGGCTGGTGAGGTTCTCGCTGGCGATGAGCTGCAGCCCGCCGCGCAACCTGGCCAGCTCGTCGAGCACCACGCCCGCGATCTCGGGATCCTGGTGCTGCAGCGCGCCGAAGTCCGGACCCCAGAACGGGGTGTGCTGCTCACGGCTCTGCTCGATGGACTCGCTCACGCTGGACAACGGTACCCGGGCCGGGCGATTCCCCGGTCAGGGCACCAAGAGCACTGCTCGCTATTGTTGCCGATGCTCTGGTTTCGTGTCAGACTTCCGCGATGACCGCCGCCGGTACCCGCGCCCGCGTGCGCGCCGAACTGACCCGCGAGATCGCCGATGTCGCCCGCAGGCACCTCGCGTCCGACGGCGCCGCCGCGCTCTCGCTACGAGCCGTGGCCCGGGAGCTCGGGATGGCGTCCTCCGCCGTGTACCGGTACTTCCCGAGCCGCGACGACCTGCTCACCACTTTGATCGTCGACGCCTACGACGCTCTCGGAGCCGCCGCCGAGCAGGCCGAGTCCGCGGTGGCCCGCACCGACCTCCGGGCGCGCTGGCGGGCCGTCTGCTCAGCCACCCGGACGTGGGCCGTGGCCCATCCGCACGAGTACGCCCTGATCTACGGCTCGCCCGTGCCGGGTTACGCGGCACCGGACACCACCACCGGGCCGGCAGCGCGCGTCGGGGAGGCACTCAGCCGGCTGATCGCCGACGGCGTCGCGGCCGGGACCGTCGATCCCGCCGCCGACGCCACGGGAGCCGACACCGCCCTGGCCGCCGGTCTCGCCGTGCGCGTCGGGCTGCCCGCTGACGACCCGGGCTCGTCGCTGGCCGCGCGCACGGTCCTGGCCTGGACCACGCTCTTCGGGATGATCAGCTTCGAGCTCTTCGGCCACACCCACAATGTGGTGGCCGACAACGGGCGCTACTTCGACGACGCCGTGGAGCGCCTGGCCACGATGGTCGGCCTGCCGTAGGGCCGAGGCCGATCCGCGCTACACCGTGAGGACCTCACGGCCCAGCACCTCGGCCACCGCCGCCGTGCTCACCGCGCCCTCGCGCAGCACCCGGGGCTGGTCACCGGTGAGGTCGACCACCGTGGACGCGATCGGCTCGCCGGAGGGACCGCCGTCCAGGTAGACGGCCACGGAGTCGCCGAGCTGGGCGTGCGCCTCGGCTGCCGACGCGGCGGGCGGCGACCCCGAGACGTTCGCGCTGGACACCGCCATCGGCCCCACGTCGCGCAACAGCTCCAGCGCGACGGGGTGCAGCGGCATCCGCAGCATCACCGTGCCCTTGGTGGATCCCAGGTCCCAGTCCAGGGACGGCGCGTGCGGGAGCACCAGCGACAGCCCACCTGGCCAGAACGCCTCGATCAGGTCGCGCGCGGTCTTCGGCACCCCCAGCACCAGGCCGTCGATCGTGGACCAGGAGCCGACGAGCACCGGCACGGGCATGTCCGGACCGCGCCGCTTCGCCGCCAGCAGGCCGTGGACCGCGGTGCTGCTGAACGCGTCGCAGCCGATCCCGTAGACGGTGTCGGTGGGCAGTACGACCAGTCGCCCGGCCCGTACGGTGCGGGCCGCGGCGGCGAGTCCCTCGACCCGGGCGTCCGGATCGCTGCAGTCGTAGGTGAAGGCCACAGCAGAAGCCTACGAGGGAGCGGTGTCCCGGCGCCGGGCGGTGGCGAACCGGGGACGGCCGGCGAGGTCGAAATGCTCCTCGACGTCGGTGAGGACGCGCCGGCGGCGCAGCAGCGCCGGCACCACCTCGCCGTGGGTGTCGTCGTGCTCGATGCCGAGGGAGCCGCCGTAGCGCAGCAGCCCGGCCGAGGCGGCGATGACCGCCCGGATGATCTCCAGGCCGTCCGGACCGCCGTACACGGCGTCGGGCGGGTCCCAGCCGACGACCTCCGGGGGCAGCGGCGTGCCGTCGGGGACGTAGGGCGGGTTGCAGAGCACCAGGTCGACGTGCGACTCGAGCTCGAGGAGCAGGTCGGTCCACCGGACGTCGGCCGCGTGCAGCGTGACCGGCGTGCCACCGGCGGAGACGTGGTCGGAGATGTTGCGCTGCGCCCACGTCAGCGCGACGGAGTCGACCTCGACGGCGTGCACCACCGCGTCCGGCCGGCTCACCGCCACCCCGAGCGCGAGGGCCGCCGAGCCCGTGCACAGGTCCACCACCAGCGGCGACGGGATGTCGGCGATCGCGTGCAGACCCCATTCGAGCAGCAGTTCCGTCTCCGGGCGCGGGGTGAACACCCCTGGTCCGACGGCGACGGTGACCGGGCCGAGCACGGCGGTGCCGAGCAGGTGCTGCAGGGGCTCGCGGGCGGCGCGCCGCTCCACCAGGTGGCGCAACGCGTCGACCACGGGTGGGTCCACCAGCGGCTGGAGCATCAACCGGCCCCGCTCGACCCCGACGACGTGGGCGGCGAGCAGTTCGGCGTCGACCCGCGGCGAGCCGATGCCCGCGGCCGCGAGCGTGCGCTCCGCCTCGAGGATCGCCAACCGCAGCGGCTGCCGGCTCACGCCGCGCCCCCTCCCCCCAGGTTCAGGAAAGCCACTTTGCTGCCCCGAGAGGGCCTGAAAGTGGCTTTCCTGAACTTCCGGAGGCCGTTCACGCGCCCACCGTCTCCGCGCGCTCGGCGGTGGCGAGCGCGGCCAGGAGGTCGTCGAGGTCGCCGTCGAGGACGGCGGGGAGGTTGTGGGCCTTGTAGCCGACGCGGTGGTCGGAGATGCGGCTCTCCGGGTAGTTGTAGGTGCGGATCCGCTCGCTGCGGTCGACCGTGCGGACTTGCGAGCGCCGGTCGGCCGAGGCCTGCGCCGCCGCCTCCGCCTCGGCGAGTGCCTGCAGCCGCGACCGCAGCACCTCCATCGCCCTGGCCCGGTTCTGCAGCTGGGACCGCTCGTTCTGGCAGCTCACGACGATGCCGGTGGGCAGGTGCGTGATCCGCACCGCGGAGTCGGTGGTGTTGACGCTCTGCCCGCCGTGGCCCGACGAGCGGAACACGTCGACCCGCAGGTCGTTCTCGTCGACCTCGACCGCTGCGTCCTCACCGGTGTCGGGGTACACCAGCACCCCCGCGGCGGAGGTGTGCACGCGGCCCTGCGACTCGGTGACCGGAACGCGCTGCACACGGTGGACGCCGCCCTCGAACTTCAGCGCCGCCCACACCCCGTCGGCCGCCGGCGTGCGCGAACGCACCGACAGCGTGATGTCCTTGTAGCCGCCGAGGTCCGACGGCACGGCATCGAGGACCTCGGTGGTCCAGCCCCGGCGCTCGGCGTACCGCAGGTACATCCGCACGAGGTCGCCAGCGAACAGCGCGGACTCCTCGCCGCCCTCACCGGACTTGACCTCGAGCACGACGTCGTCGCCGTCGTGCGGATCCCGCGGCACGAGCAGCTCGGCGAGACGCCGTTCCAGCGCGGGGAGCCGTTCGGCCAGTGCGGCGGCCTCCGCGGCGAAGCTCGGGTCCTCCGCGGCCAGCTCACGGGCCGCGGCCTCGTCCTCGCGCGCGGCGGCCAGCTCGCGAGCAGCGGCCACGATCGGCCCGATCTGGGAGTAACGGCGGCCGAGCTTGCGCGCGGTGGCCGCGTCGGCGTGGATCTCGGGATCGGCGAGGCGCAGCTCCAGCTCGGCGTGCTCGGCGAGCACGGCCTCCACCGCTGGTGCACTCATCGCATTTCCTCGCTGCTCCTCGGGCCGTCCCGGACATGCGGACGGCGCCCACCGCTTTCGGTGGGCGCCGTCGACGAAGCTAGGAGTTCTTGCCGGCCCGCTTGCCGTAGCGCGCCTCGAACCGGGCGACGCGACCGCCGGAGTCGAGAATGCGCTGCTTGCCGGTGTAGAACGGGTGGCAGGCCGAGCAGGTCTCGACGGTCATCGTGCCGCTGGTCTTGGTGCTGCGGGTGGTGAACTGGTTGCCGCAACCGCAGGTGACCTGGGTCTCGACGTATTCGGGGTGGATACCGGAGCGCACGGTGGGTTCCTCTCGATGTGGCGCCGGGTCCTCGCAACCGCGAGGTGAACCGGAACCGGAGCGTGTCAGTTGATTCAACCACTCGGGCCGCCCGCGGATTCCCACGGGCGGCCCGAGTGGTCGGTCTTTCAGTCGTCCGAGCCGGGAGTGCTCTTCGCGACCTGCATCAGGAACTCGATGTTGGTGCGCGTCTTGCGGAGCTGGGTGAGCACCAGGTCGAGCGCCTGCTGGTCGTCCAGCGCGGAGAGCACCCTGCGGAGCTTGACGGTGACCGCCAGCTCGTCGGGCGAGAGCAGCAGCTCCTCCTTGCGGGTGCCGGACGCGTCGATGTCGATGGCGGGGAACACCCGCTTGTCGGCGATCCGGCGGTCCAGCTTGAGCTCGGCGTTGCCGGTGCCCTTGAACTCCTCGAAGATCACCGTGTCCATCGTGGACCCGGTCTCGACGAGCGCCGTGGCGAAGATCGTCAGCGAGCCGCCGTCCTCGATGTTGCGGGCCGCGCCGAGGAAGCGCTTCGGCGGGTAGAGCGCCGTGGAGTCGACACCACCCGACAGGATCCGGCCCGACGCGGGCGCGGCCAGGTTGTAGGCCCGGCCGAGGCGGGTGATCGAGTCGAGGAGCACGACCACGTCGTGTCCCATCTCGACCAGGCGCTTGGCCCGCTCGATCGCCAGCTCGGCGACCGTGGTGTGGTCCGACGGCGGACGGTCGAACGTCGACGCGATGACCTCACCCTTCACCGACCGCTGCATGTCGGTGACCTCCTCCGGCCGCTCGTCCACGAGGACGACCATGAGGTGGCATTCCGGGTTGTTGGTGGTGATCGCGTTGGCGATCGACTGCATGATCATGGTCTTGCCGGCCTTGGGGGGCGAGACGATCAGCGCACGCTGGCCCTTGCCGATCGGCATGACCAGGTCGATCACGCGCGGGGTGAGCTTCGACGGCTCGGTCTCCAGGCGCAGCCGCTCGTTCGGGTACAGCGGCGTGAGCTTGGTGAACTCCGGGCGGTTGCGGGAGTTCTCCGGGTCCTGCCCGTTGATCGAGTCGACGCGCACCAGCGGGTTGAACTTCTGCCGTGACTGCTCGCCCTCGCGGGGCTCGCGCACGGCACCGGTGATCGCGTCGCCGCGGCGCAGCCCGTACTTGCGGACCATCGACAGCGACACGTAGACGTCGGTGGGGCCGGACAGGTAGCCGGTGGTGCGGACGAACGCGTAGTTGTCCAGCACGTCGATGATGCCGGCGACAGGCAGCAGCACGTCGCCGTCGCGCACCTCAGTGTCGACGTTGCCCTGGCCACCACCCTGGCCACCGGCGGGACGCTCGCGGTCGCGGCCCCGGCGGCGGTCCCGGAAGCGACGGCCACGACGGCCGCGGCCGTCGCCCTCGTCGTCATCGTCGTCGGGCCGGTTGTCGCGAGGACCGCGGTTGTCGGCCCGGTTGTCGGGCCGGTTGTCGGGACGGCCACCCGACCGGTTGCCGTCCTGGCGGTTGTCGGGACGGTTGTCCGTCCGGTCGTTGCGCTCGGCCCTGTTGTCGGCCCGGTCGTTGCGCTCGGTCCGGTTGTCGCCGCGGTCGTTGCGCTCGGCACGGTCGTTGCGGCTCTCGCCGCGGTCGCCGCGCTCGGGACGTGTGTCGCCGTTGCGGTTGTCGGCGCGGTCGTCGCGACCCTCGCCGCGGGTACGACCCCGCTGCCGGTCCTCCGAGGGGCTCTCGCCCGCTCCGGAGTCGGTGGCGGTGTCCGGGGACGACTGCTCGCCACGGTTCCGGCGGCTCTGCCGCGTGCGGCGGCTGCCCTGCTCGGGCTCGGCGTCGGGCGCCGGTGCCTCGGGCGCGCTGCTCGGGGCGGGCGCGGACTCGACGGCAGGCGCGACCCCGTTGGTGGGGGCCGTGTCGACCGGCGGAGCCACCTCGGGGGCCGACGAGCCGTTCACCTCGGGCCTGCTGCTCGGCGCGGGCGTCTCCACAGCGGTGGTGACGTCGGGCGCACCCGCCGGACGCGACGCGGTGCGGCGACGTCGCGTGGGCGTGGTGGGAGCG
>NZ_JAAXKY010000110.1 GCF_012911925.1 Pseudonocardia xinjiangensis | reverse complement strand
ACGTCGCCCCTGGCCGCCCGGCAACCCGCCCGGGGCTCGGCGCGCTCGTCGCGGTGCTGCTCTCCTTCGCCGCTGCGGCGGGGCTCTACGCCTCGTTCGTCGGCTCCGGGCCGGCCCTGGCGGACGGGGCACTGCTGCAGGACTCGCTCGAGATCCGCTCCGGCGGCCTCACGGGCCTCGCCGTCGTCGTCACGAACGTCGGGAACACGACGTCGATGGCCGTGCTGGCCGTCGCGGTGGGCGCCTGGTGCTGGTACGCGGGGCGCCGTGCCGACGCGGTGCTCGCGATCGGCGCGATGGCCGGAGGCGCCGCCCTCTTCCGCACGCTCAAGGAGGTGCTCGACCGGCCGCGGCCACCCGCCGCGCTCCGGCTGGTGGAGGCCACGAACGAGTCGCTGCCCTCGGGGCACGCGACCATGTCGATCGTGGTGATCGGCACCGTCGTCGTGCTCGCCTGGGCCCGCCGCGCCGCGACGACACGGGCGGCGCTGGTGTCGGTCGCCGTGGTGTGGGTCGGAGCCGTCGGGGCCACCCGCATCTACCTCGGGGTGCACTGGTTCAGCGACGTCGTCGCGGGCTGGCTCGTCGGGGCGGCCTGGCTCGCCCTGTGCGTCGCGCTGTGGAGCTGGTGGCGCACCCGCCACCCGGAGCCCGCGCTGGTGGAGTGACCCCGGGGGAGTTCAGGAAAGCCACTTTCCGGAACTGTGAGGGCCTGAAAGTGGCTTTCCTGAACCTGGGCCGGCGCCCTACGGCACCTGGGGACGGCGTCCCGGCTCCTGGCGCGGCATGCTCTGCTTCCCGATCGGCGCTGCGGGGGGCGGGAGGGTCGCGGCCTCGTACTGGGCCAGGTTGTACTGGCCCGTGGTGTCCGGCAGCAGGGGCGACTCCGCCGCCCTGTTGAACCGGAAGACCGAGGTCAGGTCACCGACGGCGCTCCGCCGCCACGCGCTGATGTTCGTCTCGATCACACCCGTGACCTGCTCCAGCAACCGGAGCTGCGACGTGTGGTCGAACGTCTCGGAGCAGACGTAACCACCCACCGTCCACGGCGAGACGACGATCGCGGGCACCCGGAAGCCGAGCCCCACCGGCAGCCCGCCACCCACCTCCCCCGTCACCGAGGTCTTGGTCACGAACTCGTCCGGCGTCCCGGGCGGCGGGGTCGGCGGCAGGACGTGGTCGAAGATGCCGTCGTTCTCGTCGTAGGAGAGTACGAAGACCGTCTTCGCCCAGACGTCGGGGTTGGCCGCGATCGCGTCGATCTTGCCGGCCACGAAGGTGGCGCCCGCTGACGGCAGGTGGGCCGGGTGCTCGTCGAACTGTGACGGCGGCAGGATCCAGCTGACGGTGGGCAGCTTGTCGTTCATCGCGTCGTACTCGAACTGCCCGACCGGCGTCGGGTCCATGGCGTGTTTGGCCAGGTCGGAGCCGGGAGCCGCCTCGTTGTACTGCTTGATGTGCTGGATCGCGGGCAGCCCGGTGGCCCCGCCCGGTTCGTGGTAGATCCGCCAGCTCACGCCGGCCTTGGTCAGCCGCTCGGGGTAGGTCGTGAACGAGTAGGCCCCGTTGGGGGCGCTGGTGGTGAGCGACGGGCCGCCGGCCACCCCGTTCGGGTCGATGGTGCCGGCCATCCACATGTGCCGGTTCGGCCCCGTCGGCCCGAGTACCGAGCAGTGGTAACCGTCGAGAACGGTGAACGCATCGGCGAGGGCCCACTGGAACGGGATGTCCTCCCGCGTGTAGTAGCCCATGGTGAACGGGCCGACATCGTTGCCGTCGGCGGCGCGGTGGGCGGGCAGCCAGTTGTCCATCCGGCCGCTGTTCCACGCCTGGTGCTGCACGACCCAGCCGTGGTCCGTCGACGGGACGGCCTGGCCCGAGCTGATCCGGGTGTTGAGCCGGAAGGGCATCAGGTAGCCGTCCGGGTTGCCGGGATCCGGCTGCTGGAACACCGAGCGGCCGCCACCGATCTGCATGGCGTGCGGGTCACCGAACCCCCGCACACCCGGGAGCATCCCGTAGTAGTGGTCGAAGCTGCGGTTCTCCTGCATGAGCAGCACGACGTGCTTGATGTCCCCGAGCTTTCCGCCCTTCGGCGGCGGTGCGGCGAGCGCCTGGCGGACGTTGGCGGGCAGGGCGAGGGAAGCAGCCGCGAGGCCGCCTGCCGCGGCCGCCGAGCCGAGCAGCCGACGGCGCGTCATCCTGGGTGTCGGACGTGACGGTTCGGGGTTGTCAGTCATCGAAGGTCCTTTCACAAATCGGCCGATGGCCGCAGGGGGAGCACTTCGACGCTCGTTCGTGCGCATGACGATCACGCCCGCCGGTGGATGTCCGCGGGCCGAACTTCAGCTGAAGCTGTTCACGCCTTGCAGAAAGATCGGTAATTCGCGATCAATGGGGCATTCACGCCTTTCCCGTGATGCCGGTCAGGCCTGCTCGGCGGAGCACCACCACGTCGAGCGGCCACCCACGGTGCCGTGCACCATCGGGGCCCCGCAGCGCGGGCAGGAGGCGTCGGCGTGCCGGAACGGGATCACCTCGCCCGTGTGCACCCCGCCGTTCGCGATCGCCGCCTTCAGCGCGCGCTCCAGTGCGTCGTACAGCCGGTCCAGGGTGGCGCCGCCGAGCCCGCTTGCAGGGGCCGACGGGGAGACCGCGGCCTGCCACAGCGACTCGTCGGCGAGCAGGTTGCCCACCCCGGCGAGCACCGACTGGTCGAGCAGCCGGGCCTTGACCGGCGCCTGCCCGCGACCGACCCGCGCGCGGAACTCCTCACGCGTGATCATCTCCGCGTCGGGCCCCAGCAGCGAGAGGTCGGGGTCGAGGCGCACACGTCCGAGGCGGCGCTTGTCGAACAGCCGCAGCCGGCCCCCGTCGGTGAACGTGACGGTGAAGCGGTCCCACTCCGGCTTGCGCGGGGTGCGGTCCGGGCGCACCGGCTCACCCCCACCCCGCTCCTCGCCCGCACCCGACACGATGATCCGCCCGCCCATCCCGAGATGGACGCCGAGGTGGGGACCGGGCCGGCCGTCACGGCCCTCGGTCTCGCAGTACATCGTCTTGCCGAGCCGGTGCGCCGCCGTCAGCCTGCCCCCGACGAGCACGCGCGCGATGTCGCCGGGGCGGTGGGGCCGGCACACCCACTCGTCGGAGTCGTCGACGGACCGGATTTCCCGCCCCAAGGCAGCCTCAAGGGCCTGGCGCGCACTCTCGACCTCGGGCAGCTCCGGCACTCCCCCAGTCTGACGGCAGCGCCGGATACGCGCCGACCGCGCGCGTTCCGGAGCCGTAGTGCTGTCGGGACGGGGGCGGGAACAGCACTGCGGCTCCGAACTGCAGGGACGGAACACCTGGGGGCCGGGGCGTGTTGGGGCGCTCGTGGGCCGATCACGGGTACGGGCGCCGGAACTCACGGGGCGGCGCTGGCTGAACACCGGAGGCGAGCCGCTGTCCCTCGCCGAGCTGCGCGGGAAGATCGTATTGCTCGACTTCTGGACTTTTTGTTGCGTAAATTGCTTACACGTTATCGACGAGCTGCGTGAGCTGGAGGAGCGGTTCGCCGACGTGCTGGTGACGGTCGGGGTCCACTCGCCGAAGTTCGTGCACGAGGCCGACCCGGACGCCGTCGAGGCCGCGGTGGAGCGCTACGGCGTCCACCACCCGGTGCTCGACGATCCCGAGCTCACCACGTGGGACGCCTACGCGGCGCGGGCGTGGCCGACCCTGGCCGTCATCGACCCGACCGGCTACGTCGTGGCGCAGATGTCCGGGGAGGGGCACGCGAACGGGCTCGCCGTGCTGATCGAGGAGCTGGTGGCCGAGCACGAGGCCGCCGGCACGCTGCACCGCGGCGACGGCCCCTACGTCGCCCCGCCGGAACCGGCCACGGCGCTGCGGTTCCCCGGCAAGGCCATCCAGCTGCCCATGGGCACGTTCCTCGTCTCCGACACCGCCCACCACCAGCTCGTCGAGCTGGAGGCGGACCTCGTCACGGAGCGGCGGCGGATCGGCACCGGCGAGCGCGGGCTGGTGGACGGCGTCGACGCGCGGTTCTCCGAGCCGCTGGGGCTCCTGCTGCTGCCCGACGCGGTCGCGGAGACAGCGGGCTACGACATCGTGGTCGCCGACAGCGTCAACCACGCCCTGCGCGGGGTGCGGCTCGACGACGGGCTCGTGACCACGGTGGCCGGGAACGGGACCCAGCTGCGCGAGCGGGTGGACGTCGGCGCGTCGTCGGCGGAGCTGTCGACGCCGTGGGACCTCGCCTGGTGGGAGGACCACGTCGTCGTGGCGATGGCGGGCAACCACCAGCTGTGGTCGTTCGATCCGGTCTCCGGCGCCGCCACGGTGCTGGCCGGGACGACCAACGAGGGCCTGCGCGACGGCGCGCCCGGCGAGGCGTTCTTCGCGCAGCCCTCCGGGCTCGCGGTCGGTCCGTACGGCACGCTGTGGGTGGCCGACGCCGAGACGTCCGCACTGCGCACGGTGCTCGACCGGCCCGCGGCGGGCGCCGCGGTGACCACCGCCGTCGGGTTGGGGCTGTTCGACTTCGGGTTCCGCGACGGGCCCGCCGACAGCGGCACCGAACCGGCGCTACTGCAGCACCCGCTCGGCGTCGCGGTGCTCCCGGACGGCTCGGTCGCGATCGCCGACACCTACAACGGCGCGCTCCGCCGCTACGACCCCGACACGCGGACCGTCACCACCCTCGCCCGGGACCTGCAGGAACCGAGCGACCTCCTCGTCGACGGCGACGCGCTCGTGGTGGTCGAGTCCGCGGCCCACCGGCTCGTCCGCGTGCCGATCCCCGCGAGCACCCGCGTGGACGGCGGCGCGCACCGCGTCCGGCGGCCGCGCACGGACCTCGCGCGCGGTGCGCTGGCGCTGCGGATCGACTTCATGCCGCCGACGGGCCAGCACCTCGACACGCGCTTCGGCGACCCCACGTCGTTGACGGTGACGGCGTCGCCGCCGGAACTGCTCGCCGACGGCGCAGGCACGGCGACGGGCCTGGCGCGGGCCGTCCGGTTCGCCGCCGACGCGCCGGCCGAGGGCGTGCTGCAGATCAGCGTCACCGCCGCGGCCTGCGACGACGGCGACGGCGTGTTCGCCGCCTGCCACCGCTACCAGCAGGACTGGGGTATCCCCGTGCGTCTCGTCGACGGCGCACCCGACGAGCTGGTGCTGGACCTGCGGGCGGTGCACCGGTAGGCCGTCTCGGTCAGCCCGCCTATCCGCTCAGGACGGTGCCGGCCAGCCCACCCGGGATGGGCATACCCAGCGCCGCCCGCCGCGCCGTCTCCACGAACCCGCGGACCAGCGGCGCGTCCATGTCCTTGCGCCAGGCGACGGAAAGGGGCGACGCGGGCAGCTCCCGCACCGGGATGAACGCCAGCCCGGGCCGGTCGTAGAAGCGCTGGGTGGAGGCCTGGGTGAAGGCCATGCCCCGGCAGGCGAGGATCGCCTCGAAGCACTCGTCGACGGTGGTCACCTCGGCACCCAGCCGCACCGGCCGGCCGGCCCGGCAGTCGGTGGCCAGCCAGAAGTCGCGCCAGTACTCCGGAGCCCGGCGGGCGACGAAAGGCTGGTCGGCGACCTGCTCCAGGCTGATCTCGTCGAACTCCGCGAGCGCGGAGTCGCTCGACACGACCAGCACGCGCGGCTCGACGAAGAGGGTCTCCAGGGCGAGCCAGTCCTGCATCAGCAGCGGCGGCCGGACGAACGCGACGTCCGCGGTGCCCGTGGCCAGCCCGACGTAGGGGTCGGAGAAGTCGTGCGAGCGCATCTCGACCTGGACGCCGGGGTGGCGGATCTGGAAGGCCGACAGGATCCGGGGGGTCAGCTCCGCCGCGGCGTTGGCCTGGAAGCCGACGACGAGAGAGCCACGTGCGCCGTGGGCCGCGGCGCGGGTGAGCTCGGCGGCCCGCTCGGCGCCGTCGAGCAGGCGCCGGGCCTCGACGAGCAGGACCTCCCCGGCTGCGGTCAGCTCCACGTGCCGGCTGGTCCGCAGCAGCAGCACCGTGCCGATGTTGTGCTCGAGCTTGCGGATCTGCACGCTCAGCGACGGCTGCGCGATGTGCAGCCGGGCCGCTGCCCGTCCGAAGTGCAGCTCCTCGGCCACCGCGACGAAGTAGCGGAGAAGTCGCAGCTCCAACGGCGTGTGCACGCTCCCGACCGTAGGCCGGGAGTGGGGCGCCGACCAGTTGCTCCTGCCTATCGATCGGTTGGCGACAGGTATTGGACCCGTGCGTACGGCGGGGAGTCAGATGGGCTCGGAACGCTCAGAGAGGAGCAGCACCATGACCACCGCCACCCGTGCCCCGGCACCTGCCGACTGGGCCCGTGCCTTCACCGAGGCCACCGACGGGGATCCGGAGATCCAGGCGCACGGCAAGTACTTCACCTGCGCCTACCTGCTGGACATGACCGACCACACGTTCGTCGTGCGCGTCGTGTCGGGGAAGGTCGCCGAGATCGCGGTCGACCCCGGCCCGATCGACGTGCCCTACCAGTTCGCCATCCGCGCGAGCGCCGACACCTGGCGAAACTTCGGGGTGCCGGTACCCGCGCCGATGTACCACGGCATCTGGGCGGCCACCTTCCAGCGGGACATGAAGCTCGAGGGCGATGTCCTCGTGCTGATGCAGAACCTCCGCTGCCTTACCCGCCAGATCGAGCTGCTGCGCTCCGTCGGCGTCCCCGTCTGACGTCCCGAACCGAGAGGAACCGATCATGGCAAAGATCTCCCCGGTCACCGGGCACTACGTCGACGTCGAGGTCGACGGTCTGCTGTACAAGGTCTTCTACCTGGAGAACGGCACCGGCACCCCGCTCGTGTGCCAGCACACCGCGGGCTGCCACAACCACCAGTGGCGCGGCCTGCTCGAGGACGACGACATCACCGCGAACTACCGCGTGATCGCCTACGACCTGCCGCGGCACGGCAAGTCGGACCCGCCGGAGAACAGCGAGTGGTGGACCGAGGAGTACAAGCTCACGGCCGACCACTACGCCAAGTTCATCGTGGCGCTGTGCGACGCGCTCGAGCTCGAGAACCCGATCTTCATGGGCTCCTCGTTCGGCGGCAACATCGCCCTGCAGCTGGCCCTGCGGTACCCGGAGCGGTTCTCCGGCGTCATCCCGGTCGAGGGCGCCGACTACTCCCCCGGGTTCTACCTCGACTGGTGGCAGCACCCCCACGCCAACGCCGCGCAGGTCTGCGCCAGCGGCGTGTGGGACCTGATGGCTCCGCAGTCACCCGATGCCGACCGCTGGAAGACCTGGTTCTACTACAGCCAGGGCTCCGAGGCGTTCAAGGGCGACCTGTACTTCTACTCCGTCGACCACGACCTGCGGGACAAGCTCGGGTCGATCGACGGCGAGCGGTGCCCGGTGGTGATGATGACCGGTGAGTACGACTACCTCACCACTCCGGAGGACGGGCAGCGCACCGCGTCGCAGATCAAGAACGCCTCCTTCATCGAGATGAAGGAGATCGGGCACTTCCCGATGAGCGAGAACTACGAGGTGTTCCGCGGCTACCTGCGGCAGGCACTGGAGACCCTGCGCGGCAAGCAGCCGGCGCGGGCCTGATCCCGCCCCCGACCCGGCGACTCGCGGGACGAGAACGGGCGACTCGCGCCGCCGGAACGGGCGACTCGCGGGACAGGAACGGGCGACTCGCGCCGCCGGAACGGGCGACTCGCGGGGGGGTCAGCCGATCGCGCCGTGGGGCAGGACGGCGTGCACGCCCCACGTGTCGTTGGCGACCTGCGTGATGCGCAGGTCGACCGCCGCGCTGGCCACCGCGAGCGCCGTCGCCTTCGCGTCGTCGCCGTCGAGGGCCAGCAGCGCCTGCATCCACACCAGCATCGCGTCGAGGGCCTCGGCCATGGCCTCGTTGAGGTCGGGGTGGAAGCCAAAGGTGATGCGGCCGGCGGGGGTGACGGCGTGGATGCCCGGCGCGGCCGGCTCGGTGATCACGTCGAGGACGACCTCGGTGGTCATCGGGCACTCGATCGCCGTGCCCCCGACCTCCCCGTCGCCCTGGGCCGCATGGCCGTCGCCGAGGTGCAACAGCGCGCCGGGGACCGTGACGGGCAGGTAGAGCGTGGATCCGGCCACGAGCTCCCGACAGTCGATGTTGCCCCCGCCCTCCGCGCGGGGCGGGTTGGTGGAGTGCTCACCGCCCGCGGCCGGGGGCAGCCCGATCACCCCGAGGAACGGGGCGAGCGCCACGCTGTGGCCGCGGTCGTTGATGCCGACGCCCCGCTCGGCGTCGAGCTCCCACAGCAGCCGGGACGGCGGGCCGTCCGCGAGACCCAACCGCCGTGTCAGCCAGTTGTCCTTCGTCGCGGCCGCCGTCCAGCCCCAGTCGCCGGGCCGCATCGACAGCAGACGCACCGCGAGCACGGTGCCCGGCTCGGCGCCATGCACCTCGATCGGGCCGGTCAGGCAGTGGCCCCGCCGCGGCTCGAACATGAGCGGCTGGACCTCGCCCGGCTTCTGCTGGCGCTCCAGGTGCCCGATCGCGTCGAGCGACCGCACCACCACGGTGTCCCCCGGCTCGACGGCGAGGACGGGCGCCGTGTCGCGGCTGAAGACGTCGACCGTCGTCTCCGGGGTGGGCTCGAGGCGGTGCTCGGTCATGCGGCTCCTTCTGCGGACACCGGGTCAGTGCCGTGTGCGGCCGGGGCGACGGCCGATCAGGATTGCGATGCCCGGACGGAGCCCAATTCGACCGCGCTCCAATCCGACCCTCACCCCAATTCGGTCTGAACCCCAATTCGACCCATTGCTGGCATTTCGCCGCTATCGTATCCGATACCGAAAAGAATCGGATTTACCTGAACGAACGAACGCAGCAGCCAACTACCTGCCCGGCTCAACATCGACGGTGGATCCAGGCTCGGGGCTGGTCGGCAGGGCGGCGGCGAGGTCGCCCAGGCCGGTGAGGGTGTCGGCGAGCACGACCCGCTCGGCGTCGGTCAGGGCGACCGCGCCTGCCCGGGTCAGGAACTCCATGGCGCCGCCCGGATCGTCGGTCCTGGCGGCGAGTTCCGCCCGGTAGGCCAGGGCGTTGACCAGGTCGACCGGCGTCGACGTGGCCAGGTCCCGGCCGAGCGCGGTGTCCAGGATGCGCACACCCTGCTCGGCGGACCCACGCGAGTCGCCCATGACCACGGCGTTGTCCAGGGCCTTCCCGAGCCTGCTCCGGGCCGGCTCGGCGGCAGTGGTGTCGGCTGCGGGTTCGCCGGCGGCGGCGAAGACCCGGATCCAGTTGCCGCCCGGGTCGATGACGGTGAACCCGGACAGGTTGTCGGCGTTCTTGCGCAGGCGCGGCCGGGTCATCCGGGGGATCCCGGCGACCAGGATCTTGCCGTGGGCCGCGCGCATCCCCGCGGCGAAGGCCCGGTACAGCTCCCCGGTGTCGGGCACGATGACCAGACAGGACCCGTAGGAGTCCGCGGGGTCGAAGCCCGGGATGCCGAAGAACTGCAGGTCGATGTCTGCGCGCCGCAGCGCCACGCACGGGTTGGGGCGGGTCTGGTAGTAGGTCCGGGTGAACCCCAGCATCGCGTAGAACGCCTCGATCTCGTCGATGTCCGGGCAGGGCAGCAGGGGCACGGTCTTCTCGTTGGCCACGGCGACCTCCATCGTGCAGCGTACCGTACGCTGTACCGAGAATAGTACGGTACAGTGTACGGAAGCGGCAAGCCGCGCCCCTCGCACTCGGCGGGCGCGACGGACATCTGTTCAGCAGGAAGGCACGACCAGTGGCTCGACGTTCCCCGGCGCCCGACCTGGCCCGCAGCATCTACCTGCTGTGGGGCCACCATCCCAGCCCGGGACGCTCAGGCCTGACGGTGCCCGCGATCGTCACCGCCGGTATCGAGATCGCCGACGTCGACGGGTTGGACGCCGTCTCGATGCGGAAGGTGGCCGACCGGCTGGGCGTCGGCGCGATGTCGCTCTACGGGCACGTGCCCGGCAAGGACGACCTCACCGCGCTGATGGTCGACGCGGTCTACGCCGAGCTCTACGGCGATGACGGGAACGGCGGCGGGGATGTGACGGCCGCGAGCCGGGTCGGCGACTGGCGCGCGGCGATGCGGTTCGTCGCCGAGCGGAACTGGGCGCTCTACCAGCGGCACCCGTGGCTGCTGGACATCCGCTCGTCCCGGCCGACCCTCGGGCCGCACGTCAGCCGCAAGTACGAGGTAGAACTACGCCCGCTCGACGGCATCGGCCTGTCCGACGTCGAGATGGATGCCGCCCTCACCCTGGTGCTCAGCCACGTCGACAGCACGGCCCGCGCGCACCGCAATGTCTCGCGGACCCGGACCGAGTCCGGGATGTCGGATGGCGAATGGTGGGCCGTCGTGGCCCCGGTCCTCGACCAGGTCATGGCCGACGACGACCTCATCGTGTCCGCCCGGGTCGGTGGCGCGGTCGGTGCGCAGTTCGACGCCGCCCAGCATCCCGAGCACGCGCTGACCTTCGGCCTGGACACCATCCTCGCGGGCATCCAGGCCCGGATCACCTCGCCGGGCCCCTGAGCTCAGGCCCCCAGCCAGGTGAGCACGGCCATGACGCGCCGGTGGTCGTCCCCCGAAGGGGGCAGTCCGAGCTTCGTGAAGATCGAGGAGATGTGCTTCTCGACGGCACCCTGGCTGACCACCAGCGTCCGGCCGATCGCCGTGTTCGTCCGGCCCTCGGCCATGAGTCCCAGCACCTCGCGCTCGCGGGGCGACAACGTGGCGAGCGGATCGCGACGCCGCCGGTGCGCGAACAGTGCCGAGACGACCTCGGGGTCGAGCACCGTGCCCCCGTCGACGACGCGCTGCAACGCGTCGGACAGGTCGGCGAGCTTCGCGACGCGGTCCTTGAGCAGGTAGCCGACGCCCCCACCCGCGGTGAGCAGGTCCGAGGCGTAGGACTCCTCGACGTACTGCGACAGCACGAGGATCGCCGTCTCCGGTGCCGAGCGGCGCACCTCGAGAGCGGCCCGCAGACCCTCGTCGGTGAACGTGGGCGGCATCCGGACGTCGACGACCGCCACGTCCGGCCGGTGCTCGTGCACCGCCTCCACCAGCGCCGTGCCGTCCCCGACCGCGGCCACCACCGAGGCGCCCGCCTCGTCGAGGAGCCGGACCAGCCCCTCCCTCAGCAGGAGCGAGTCCTCCGCCAGCACCACACGCACCTAGTGATCCTCCCCCGGTCCCGATTCCCCCAGCCCGACGAGCGGGATCTCGGCGGTGAGCACAGTAGGGCCGCCGGGCGGGCTCACGACGTCCAGCCCACCCTCGACGGTCGCCAGCCGGTCGGCGAGCCCGGCCAGGCCGTGCCCCTTGCCCAGGTGCGCCCCGCCCCGGCCGTCGTCGCGCACCTGGACGAGCACGCGTTCCCCGTCGGCGCTCACCAGCACCGTGCACAGCGTGGCGTGCGCATGCTTGGCGACGTTGGTGAGGGCCTCGGTCACCACGAAGTAGGCCGTGTTCTCGACGGCCGCCGCCAGCCGTCGCCCATCGGGGAGCGCGACGTCGAGGGACACCTCCACGGGGCAGCGGGCCGCGGCTGCCGCAAGGGCCGGCCCGAGCCCGCGGTCGGCGAGGATCGGCGGGGCGATGCCCCGGGAGAGTGCGCGCAGCTCACCCAGCGCCTCCCGGCTCTGCTCCAGCGCCTCGGCGACGAGGGGCCGCGCCTTCTCCGGGTCGTCGTCGAGGCGGCGGGCCACGGTCTCCAGATCCATGTTGAGCCGGACGAGGCGCTGCTGCGGACCGTCATGGATGTCGCGCTCCAGGCGCCGCAGCGTCTGTGCCTCGGCCTGCACGGCAGCGCGCCTGCTCGACTCCAGCTGGGTGGCGCGGGCGCGCAGCGCGGCGGTCTGGTTGGTCAGCAGACCCCGCACCAGGCCGGCACGGGCCGCGACGAGCCCCCGCACCACGAACGGCGACGACGCCACCATCACCGCGCCCAGCACGGTGTTGATCACGATGTCGCCGAGCCGGCCCTGGACGCCGGTCAGGAGCCAGAAGAGGCCCCCACCCTCGCCGTCGTCGGGCAGCGCCCACTGCCAGGTGATGTAGAGCAGGGCCCCCAGCCCGCTCACCGTCCACGCGACGCCGATGACGAACGCCGCCAGGCGGACCGGGAAGGCGACGACGGCGTACAGCAGGTCGCGCCACGACTGCGGTTCGGCCAACGCTCTGAACAGCCCTCCGATGCCGCGCCCCCTCGGCTCGCGGTAGTGATGCGGGGGCAGGGCCCTGCCGGTGGCCCACTCGGTGGACCGGCGCTCGACGACGGCGAGCCCGCGCGCGGCCCGCAGCGTCAGCACGAGCACGGGCAGCCCGACCCAGACGACGAGCGTGCCCACGCCGACCGCGAAGCCGACGACCGCGAGGACGAACGCGACGATGCCCAGCGGGAGGCCGGCGAGGAGGTAACCCATCCCCCGCCAGAACTTCCCGCCCCCCACCGCTCCTGCGACGGGCGACGCGGCGGGTGGCGATGCGACTTCGGTCATGCCGGTAACCCTCGCCCCTCGTCGCGGCCGCTCCCAGCCGGTGCACCTCCGCAGGAGGGTAGGGCCAACCCGAACCTGGACGCGCCCCTAATCTGCCGTTCATGACAGAGGACGTCTGGCAGGCGGTCGACGGTTACTTCTCAGGACTGCTCCTCGAACCCGATCCGGTACTCGACGCGGCACTGGAGGCCAACGCCCTCGGCGGTCTCCCGGCGATCGACGTGTCCCCGGCGCAGGGCAAGCTGCTGCACCTGCTGGCGTCCTCGATCGGCGCCCGGCGGATCCTGGAGGTCGGCACGCTGGGCGGCTACTCGACGATCTGGCTGGGGCGCGCCCTCCCGCCGGACGGCCGGCTCGTCACGTGTGAGATCGATCCGCACCACGCCGAGGTGGCCATGTCCAACCTGGCCATGGCGGGCCTCGCCGAGATCGTGGACGTCCGCGTCGGCCCGGCGACCGACTCGCTCGGGGCTCTCGACGCCGCTGTCGACGGCCCGTTCGACCTCACGTTCATCGACGCCGACAAGGCCTCCAACGTGGAGTACTTCCGGCATGCGCTGAGGCTCTCCCGCCCCGGCAGCATGATCATCGTGGACAACGTGGTGCGGGCCGGGCGGGTCGCCGACGCCGGGAGCACCGACGCCTCGGTCCTCGGCACCCACCGGCTGACCGAGGCCGTGGCGCAGGAACCGCGGGTCAGCGCCACGACGATCCAGACCGTGGGATCGAAGGGCTACGACGGCTTCCTGCTCGCACTGGTCCGGTAGGCACAGCCGACGGTGAGCGTCATCTCACATCTGACTTGCTAAATCAAAGTCAGACCTAGCCTGGGGTTCATGACAGACGCACCGACAACGACACGAAGCATCCGCAGGCTGTCCGTCCCGCTCGGGCTGCCCTACGCCGAGGGGGTCCGCCGGTTCGAGGAGCTCCTGCCGGCCGTCGACGTGGAGCAGTTCACCACCCTGACGAGCTGGGACGACGTGGTGGCACTCGCCGGCCGCGCCGCACCTCTGGGCCTCATGCGCTTCTGGACGCTCGACGTGGCTCCACTCATGGTCGGGCGCGCCGGGCGGGAGTGCGTCGAGTACCTGGTGGGCAACCACGTGATCGCCGAGCGCATGTACCGTCACGATCGGGTGGCCATGCTCTACGCACCGCTGCGGATCCTGATCCACGCCGACGCGGCAGGCGACGCGGTCTTCGTGATCGACCAGCCGAGCAGCCAGTTCGACAGCCTCGGACAGCCGGAGATCGCTGCTGTCGGGCGCGAGCTCGACGGGAAGATCGCCGCGGTGCTCACCGCGCTCGGCGCCGAACCGCCTGCGGCCCTCGCCGGCTGAGTCGAAGATCCCGGCCCCGGCCGTTAGCGTTGCTCCGGGTAACGAGCGACGGGGGAGATCGACGTGGAGCCTTCCGACCTGACCGACGTGCTGTCCGCTGTGCGCACGTTCATCCGCAGGGAGGTCGTGCCGCTCGAGGAACAGATCGACGTCGAGGACGCCATCCCCGCGCGGATCATCGCCACGTGCAAGGAGATGGGGCTCTACGGGTTCGCGATCCCCGAGCAGTACGGCGGCCTCGGGATGACGCTCACCGAGGAGGCCCAGCTCGCGTTCGAGCTGGGCTGGACCACCCCGGCGCTGCGCTCGCTGTTCGGCACCAACAACGGCATCGCCGGGCAGGTGCTGCTGGTGGGTGGCACGGAGGAACAGAAGAAGTCGTGGCTGCCGCGCCTGGCGTCCGGCGAGGTGACGGCGTCGTTCGGGCTCACGGAGGCCGACGCGGGCTCCGACCCGTCCGGGCTCGCCACCACGGCGAGGCGCGACGGCACCGGCTGGGTGATCAACGGCTCCAAGCGCTACATCACGAACGCCCCGGTCGCCGACGTGATCATGGTGTTCGCGCGCACCAACCCCGAGGCAGCTGGCAACCGCGGCATCTCCACGTTCCTCGTGCCTGCCGGCACACCCGGGCTCTCCATCGGGCCGAAGGACCACAAGATGGGCCAGTTCGGGGCGTGGACCGCCGACGTCCACCTCGACGACGTGCGCGTCCCCGCCGAGGCGCTCGTCGGTGGGGACGCCGGTCTCGACCAGGGGTTCCTCACTGCGGCGAAGTGCCTCGCGCACGGGCGCGCCCACATCGCGGCGCTGTGCGTCGGGATGGCCGGGCGGCTGGTGCACGAGTCGGTGGAGTTCGCGAAGACCCGCGAGCAGGGTGGGCGCCCCATCGCGTCGTTCCAGCTGATCCAGGGCCTGATCGCCGACTCGGTCACCGACCACTACGCGGGCCGGGCACTCGTGCTCGACGTGGCCCGCGCCTACGACGCCGGCTCCGACAAGGTGCAGGGGCCCTCGGCGGCCAAGTACTTCGCCAGCGAGATGGTGGGCCGGGTGGCCGACCGCGCCGTGCAGGTGCACGGCGGGGCGGGCTACATCCGGGGGGTCGCGGTGGAGAGGTTCTACCGCGACGCCCGGCTGTTCCGGATCTACGAGGGCACGAGCCAGATCCAGCAGGTGATCATCGCCCGCCAGGCGCTGGGGAAGGCGGCCCGTGGCTAGCCGACCTTGAGCTGGGTCGTGCGGCCCATCAGGCGCAGCACGACCAGCACCACCACACCGACGGCGAGCCACACCAGGCCGCCGATCTTGGCGTTGGCGTCGGAGTTCACCAGCACGTAGCCGATGATCACGAAGCCGCACAGCGGCACCACGAGGTGCAGCCCGTACGTCCGCTGCCGCTGCTTGATCAGGTACCACGCCACGACCGACAGGTGCAGCACCAGGAACGAGAACAGCGCGCCGAAGTTCACCAGCGACGACAGCAGCCCGATCTGCCCGACGAAGAACAGCCCGAGTATCAGGCTGACCACCGACACGAGCAGCACCGCGCGCTCCGGCACCCGGCGGGTGGGGTGCACGTGTGCGAGGAACTTCGGCAGCTGGCGGTCGCGTGCCATCGAGAACAGCAGGCGCGACGTGGCCGCCTGCGCCACCAGGGCGTTGGCGACGGCCCACCCGAGTGCCGTGGCGATGGCCACCAGCACCTTGAACCACTCACCGCCGACCAGCGCGGCCACCGTGTAGAACGCCTCGTTGGTGGCCGTGTCGCCGACGAACTCCGTCTGCCCGGGTACGAGCAGCGCGGCGAGGTAGGTCTGCACGATGAACAGTGCGGCCACCAGCGTCAGTGCGAGCACGGTCGCGCGCCCGACCACCCTGGCGCCGCCCCTGGTCTCCTCGGCCATCGTGCTGATCGCGTCGAAGCCGAGGAACGACAGCACGGCCACCGACAGGGCCGCGAAGATCAGGCTGGGCTGGAACACCTCGGGGTTGAAGAACGGCGTGAACGTCCAGGTCGCCCCGTTGACGCCGCGCGAGATGGCCACCACCGCCAGCACGACGAACAGCGCCAGCACCACCAGCTCGCCGAGCAGGAAGATCTTGTTCGTGCGCGCGGTGGTCTCGATCCCGAGCAGGTTCACCACGGTGTTGACCACCACGAAGAGGATCACCCACACCGCCTGCGGCACGGCGGGCAGCACCGAACCGAGCGCCGCCGCACCGGTGACGTAGAGCAGGGTGGGGACGAGCAGGTAGTCGAGCAGGATCGCCCAGCCGGCGAGGAACCCGGCCGCCGGATGCAGGCCGCGCCCCGCGTAGGCGTACACCGAGCCCGAGATCGGGAACGCGCGCGACATCTCCCGGTAGCTCAGGGCCGTGAAGATCATCGCAACGAAGCCGATGACGTAGGTGAGCGGCACCATGCCCATCGACGCGTTGAAGACCACGCCGAAGATCGCGAAGGGCGCGATCGGCACCATGAACACGAGCCCGTAGACGAGCAGGTCGCGCAGGGTGAGGCTGCGCCGTAGCTCCTGCTGGTAGCCGAACTCGCTCAGGTCGCCGCCCTCGGCGGCCTCGCTGGTCGGACGCTCGGTGCTCACGCGCCGGCCTCGAACTGGGTCATCGTGCTTCTCGTTCCTCGACGTACCTGCCCGGCGGAGGCTCGGGTCGCCCGATCATCACCTGTGCTCGATCCCCGGTTCGTATCGATCTGGTTTCCGGACGGGACGAGCGGGATGAACGGGAACGAATCGTTCACACCGACGCGAGAACCGCCGCTGCGTCCACCACCTCGATCAGCGGGGAGAAGAGGCCGAGCACGTGCAGGGCCGCGGCGTGGCTGCGGTCGTCGGCCCCGGCACAGGCGTCGGCGACCACCCGGACCGCAACCCCGGCGTCGGCAGCGGCGAGCGCGGTGGAGACCACACAGCAGTCGGTCGAGACTCCGGCGAGCACGAGCACGTCCTCCCCCACCCGGGCCGCCAGGTCGGGTCCCCACTTGGAGAACGTCGTGGCGTCGACCGTCGGGCCCGGGTCGGCGAAGTCCGGGACCAGGTCGTAGAGCGGCGACTCGGGCCGGACGAGAGCGAAGGACCAGCGTGCGTAGTAGTCGCGCCACGCCCCGGACGGCTGCTCCGGGGCGAGGAACCGCGTGAACGTCACCGCAGGCGCCAGGGCACCGGCCAGCGCCTGGATCCGCGGCACGATCTCCGCGAACCGCGGGGTGGCCCACTCGCTGCCCGGGTCGGCGAACACGCGCTGCATGTCGATCACCACCAGGTGCGCCGTCACGTGGTGCGAGCCTCCTGCTGCCGGATCGCCGCCCGGCTCCCGACGAGCGTGGCCACGAACGCCACGACCAGCGCGATCAGCACCCCGAGGTTGGCACCCGCCCACGCCCCCTCACGGCCGCCGAGGCTGAGCGGGCCGAGCAGGTAGCCCTGCCAGGCCAGCCAGCCCGCTGCGCTGTTGGTGACCAGGCCCCAGCCCAGCACCGTGCACACCACGACCACCGCGATCGGGACCGGCCGGACGTCGCCGTAGCGACCGGACGGCGAGAAGAGGTCGGTCTCGGCGTAGTCCCGGCGGCGCAGCGCGATGTCCGCGAGCATGACCCCGCACCAGGCCGCGACCGGCACACCGAGGGTGATGAGGAAGCCGGTGAACTCGTCGAGGAACTCCCCGCCGAAGAACACGACGTACACCGTGCCGACCACCATGATCGCGCCGTCGATCAGCGCGGCCGCGTAGCGCGGTATCCGCAGCCCCAACGCCAGCAGCGCCAGCCCCGACGAATAGATGTCGAGCACCGCGCCGCCGACCAGCCCCAGCACCGCCACCACCACGAAGGGTACGAGGAACCAGGTGGGCAGTGCGTCGGCGAGCGCACCGATCGGGTCGGCCGCGATGGCCTCGCTGAGGCTGGGTGACGAGCCGGCGAGCAACAGCCCGAACGCGAACAGCAACACCGGCGCGAGCGACGAGCCGAACGTCGTCCAGCCCACGACCCCGCGGCCCGAGGAAGCGCGCGGGAGGTAGCGGGAGTAGTCGGCCGCGGCGTTGACCCATCCCAGGCCGAAGCCCGTCATGAGGAACACCAGCGCCCCCACCACCTCCTGGGTGGAGCCCGCCGGCAGCGCCATGACCGTGGGCAGATCGACCCGGCCCGCGACGAGACCGATGTAGACGACGGTGAGCACCGCGGTGACCACCGTGATGACGGTCTGCAGGCGCATGATCAGGTGGAAGCCCAGCACGCCTGCCACGACGATCAACGCGGCCACCACCACCAGCGCGACGATCAGGGTGGGAGTGCCCCCGCCCCAGCCCAGCCGCTGGAACACCGCGGCCGTCGCCATGGTGGCGAGGATCGTGAGCACGGTCTCCCAGCCCACCGTCAGCAGCCAGGAGATCGCCGTGGGCAGTTGGTTGCCGCGCACGCCGAACGCCGCCCGGCTGAGCACCATGGTCGGCGCCGAGCCCCGCTTGCCGGCGAGCGCGACGAAGCCGCAGAGCAGGAACGAGAAAACGATCCCGAGCACGCCGGCGATGACCGCCTGTACGAACGAGATGCCGAACCCGAGCGCGAACGCGCCGTAGCTCAGCCCGAGCACCGAGACGTTGGCGCCGAACCACGGCCAGAACAGCTGACGCGGGCGACCGGTGCGTTCCTCGTCGGCGACGACGTTGATGCCGTTGCCCTCCACCTGCAGGACACTCGTGCGCGGCGCGGGTGCCGCGGCCGTCCGCTCATCGTCCGACGCGTTCTGCACGACCACGGCGCCTCCGCTGTAGATGATCGGCCGCACGGTAGGTCGGCGCCCGCTCCCGGTCAACGCGTATCACGTAACCAGGACTCAAGGGTGATCCCGACCCGGACAGCACGACGCCGCACGGGCCCGTGCGGGCCGGTGCGGCGTCGGGAGAGCTGAATCAGTGCTCGGCGGGCCGGATGTGGTACTCGAACACCAGGCCGCCGACGGCGAGCAGCACGAGCACGCCACCGATGACCAGGAGCCACACATAGAAGAACGCCAGCCCCACGCCGAGGATCGCGGCCGACGCGGCCACGGTGATCGGCCAGTAGCTCCCCGGTGAGAAGAAGCCGACGTCGCCGGCGCCGTCGGAGACCTCGGCCTCCGGGTTGTCCTCGGGGCGCGTCTCCAGGCGCCGCGACACGAACCGGAAGTACGTGCCGATGATCAGCGACAGGCCACCGGTGAGGAACAGCCCGACGATGCCCACGACCTCGTGCGTGAGCACCGTGTAGACGATGGCCGCGATGAAGAAGAAGACCGTGATGATCTCGAAGATGCGGGATTCGACCTTCATGGCGTACCTCTCAGCTCCCCGCGGAGATCGGCTCGGACGCCGAACGCTGCGTGCGGTCGGTGCTGAACGGATAGGTGGTGTAGGCCTGCGGCGTGCACAGCTGACCGCAGTTCATGGCGCCGAGCGCCTCACCGGCGGTGTAGGGCGCGCCCGTGGCCGGGTTGATCTGCTCGCGCAGCGTGACCCACCGGTCGTACAGCGCCGGAGACAGCGCCCTGACCTCGAAGTTCATCATCGCGTGGTACGCGCCGCACAGCTCGGCACACCGCCCGACGAAGGCACCCTCGCGGTCGATCCGGTCGATCTGCCAGACGTTGTCCTGGTCGTTCTGCTCCGGGTCGGGGAAGACGTCCCGCTTGAACAGGAACTCCGGCACGAAGAAGCTGTGGATCACGTCGGTGGAGCGCTGCGTGAACTGGATGCGCCGGTCGGTGGGCAGCACCAGCAGCGGGATCGTGTCGGACGTGCCCTGCGTGGTGATCGGCTGGCCGTTCGCCCCACGGGCGTCCGGGTAGTCGAAGCGCCAGTTCCACTGGAACGCCGTGATGTCCACCCGGACGTCGGGGTTCGGCAGGTCCCGGTCGACGTAGTTCTGCACGTTGACGGTGAAGCCGAACAGCACCGCGACGATGATCGTCGGGATGACGGTGAAGACGACCTCGATCGGCAGGTTGTACTGCGTCTGGCGCGGCGGGGTGTCGTCGTCGCCCTTGCGCTTGCGGTGGAACGCGATCGCCCAGAACATCGCGCCCCAGGTGATGGCCCCGACGATCAGCGCCGCGATCGCCGACCAGGTCCACAGGTGACGCATCGCCTCGGCCTGCGGCGTGACCCCGACGGGCCATCCGAACCGCAGTACCTCGTCCACCGAGCAACCCGTGGTGAGCGGGATGACCAGAGCGGCCAGGGCGACCAGCTTCGCCACCCGACCGCGACCCGGGAGCCCGGATCCACGGTGCTCTCTCCCGCGCTGTGCTCGGCCCACTGCGCGCCGCCTCCCCAACCCGTCGTGTTCCGTCGGCCGCCGGATACCCCGGTGGCGCGCGCTTGCCCGCCTTCGACCTCGCGTAGAGCCTAACCGAGCAGGCCCCCGATCCGGGTGTCGGGTGGGCACGGGGCCGGCGCGAGTCGTCGGCATACTGGCTCGCTGTGTGTGGACTGCTGGGACTGCTGACCACCCGGGCCGACGCCGGTACCCGGATCCAACCGGTGGCCGCGGCCATGCGCTGCGCCCGTCACCGGGGGCCGGACGAGAGCGGCACCTGGAACGACGCCGACGTCGCGTTCGGGTTCAACCGGCTCGCCTTCATCGACATCGAGCACTCGCACCAGCCGATGCAGTACGCGAACGGTCGATACACGATCGTGTTCAACGGCGAGATCTACAACTACCTCGAGCTGCGCGACGAGCTCATTCACCAGTACGGGGCGAGGTTCGCCACCGCGGGCGACACCGAGGCGATCGTGGCGGCCTACCACTACTGGGGCCCCGCCGCCGTCGGCCGGCTGCGCGGGATGTTCGCGTTCCTCATCTGGGACGCCCAGGAGCGCGTGATGTTCGGCGCGCGTGACCCGTTCGGGATCAAACCGCTGTACATGGCAGCCGGGCCGGCCGGCGTCGCGTTCGGGAGCGAGAAGAAGAGCCTGCTGCAGCTCGCGCCCGCCCTCGGGCTGGGCGCCGCCGGCGTCTCGGCCGACCTCGACCCCGCAGCGCTGCACCACTATCTCCTGCTGCAGTACGTGCCCGAGCCCGCCACGATGCACCGCGCCATCCGGCGTATCGAGTCGGGCACGCACTTCACGGTGCGGCCCGGCGGCGAGGTCGAGCAGGAGCGCTACTTCACCCCCACGTTCCACTCCGGCGCCGCAGCCGGCGGGTCCGCCGCCCTGCACTCCCGGATCGCCGACGTCCTCGCCGACAGCGTGGCCAAGCACATGCGTGCCGACGTCACCGTGGGCGCGTTCCTGTCCGGCGGGATCGACTCCACCGCGATCGCCGCGCTGGCCAAGCAGCACAACCCGAACCTGATCACGTTCACCACCGGTTTCGAGCGCGAGGGCTACTCCGAGGTCGACGTCGCGGCCGAGTCGGCCGCCGCGATCGGCGTGCGGCACGTCGTCCGCACGGTCAAGCCCGACGAGATGATGGCCGCGCTGCCACTCATCGTCTGGTACCTGGACGACCCGGTGGCCGACCCCGCGCTCGTCCCCCTCTGGTTCATCGCGCGCGAGGCACGCCAGCACGTCAAGGTCGTGCTGTCCGGCGAGGGCGCCGACGAGCTGTTCGGCGGCTACACGATCTACCGCGAGCCGCTGTCGCTCGCGCCGTTCGAGAAGGTGCCCGGCGCCGTACGGGGGCTGCTCGGCCGGGCCTCGACCCACCTGCCGGAGGGTATGCGGGGCAAGGACCTGCTGCGCCGCGGCGCCCTCCCGCTGGAGGAGCGCTACTACGGCAACGCCCGCATCTTCCGTGACGAGCACCTCGCCGGGATCCTGCGCCAGTACGACCCCCGTCGCTCCCACACCGAGATCACCGAGGCGCACTACCGCGACTCCGAGGCCTGGGACCCGGTGTCCCGGATGCAGCACGTCGACCTGTTCACCTGGCTGCGCGGCGACATCCTCGTCAAGGCCGACAAGGTGACGATGGCCAACTCCCTCGAGCTGCGGGTGCCGTTCCTCGACCCCGAGGTGTTCGCCGTGGCGTCCGGGCTGCCGCTGTCGGAGAAGCTGGCCGAGGGCACCACCAAGTACGCGCTGCGCCGGGCGCTGGAGGGCATCGTCCCCCCGCACGTGCTGCACCGGCGCAAGCTCGGCTTCCCCGTGCCGCTCCGGCACTGGCTGCGCGACGAGATGTACCTGTGGGCGCGCGACATCATCCGCGACTCCCAGGCCGACCACCTCCTCGACCTCGCCGCCGTCCAGCGCATGCTCGACGCCCACCGCGCCGGCCCGGTCGACCACAGCCGCCGGATCTGGACGCTGCTGGTCTTCCTGCTCTGGCACGGCATCTTCGTCGAGCGGCGGATCGTCCCGGAGATCCCCGAGCCGGCCTACCCCGTGCGCCTCTAGCCGCGTCGCATGATCGTCGCGAGATCCGCGTTTCCGCCCCGCAGAGGGCTAAAACGCGGATCTCGCGGGTGATCAAACGGCCCGAGCCGGCCCAGCCGCCGGCTAGGAAACCGGGCGACTCAGGCGCACGAAACGGGCGACTCGCGGGGGCGGACCGGCCGACGGGAACGGGCGACTCAGGCGCACGAAACGGGCGACTCGCGGGGCCGGGGTCAGGCCGGGAGGACCCGCTCGATCTCGGTGGCGGCGTCGGGGCCGTAGGCGTCGCGGAGGCGCTCCAGGCCGTGGGCGCGGTCCCAGGTCCACTCCTGCGGGCCGTCGGTCTCCAGCACCTGGACGGCGATGAGGGAGCCGAGCTGCGCCGAGCGCTCCATGGACAGCCCGCCGGCGACCGCGGCGAGGAACCCGGCGCGGAAGGCGTCGCCGACGCCCGTGGGGTCGACCTTGCCGGTCTCGGGGACGATGCCGACCTTGAGCGTCTCCGGCCCGTAGATCTCCACGCCCTTCTCCCCGTGCGTGGTGATCCGGATCTCGACCTTCTCCGTGACCTGCGCCTCGGTCCAGCCGGTCTTCTTGAGCAGCAGTTCCCACTCGTAGTCGTTGGTGAGCAGGTAGCGGGCCCCCTCGACGAGGCGGCGGATCTCCGGGCCCTCCATGCGGGCCAGCTGCTGGGACGGGTCGGCCGCGAAGGGCAGGCCCAGCTCGCGGCACTCGTCGGTGTGGCGCAGCATCGCCTCCGGGTCGTTGGCGCCGATGAGCGCCAGGTCGACCCGCTCGACGAACGGGGCGAGGGAGATCTCCCGGGACCGCGCCATGGCGCCGGTGTAGAACGACGCGAGCTGGCGCATGTCGTCGTCGGTGGTGCAGACGAACCGGGCGGTGTTGACGTCCTCGCAGACGAGCACGGCCGAGCAGTCGACGCCGTTGGCCTCGAGGCGGGCGCGGTACTCACCGAAGTCGGCCCCGACGGCCCCCACGAGCAGCGGCGACTGACCCAGCACGCCGAGGGCGAAGGCGATGTTGCCCGCCACGCCGCCGGGGCGGATCACCATGTCGTCGACCAGGAAGCTCAGCGAGAGCCGGTCGAGCTGGTCGGCGACCAGCTGGTCGACGAACCGGCCCGGGAAGTGCATGAGCTGGTCGGTGGCGATGGATCCGGTCACGGCGATAGGCACGATCGAGAACCCTACCGGGCCGCCGACGCAACGAACCCCGGCTGGGGAGCCAAAGCTCCCGGCCGGGGTTCGTGGCCGATCACAACGAGCGGGTGACCGTCAGTTGAACGAGTCGCCACAGGCGCAGGAACCGCCCGCGTTCGGGTTGTCGATCGTGAAGCCCTGCTTCTCGATGCTGTCGACGAAGTCGATGACGGCACCCTGCAGGTAGGGCGCGCTCATCCGGTCGACCCCGACCTTGAGGCCGTGGTACTCGCGGAACAGGTCGCCGTCGAGCGACCGGTCGTCGAAGAACAGCTGGTAGCGCAGGCCGGCGCAGCCACCGGGCTGAACGGCGATGCGCAGGTGCATGTCGTCGCGGCCCTCCTGGTCCAACAGGGCCTTCGCCTTGAGGGCGGCGGTGTCGGTCAGCTCGACGCCGTGCGTCTCGGTGACGACATCGGTCGTGTTATCGACGGTCATGGCTCTCCCAACATCGAGCGCGGCAATGCTGTTCCAACTCGGAGCAGGTTCCGAATCGGCACCTGTCGCCGGTCCGGGATGTTCCGGTTCTGCCCTCATAGTAGGCCCTTGACCCGCTCGTCGGCCCCCCTGTGCCGGTCGGGGTGATCCGGGCCACGCGACGGGGTTTACCGACTCCAGCGGGTGGCGACGCGCTCCGCGAGCGCCGCCAGGGTGCCGGCCGGGTCGGCCATCGAGGCCTCCACGCCGCCGGCGTCGTCGGCCACGGAGTACGCCGAGTCGACCCCGACGGCGGCCGCCTCCCGCGTGCCGACGGACACCTGGCCGGCCAGCACGATGCACGGCACCCCACGGTCGGCCGCCCCCTTGGCGACCGCGGTGATGAGCTTCCCGCGCAGCGACTGCCAGTCGAAGCTGCCCTCGCCCGTGATGGCGAGCTGGGCCTTGTCGAGCTCCTCGTCGAGGCCGACGAGCTCGCGGACCAGGCCGGCCCCGGACACGCGACGGGCGCCGCACGCCAGCAGGGCGGCTCCGAGGCCGCCCGCCGCTCCGGCTCCGGGCTCGTCGCGCACGTCCTGGCCGAGGCCGCGGGCCAGCACGTCGGCGAAGCCGGCCAGTGCGGCGTCCAGCTCGGCCACGGCGGTGGCGTCCGCGCCCTTCTGCGGCCCGAAGACGGCGGCCGCGCCGTGCTCACCCAGCAGCGGGTTGTCGACGTCGGCGGCGGCGACGAGGCGCACGTCACCCAGCTGCGGCACGCCGTCGAGCCGGACGCTCCTGGCCAGGGCCGCTCCCCCGGACGGCACGGGCTCCCCCGCGTCGTCGACGGCCACCGCGCCGAGCGCGGCCAGCATCCCGGCGCCCCCGTCCGTGGTGGCCGAGCCGCCCAGGCCGATCACCACCTCGGTGACGCCGGCGTCCCGGGCCGCGGCGACCAGCTCACCGACACCGCGTGAGGTGACGGTGCGGGCGACGTCGGGCACCCGGCGCTCCCGCGGCACGAGATGCAGCCCGCACGCCGCGGCCGACTCCAGGTACGCCGTCGACCCGATCCGGAGCCAGCGGGCAGGCACCGGGTCCCCGAACGGGCCGGTGACGTCGAGCTCGTGCCACTCGCCACCCAGCGCCGTGTGCAGCACTTCGACGAAACCGGTGCCCCCGTCGGCCAGCGGGAGCAAGTGCAGATCGTCGTCAGGCGCATGGCGCCGCCAACCCGCTGCGATCGCGTCGGCCGCTGCCGTCGCGCTCAAGGTCCCACCGAAGGAGTCCGGAGCCACTACCACTCGCATACTGGGCACCGTATCGCCCGTATGGTTACCCCCGTGAGGTTCCTGCGACGCTCCACACCGACCACCGTCGGTGCCGACCCGACCGAGAACGACGTCGCGCAGGGCCCCGGCGACACCTCTCGCAGCCCCGGCAAGGGCCGTCCGACGCCGAAGCGTCGCGAGGCCGAGACCAGGCGCCGTGGCCCCGCCCCGCCCCCTCCG
>NZ_JAAXKY010000010.1 GCF_012911925.1 Pseudonocardia xinjiangensis | reverse complement strand
GGGCGGACCGGCCGCGGGGGGCGCGGACGGCACGGCGTCGCCGTGCTCGCAGCGCACCCGCCAGCGGACCCCCAGCACCGCGTGCAGCGACTCGGCGATGACCTCGGTGTTGCTCTGCTCCGAGAGCAACCGGGCCAGCGGGGCGGTGCCGATGCTCAGCACCAGCGTGTCGCCCTCCACGGCCCGCACGGTGGCGCTCACCAGCAGCGCGGCCGTGCGTTTCTTGCGGTCCTTGGCCGCGGCCAGCACCTCCGGCCACGCCCGCCGCACCGCCGCCGCATCGAGTGGAGCCACGCCGGCGGGCTCGGCCTGGCGAGCGGGGCCACCGCGGTCGTACCGGGCGGCCGCGTCGGCCGGCGACGGCGGAACCGGGCGGTCGGAGGCAGCGGTGGTTGCCCGCTCGGGGACGGGGCGCGCCGAGCCGGGACGGGCGACAGGCTCCCTTTCGGAGGGACGGGCAGGTGCGGCGGGCTCCACGGCAGGACGATCGCCGGGCTGGCGTTTCGTCGAGGGTTCACCGCCCCGGCGACCGGCGCCGGCTGCCTCATCGACGGCGGGACGATCGGCGCCCGAGGGAGGAGCACCGGTGGGTTCCGCTGCCACCGGTTCCCCACCCTGGCGACCGGGATCGGTGGGCACGGCGGCAGAGTCGGCGGCAGCCCGCGGATCGACGGCGGGACGATCCGTGGCGGCCCGCTGCGGGACCGCCTGCTCGGACTCGGCGGGCGCCGCCCCGGCCCGGCCGTCCCGAGCCTCCACCGGCGCACCGGCGCCCGCCGGCTGCTCCGCCCGCTCGCTGCGGCGCTGGAACCGCGGCCGCGCATCGGCCGGCTCCTCACGATCGGCCACCGTCTCCCCGGGGGGCAGCGGGGCGGACGCGATGGCATTGCGCCGCTCGAGGCGCTCGAGGCGTTCCAGCAGCCCCGGCTCGGCCACGGTGGCGGCGGGCAGCAGCATCCGCGCACACAGCAGCTCCAGCAGCAGCCGCGGCGCCGTGGCCCCCCGCATCTCGGTGAGCCCGGTGTGCACGATCTCGCCGTAGCGGGTGAGCGTGGCCTGACCGAGCTTGCCGGCCTGCTCGATCATCCGCGATAGCTCGTCCTCGGCCCCCTCGACGAGCCCGCGCTCGGCCGCCTCGGGCACCGCCTGCAGCAGCGTGAGGTCGCGCAGGCGTTGCAGCAGGTCGGCCGCGAAGCGGCGGGGGTCGTGCCCGGCCTCCACCAGCCGGTCGACGGCCTCGAACACCGCGGCGCGGTCGCTCGCGGCGAGCGCGTCGACCACGTCGTCGATCAGGGAGACGTCGGTGACCCCGAGCAGCGCCACCGCCCGCTCGTAGGTGACGCCCTCCGGTCCGGCCCCGGCGAGCAGCTGGTCGAGGACCGACAGCGAGTCGCGCGCCGAACCACCTCCCGCGCGGATGACGAGGGGGAAGACCGGGGGCGCGACGACCGCGCCTTCCTCGGCGCAGATGCGCTCCAGCAGCTTGCGCAGCGTTCCGGGCGGGATGAGGCGGAACGGGTAGTGGTGGGTGCGCGAGCGGATGGTGGGCAGCACCTTGTCCGGCTCGGTGGTGGCGAACACGAACACCAGGTGTTCCGGCGGCTCCTCCACGATCTTGAGCAGGGCGTTGAAACCCTGCGTCGTGATCATGTGGGCCTCGTCGACGATGAACACGCGGTAGCGCGACTCCGCGGGCGCGAAGAAGGCGCGGTCGCGCAACTCGCGGGTGTCGTCCACCCCACCGTGGGACGCGGCGTCGAGCTCGGTGACGTCGATGTTGCCCGGCCCGCCCGGCGCCAGCGAGATGCAGGACGGGCAGACCCCGCACGGGTCGGGTGTGGGACCGAGCTCACAGTTGAGCGACCGCGCCAGGATGCGCGCCGATGACGTCTTGCCGCAGCCACGGGGGCCCGAGAACAGGTAGGCGTGGTTGATGCGGCCCGCCGCGAGCGCCGTGCTCAACGGCTCCGTGACGTGTTCCTGCCCGACCACCTCGGCGAACTTCGCCGGGCGGTACTTGCGGTACAGAGCCAGCGCCACGGGCGCGAGGCTACCGACCGGCACCGACAGCAGGCCGCGGGGGAACGTAAGAGGCCGCACGGGCCGGAGACGTAAGGGGACCCCGCGCACCCGACAGAGCCCGTTGACCCTTGCTGCCTTCCGGCCCTGGGGGAGTTCACAGGATGGACGCCGCGCGGGGTCCGTGGAGGAGTGTAGGCGGTCGTCGGCGGCGCGAGCGACCCGGCTATGCTCCGACACGGAGGATTCGCCTAGTGGCCTATGGCGCACGCTTGGAAAGCGTGTTGGGTTCACGCCCTCGCGGGTTCGAATCCCGCATCCTCCGCTCTCTGAGCAGCGAGAACGCCCGGGACACCCGCTCACGCGGGGCCCGGGCGTTCGCCTTCAGTCTCAGTCGGACTCTGACGGCCCCCAGATCAGGCCACCCACCCGCTCGGCCACGTCGTCCCGGACGGTGCTGGTGATGTGCTGGTAGCGAGCCGCCATCGCCGTGGTCGACCAACCCATGAGACCCATGACCGCCCGCTCCGGCACGCCGAGGATCAGCAGAGCCGTCGCGGCTGTGTGACGGGCGTCGTGCAGCCGGCCGTCACGCAGCCCAGCGCGGGCAAGGAGCCGCTTCCACTGGTGGTAGTCGGTGCTTGGGTTGATCGGCTCGCCGGTCGGGGTGGCGAAGACGTAGCCGGCGTCCCGCCAGAGCTGAGCTGCTGTCGCCCTCTCCGCATCCTGCTCAGCCCGGTGCCGCTTGAGCAGCTCGACCAACTCGGACGGTAGGCCCACTGCCCGACGCCCGGCACGGGACTTCGTCTCGTCTGTCTCGCCCCCGGACCTGTCGGCGGGTGGGGCAGTAGCCGGGCGATTTGCCACATGAGCCGCCGCACCCGTGCTCGTACCTGGGCCGGAGACGCCCCCGGCGGACCCACAACGTGCCTGTTCTGAGGTCCACATCGGACCGCTGGAGTCCGAGGACCTCGCCCTGCCGCAATCCCAGAGCGAGAGCGATCGCCCACCGAGCGCTATTGCGCTCGCTCTCGGCAGCGCGCAGGAGCGCCTGCACATCTTCGATCGAGTACGGCTCGATCTCGTGATCCGCAAGCCGGGGCGCCTTGGCCAGCTTGGCCGGGTTCTGAGTGATCCGACCGCGCCGCTCCGCTTCCCCGAGGACCTCCGGCCGCGTCGAATCTCCACCACCAAAGGCGTAGACCAGGGGCATCGATCGCATTCTGCGCGTACCCGTCCGGATCGGCACCGGTTTCGGCCTGCCCACACCCGACGCATTCTGGTACAGCCCGACGGCCTTCGGGTTTCCCGGCTTCGGGGGGTCGCTCGGCTTCGCCGATCCGGCCACCGGACTTGCGTTCGGCTATGTCATGAACCATATTCAGGAAGGGGTACCGGACCCCAGAGCCCCAAACCTGGGCAATGCCGTCCAGAATGCAATGAAGGCCCATACCCCGTAGGTCCGGGACTCAGTGTCAGGGCTGTTTCTCGCCCGGCTCCGTCCCGGACCAGGAGATGGTTTGCGCATGTGACGGGCGGAGGCAAGCGCCGGAACGCTGCTCCCGCCCACACAGTGGCCCTTCGGCTCCGGCCCTGCACCGTCAGCGGGTCTGCACAGTGACGAGCGGCGAGAAGCGGGTGCAGCTGGAGCGCTCCCTGATCGGCGGGAAGCCGGGGACAGGGGTGATGATCCTACCGCGCGTGCACGCCTGAGCATCGATGGAGACCGGCCCACCCGGACCCACCTGACGAGTCATGAGCAGGGCCTCCCCCGCACGGGTTTCGACCTGGCGACCATTCACTCTCACGTTGTAATGGGTGACGCCTGACACGTAGCCGCCGAAGCTAATTCGGACAACCCCCTGGCAGCTGTCGTAGCGCGCACCGACGTACGGGCTGTCGGGATAGTCGAACCGAACGGGGTTGGTTCCGACGCGCCGACCGTCACGCGCGGAGCCGTCCCGGGTGAAGCAGGCCGCCGCCGGCACCGCACCCGGCTGCTGTGCTGATACCGCCGCATTCTGCTGCTGTGCCGGCAAGGGGGTGTCGGCGAGTGCGATTCCGGTGGTGCCTGCGAGGACCAGGCTTCCGGCCAGCAGTGATCCAGCGGCAAGTCTGGTGGCCATGCGCTTCAGTTTCATGAGATACCTTCGGGTAAGGGGTGGTGGAGATGCCGCTCCGACATCTCGCTGTTGCTGCGTCTCCAACCCTGGCGACCTCGCCGGCGCGAAGCCAGAGGGCAGCCCCCCGACAGGTGGGGGCCAGCCCACCGATTCGGGATAGGGCCTGCTCCCCATTCGTGCGCTCGAGATCGGCCACGCCCACGGGCTCGGTCACGAATTCGAGCCGGCCTGCGTTAGTCCAGATGGCGCTTGTCGAATTCCGTTCCCCAGCCGTCACCAGCAGATGGAACGACCTGTGTCACCTAGTGGATGCATACGAGAGAATGAATCAAGGCTTCTCGGGTCGAGGGAAATAAGAAGAAGTAGTGTTCGGGCTCGAACGACATTGAGGGTCACCCCGGGGGGCGGGCAAGGTCGGACCGCGCTGAACCGTGCTGTGCAGACTTGGAAAGCGTGTTGGGTTCACGCCCTCGCGGGTTCGAATCCCGCATCCTCCGCCAGCGCACACGCCCGGACGCCCGCTCACGCGGACGTCCGGGCGTTGTCGTTCGGTCTCAGCTGCCGTCCGGCAGGGGCAAACCCGAGGAGGCGGCCACGCGGGGTGCGTAGGGTGCCCTCGTGCCTCAGCTCTCCGACCTCGAGACAGTCCGCGAGTCCTACGACCGGGTGGCCGACGCCTACGTCGAGATGGGAGCCGGGCGGCTGGACGCGCAGCCGTGGCTGCGCGCCGCGCTCGCCGCGTTCGCCGAGTCAGTCCGCGGACTCGGCCCCGTCCTGGACGTCGGCTGCGGCCCCGGCATCGTCACCGCGCACCTCACCGGGCTGGGCCTGGACGCCTCGGGCGTCGACCTGTCGCCCCGGATGATCGAGCACGCCCGACGGGACTACCCCGACCTGCAGTTCTCCGTCGCCTCGGCGACCGACCTCGACCTCGCGCCTGCCTCGATGGGCGGCGTGCTCGGCTGGTGGTCGCTGTTCAACCTCCCGCGCGAGGCGCTGCCCGGCGTGCTGCGGACCTTCGCCGACGCGCTCGTCCCCGGCGGTCACGCGCTGGTCGGCACGCATGTCGGCGACGGCGACATCGCCCGCACGGAGGGGTACGGCGGCCTGCCGGTGTCCTGGACGACCCACCTGTACCGCCCCGAGGAGCTCGTCGGCATGCTCGTCGACGCCGGTCTCGAAATGGTCGCCGAGCTGGGGCTGCCGGTGCAGCCGCCGTCGCTGCTCCCGCAGGTCCTGCTCGCTGCCCGGCGCCCGGCCTGACCCCGCGCACGACGGCCCCGTAGTGACCGCCGATTCCCGACACCCCTGCCGCGTCATGGACACATAACGCGGTATCCGCCGGCCGCAAAACAGCATCATGGGACCCCAACGCTGCCGCAGGGCGTCATACGGAATGTCGAGTACGTGACGCTCACCCCGTCGCGCTCCAGCTCCCGTGACGCCACGGTCTCGACGTGCAGGCCGGCACGGAGGGCGAGGCCCAGGACGTGGTCCTGATCGCCGGAGGTCCCGAAGAACATCAGTACCCGGCCACCGGGGTTGAGTCGTTCGCGCACTCCGGCGAGGAAGCGGCCGGCCGTCGCGTATCCCTCGTCCGTCATCGTCGCCTCCGCCATGTCACGTGGGGCGAACCAGCGGAAGGGCGGTCGATGACCACCAGGTCGAAGCAGCCATTCACCTGTGCGAAGACATCACTCACCCGAAAGGTCGCACGAACCCCGTTCCGCACGGCGTTGGCCTCGGCTGCCTCGACCGGCACCGGGTTCACATCCACGCCGAGGACCGAGGCTCCGGCTCTCGCCGCAAGTAGTGCATTCACGCCGGAGCCGGTCCCCATGTCGAGCACGCGCTCCCCGGAACGCACTTCAGCGACGACAGCCCGCCCCAGCAGATCGGACGTCGGTGTCGGCGCGAAGACTCCGGGCGGGACCACCAGATCCAGGCCGAGGTAGTCCAGTCGCCGTTCGCCTGCGGCGGCCAGGTCGCGGTACGCATGCTCGTGCCAGCGGCGCAGGTCCTCCACGCGATCCGGCGGCAGAGTCGGGCGGTACACCATTCCCGGAAGATAGGGCTCCCGTCAGCCTGGCAGCAGCGAATTTCCGCGGGCCAGCGCACCCGGAGCGATACCGTGCGCGGTGCTCGACGAGGGACTCCTCCACACGGCGGACGGCGTGTCGCTGTTCGTTCGCAGCCATGGCGATCCGGACGCCCCCGTCCTGCTGGTGATCCACGGTGGCCCTGGATGGGACCACTCCTATCTGCTGCCGGCGCTCGACGATCTGATCGACCTACGCCGTGTCGTCCTGTTCGATCTGCGCGGGTGCGGTCGTAGCAGCCGGGACCTCCCCGCCGACGAGTACCAGCCCGACCTCTGTGTCGAGGATGCTGCTCGGCTCGTGCCCGAACTCGGCGCCGACCGGGTGGACGTGCTCGGCTTCTCCTACGGCGGACAGCTCGCCATGATGCTTGCCGAACGTCACCCGCATCTCGTGGACCGGCTGATACTCGCATCGACCACGGCTTATCCGGATATCGAGGACGACCTCGCTCAGAACGCCGAGTATCTGCGACGGGTCGCGGCCGTCGACACCGAGATCGCGGCGATCTTCGCGGATCAGTCCACCGACCAGGCCGAGAAGACCCGGCTCATGGCGATGGCCACCGCGCCGATGAACCTGTGGGACCTCGGGTTGCTGGACCCGTGGCGGGCCGTGCTGCGGCGGGTTCGGTTTTCCGGCGAATGGAATCCGGGATGGCTTGCGGGCAGGTTGCGATCACCCCGGCCCGCCGATCCGGAAACGGTGCTGCGCGAACTCCGTCGTCCCACGTTGATCCTGCACGGTGCGCACGATCTGGGCTTCCCCGTGCAGGTAGCTCATCGGCTGCATGCCGCAGTGCCGCACAGCGAACTGTCTCTGGTGCCGGACGCCGGGCATGCTGCGCACTTCGAACGGCAGGCCGACTGGGTCGGCCGGATACGGTCCTTTCTGGCCGGCTGACACCGGCGAAGGGCGGTACCTCCCCGCAGCACCGGTCACTCGGCTCCGGGCGGGGCCAATGACCGGATGAACCTCGCCGGGTTGCCCGCCACCACCGCATACGGTGGAACGTCCTTCAGCACCACCGATCCACCACCGACGACCGCGTGCGCACCGATCGTCACCGGCCCCGCGACCAGCACGTTGGTCGCCAGCCAGACACCTTCGGCGATCTCGATGTCGTACCCGCTGCGGGGGATGGCCTGCTGCCGCTCGATGCCGAACTTGTCGACCTCGTGGACGCCGGCCAGCACACAGACGTTGTGGCCGAAGAACACGTACGCCCCGACGGTGATGTGGCCACCGCCGGTGTTGAAGATCGCGTTGTTGACGACCGCGGTGGGGTGGATCCGTAGCCGGGCGGGGTCGCTGTGGACGCGGTAGCGGTAGAGCGCATCGAGGCGTTCCTCCTCGATGCGCTCCGCCACCAACCGGTCCACCGTCGGCTTCAGCACCCGCTCCAGCAGTCTCATCGGTGGTGGGGTACCCGCGTTTCCGCTGATCACGCGCGTGTCGCGGCCGAACGTGGGGAGCCGGCAGCCAGACCGCAGCCGAGGGACCACCACGGTCACTGAGCGGTCCAGCCTCCGTCCATGACCATGACGGCGCCGGTGATGAAGGCGGCGTCGTCTCCGGCGAGGTAGGCCACGAGGGACGCCGATTCGTCCGGGGTGGCGAACCGGCCGATGGGGTGCACGGCGCGCATCGCCTGCTCGAACTGGGGTGTCGCCGCCATGATGTCCTTGACCCCCGGGCTGAGCACCGTGCCCAGCGCGATCGCATTGACCCGCACGTTCTGCGGCGCGAGCTCCAGTGCCGCGGCCCGCGTCAGCCCGTGCACACCGTGCTTGGCCGCCACGTACGAGCTGATCATGGTGCCGGAGCCGACGTTGCCCACCACGGACCCGTTGTTGATGATCACGCCGCCACCGCGGCGCAGCAGCGCCGGGATCTCGTTGCGCATCGAGTAGAAGACGGTGTTGAGGACGCCCTCGATGTCCGCTCGCCACGACTCCGGCGTGCGGTCCGCGACCGGCCCGAACGCGCCGCCGGCTCCCGCGTTGTTGAAGGCGATGTCCAGCCCACCGAAATGCTCCTCGGTGATGCGGACGGCAACCGCGATGTCCTCGTCGGACAGCACGTCGGTCCGTACGGCAAGCGCCTCACCGCCCGCGGTCGCGATCTCCGCGGCGACACGGTCCAACTCATCCTTGCGTCGAGCCGCGAGCACGACGCGCGCGCCCTGTGTGGCGAGCGCCTTCGCCGCAGCTTCACCGATACCGGAACTCGCACCTGTGACCAGTGCAACCTTTCCACTCAGACGTCCGGATGACAGACCGACAACTTCACTCATAAGCGGGAGAGTAGATCAGTCGACGACAATCAGAGAGCGAGCACCGGAGACGCCGTCCGGACCCGGATTCACGTTCTTCACAATTCGTACAGTCGGCCCCGAAAGGTCGCGGCAGAGGCGTCACTGCGCCGGCCGACCGTATAGTTGTGAACGCACCCCTTCCGACTATGCGTATGCCCGGGAATGACCTCGACGGCGAGCGACCGAAATTCACCCGCCCACTGTCAATCAATCCCGCGGTCCATGCAGAGCACTCTTCCGAAGGAGCCCGATGCATCCGATTTCGCCACGTCGCGGACACGCCGTCGTCATCGGCGCATCGATGGGAGGACTGCTCGCGGCCCGGGCGCTCAGCGAGAGTTTCGAGCGCGTGACGGTGCTCGACCGGGACGAGCTTCCGACCGAGCCGAGCCCGCGGCGCGGCGTGCCGCAGGGTCGCCATCCGCACGCTCTGCTCGCCCGGGGCCGGGAGGTGCTCGACGAGTTCTTCCCCGGTCTGAGCGACGAACTGCTCGCGGCCGGCGTGCCCCTCATCGATGTGCGGTCCGATTTCCACTGGTACGCCGACGGTCGCCTGCTGTGCCCCGGGCCGTCGGGACTGTTCGCCCTGGGAGTGAGCCGTCCCCTGCTGGAGTTCGCCGTCGGCTCCCGGGTCGCGGCCCTGCCCCGGGTGTCGATCGTCGATCGCTGCGAGGTGACCGGCCTGACGAGTTCCCCTGATCGGCGCCGGATCACCGGAGTGCGCATGCGGAACCGCTCCGCGGACGCGGTGGAATTCGTGCTGGACGCCGATCTGGTGGTGGACGCCGCAGGCCGTGGCACGCGCAGCCCGGTGTGGCTCGACGAGCTCGGGTACGCGAGAGCACCGGAGGATCGGGTACGCATCGACGTCACCTACCTCTCCCGGCTCTACCGCCGTGAACCCCACCATCTCGGCGGCCGTCTCGGCTCGACGTTCGCCCCCTACCCGGGCCAACTGCGCAGTGGGCTCGTGCTGGGACAGGAGGGCGAGCGCTTCATGGTCAACATCAGCGCGTGGGGTGGCGATGCGGTCCTGCCCACGGATGACGCGGGCATGGCCGAGTTCGCCGAGCACCTGGCCGCCCCCGACATCGCCGAGATCATCCGTTCGGCACCCCCGCTGAGCGAGCCGGTGCTGTCGCGTTATCCGGCGAGTGTCCGTCGTCGTTACGAGCAGCTCGACCGCTTCCCGGAGGCCTATCTCGTCACCGCCGACGCCCTCTGCAGCTTCAACCCCTCCTACGGGCAGGGCATGACGGTCGCCGCACTGGAAGCGCAGTTGCTGGGCCGCCTGCTCCATGAGGGCGGCGATGAACTGTGGCTCCGCTTCTTCACCGCGTCGGCAACGCTGCTCGACAACCCGTGGGACATCGTCGTCGGCGGCGACCTGCGGTTCCCGTACGTCGAGGGCGAGCGGACCGCGGAGATGCTCGAGATGGGCGAGTACCTGGAGCGGTACCGGGAGGCGGCAGAGGACGACGCCGTCCTCGCCACGGCACTGCTGCGTGTGATCAACATGCTCGACGGCCCGGAGCGGCTGGGGGCCCCCGAGCTCCAGGAGCGGGTGCTCCGCGGCGCCGGGCCGGCTCGGGCCGCCGTGGGGTGACGCGCAGCCGCGGCAGCGGGACAGCGGCGTTCCGGCATCCGGTCGTATGCGATGGACCGCCCGGACCAAAGATCGACGACGTTGCCTCGATCACGCTTGATCCCGTGACCGACCGGGAACTCAGCCACAACGGGTCGTCAAGAGCGACCCCTGGGGCGTAACTGGAGGGAACCGTGACCGTCACGGGCATCATCACTGCCATCGTCGTGGGGCTCATCATCGGCGCATTGGGCCGCCTGGTCGTGCCGGGCAAGCAGCCGATCCCGATCTGGCTGACGATCGTCATCGGTATCGTCGCCGCCTTCATCGGCTCGTTCATCGCCGGCGCCTTGGGCCTGGCCACGGGAGGCGGGTTCCACATCGGTGAGCTGATCCTCCAGGTCGTCGTCGCGGCCCTCGGGGTCTTCCTGGTCACCGGCATGTACAGCCGCAGGTCCGTGCGTCACTGAGCTCAGAACACCGGCCGAACGCCGGGTCCGCCTTCGGAAGGCGGGCCCGGCGTTCGTCGTTGAGTGGCTAACCCCGGATGCGGTGGCCACCACTATGAGGACGTGTGGAGGGCGAGCACAGCCGACGATGACGCAGCGCTGGTACACGCCGCGCGCCACGGCGACCGGTCCGCGTTCGCCGTACTGGTCGACCGGCATCTCGACCTCGTCCAATCGCTGTGCGTCCGCTGGCTCGCCGACCCCACGGGGGCCGAGGACGTGGTCCAGGACGCGGTCCTCGCCGCCATGACGAGCCTGGACAAGCTCAACCGCCCCGCCAGCTTCGGGCCCTGGCTGGCCGGGATCGCCCTGAACACCGCACGCAACCTGGCCCGGCAGCAGTCACGGAGCCCGATCTCGCTCGAGGTGCTGCTCGGCGGCCAGTGGATCGCCGAACCACGGGACGCCGGCCCGGGACCGGACACCGTTGTCGAGAACCGCCTGCTGGCCCGGCGGCTCACCGAGGTCGTCGTGTCGCTGCCGGTCGGGCAGGCCGCGGCGATCACCGCGTTCTACCTGCAAGGACTGAGCATCGCCGAGACCGCGGAGCATCTCGGCGTCTCGGTGACGGCCGTGAAGAACCGGCTGTACAAGGCGAGGGAGAGCCTGCGACGCAGCATGCCCGACCTCGCCGTCCGCCCCACGATGGAGGAGCCCGCCATGGAAACCGAGTCCGCCGACCCGATTCCGATGCAGGTCACGGCCGTGCGCCGCGTGGACAGGGAGGGCGATGTCGTGCACATCGTCGTCCTGTCCGACGCCGAGGGCGGTCACACGCTGCCGATCTGGGTCGGGGCGGCCGAGGCCACGTCGCTCGCACTCGCACTCGACGGAGCCGAGTTGCCGCGACCGAGTACGTACCAGCTGACGGTCGCCCTGCTGGCCGCCGCAGGCGGCCGTATCGAAGCCGTCGAGATCGTCGGCCTCACCGCCGGGGTGTTCTACGCGCGCCTCGCGCTGGCGGACGGTTCGACGGTCGATGCGCGCCCGAGCGACGCGCTGAACATCGCGGTGCTCGTGGACGCACCCGTCCGCGTCCATCCCGAGGTCGTCACGGCTGCGAACGGCAGTTCCCGGCGCCCGGCGCCCGGGCCCAGTGACCATCCGGCGATCGCGGCCGAGGCCTTGGCGGCGCTGGCGTCCCTCGTGCGCACGGAGCACCGCGGATCCGGCACGTAGCCCGGGCCGGGCAGGACGGTGTCGGTGTCGTCGACCACGATGCGAAGGACACACCGAGACGGGAGCACGATGCCGACACCGCCCACCTACGCCGACGTGCAGGCCGCCGCCGAGCGGATCCGGGGCCAGGCCCACCGCACCCCCGTGCTGACATCGAGACGGGTGGACGGCGAGGTCGGCGCGTCGGTGTTCTTCAAGTGCGAGAACTTCCAGCGGATGGGCGCGTTCAAGTTCCGCGGCGCGTTCAACGCCCTGTCGCGCTTCGACGAGGCACAGCGGCGGGCGGGCGTGATCACCTACTCCTCGGGGAACCACGCGCAGGCCGTCGCGCTCTCCGCGCGCATCCTCGGGATGCCCGCCACGATCGTGATGCCGCACGACGCCCCGGCGAGCAAGGTGGCCGCCACACGCGGGTACGGCGCGTCGATCGTCGTCTACGACAGATACACCGAGGACCGCGAGGAGCTCGGCCGCGCCCTCGCGGCCGAGCACGGCATGACGCTCGTGCCGCCCTACGACCACCCCGACGTGATCGCGGGGCAGGGCACCGCCACGAAGGAGCTGATCGAGGAGGTGGGCGAGCTCGACGCCCTGTTCGTCTGCCTCGGCGGCGGTGGGCTGCTCTCGGGTGCGGCACTGGCCACCCGCGCGCTCTCGCCGTCCTGCCGGATCTACGGCGTGGAACCGGAGGCGGGCGACGACGGGCTGCAGTCGCTGCGCACCGGGTCGCTCGTGCACATCGCCACACCCGACACCATCGCCGACGGCGCACAGACCCAGCACCTCGGCGAGCTGCCCTTCGCGATCATCCGCCGGGATGTGGACGACATCTTCACCGCCTCCGACGACGAGCTGGTGGCGGCGATGAGGGTGTTCGCCGCCACGCTCAAGATCGTGGTGGAGCCCACCGGCTGTCTGGCCTTCGCCGCCGTGCGCAGGCTCGCCGGCGAGCTGTCCGGGCAGCGGGTCGGCGTGATCGTGAGCGGCGGGAACATCGACCTCCCCCGCTACGCCTCCCTCCTGGCGTGATCCGCCGGCCGACTCAGTGGAGCGTGACGGGGAGCGCGTCGACCCCGAAGACGAACGACAGTTTGCGGAAGGAGAGGTCGCCGGGGTCCTTGGCGAGCGTGATGTCGGGGAACCGGCGGAGGAGGGCCGGGTAGGCCGCGCGCAGCTCCATGCGGGCGAGCTCGGCACCGATGCAGCGGTGGAGGCCGTAGCCGAAGGCGAGGTGCGGCCGAGCGTCGCGGGTGGGGTCGAACCGGTCGAGCCCGTGCCCGTCGCGGTTGGCCCCGCTCAGCGAGCAGAGCACGATGTCGCCCTTGGCGATGGTGCGACCACCGATCTGGATCTCCTCCTTCGCGAATCTCGGGAACGCGACCTGCACCACGGTGAGGTAGCGCAGCAGCTCGTCGACGAACGGCTCGATCGCGCTGTCGTCGTCGCGGACGGCGATGCGGCTCTCCTGCTGCTGCAGCAGCACGATGGTGCCCAGCGCGAGCATGCTCGCGGTGGTCTCGAGCCCGCCGGTGAGCAGGCCGTCGGCGAGCCCGGCCAGCTCGTGGTCGCTGATGTCGTCGCCGTGCTCCCGCACGAGCATGCCGAGCAGCCCGTCGCCGGGAGCGACCCGCTGCTTCTCCACGATGCCGAGCAGGTACTCCATCGACTCGGAGATGGCGCCGATCGTGCCGGTGACCCCGCCGAGCAGGTCGAAACGCGTGGTGCTGAGCCGCTGGAAGTCGGCGCGGTCGGAGTAGGGGACGCCGAGGAGCTCGCAGATGGTGAGCGACGGGATGGGGAGCGCGAAGGACTGCAGGATGTCGACGACCCCGTCCGACTCCGCGATCCCGGCCATCTCGTCGAGCTGACCGGCCACGATCGCCTCGATACGCGGGCCGAGTCTGCGTAGCCGGTGGCCGGTGAACTCGGGAGTGAGCATCCGCCGGAGGCGGGTGTGCGCCGGTGGGTCGGTGAAGCCGAGACCGCCCGGGTTCTGGTCGGCCGTGATGCCCACCGTGCCGACGAGGTTGGTGAAGTCGTTGCTGAAGGCGCTCCCCGCCCCGAGCACCGCTTTGCTCTCCTCGTAGCCCGTGACCAGCCAGGCGCGCAGGCCGAACGGCAGCTTGAGCTGGCTGACCGGCTCGTCCTCCCGCAGGGCTCCCAGTGCCTCCACCGGGTCGAGCCCGATGCGTTGGAGCGGCACCAGCGCCGAGCCGGGGAGCATCGACAGCAGTGCGTCGGGCGACCCGCCGCCCGCCCGTCTGCGTCCCAAGCGCCGGCGAGCCAGAAGGCCTATGATCCGTCCGCGAACGCCACCCATGATCCCGACTCTAGGCAAGTACCCGGACATCCGGTCTCCCGCATGCGTCCGAAACGCCACAGATGCACAGCCTCAGGCTCGGAGGAAGGCGAGAATCGCGGCGGCGAGCTCGTCCGGCGCCTCCTCGGCCATGTGGTGTCCGGAGTCGATCCGACCGCCGCCGCGTAGGTCGGTGGACCACTCGCGCCACACCGCCAGCGGGTCGCCGTGGAGGTCCTCCAGGTCGTCGCGGCTCGACCACAGGACGAGAAGCGGGCAGGTCACACGGCGTCCGGCCGCCCGGTCGGCCTCCTCGTGGGCACGGTCGATCCCCAGCCCGGCGCGGTAGTCCTCCAGCATCGCCCGCACGGTGGCCGGGTCGTGGATCGCGCGGTGGAACTCCGCGTACGCCTCCTGCCCCATGCTCGCCGGGTCGCCGCCGTACCAGGCGTCGGGGTCGGCGAGGATCGCGCGCTCGGGCTTGTCGGGCTGCGCGAAGAAGAACCAGTGCCACCACGCCGATGCGAAACGCGCGTCGCACCGGGCGAGGTGCTCGGTGATCGGGATGCAGTCCAGCACCGTGAGCCGGTCGACCACCGCCGGGTGGTCCAGGGCCAGGCGCAGGGCCACGTAGCTGCCCCGGTCGTGGCCCGCCACCGCGAACGTCTCGTGGCCGAGCTGAGCCATGAGGCGGGCCATGTCGTGCGCCATCGCCCGCTTCGAGTACGGCGCGTGGTCATGCGTGGTCTCCGGCGTGGACGACCGGCCGTAGCCGCGCAGGTCCGGCACCACGACCGTGTGGCCACCCTCACGCAGCCGCGCTGCCACCCGGTGCCACGTCGCCCCCGTGCGGGGGTGCCCGTGCAGGAGCAGGACCGGCGATCCCGCACCCCCGTACCGGACGTGCAGTGCGGCCTCGCCGACGTCGACGGTCCGGGTCGTGAACCCCTCGAAGAAACGCACTTGCTCCACCTCTCGGTCGGAAGCAGCATCGCCACGATGATCGCCCGTCCGACGGATATGACCTCATGAGCACACCCCACGACCAGAACGACGCCGTCATGCGGCTCATGGCCGCGCGGACGGGGCACTTCCTCCTGGAGTCCGGCCACCACGGCGAGGTCTGGCTCGAGCTTGACGGCCTGTTCTGGTCGGACGCGATCAACGCGCCCGCCGAGCGCCTCGCGGACCGGATCCGGCCGCACGCGGTGGACGTCGTGTGCGGGCCGCTCGTGGGCGGAGCCCTGCTCGCCCAGCTCGTGGCCGCCCGGCTCGGCGTCGCCTTCTGCTACACCGAACGCACCTCGACGGGCACCGGGCTCTACTCGGCGACCTACCGGCTGCCCGCCGCCCTGCGCTCACGGCTCCCGGGGAGACGTGTCGCCGTCGTCGACGACGTCGTGAACGCGGGCTCGGCCGTGCGCGCCACCCTCGCCGATCTCACGGCCGCCGGTGCGGAGGTGGTCGCGCTCGGCGCGCTACTGGCGCTGGGAACGACCCCGGCCACCATCGCCGCAGGCGCAGGCCTGCCCCTCGATGTCCTCGTGGCCCGGCCCAACGAGATCTGGGAGCCGGACCGGTGCCCGCCATGCGCCGACGGCGAACCGCTGCACCGGCCGTGACACCTGGCCGGCGCCGTGCGGGCCGGGTCAGGTGTTGGCGTTCCGGGCGGCCACCGGCCAGCGGTCGACCGGGATGCCCTGAGCGAGTACGACCAGCTCGTCCGCCAGGTTGACGGCGGAACACACGTGGTTGGGAGCCACCCGCACGACATCGCCCCGCTGCAGCACGCCACCGTCCTCGGGGAGGACGACGGTGGCGTGATGTTCGGAGAGCGCGACGATCCGGGCGCCGGGGTGGTCGGGGAGCCGGCCGCCGCCGGTGGCCCAGGCCGGCTGGTCGGCGCCCAGCACCTTGCTGCCCGCGTCGAGCACGACCCGGCGCCCGGCACCGCTCACCACGGTGCTGACCGCCGTGAGCGCGATGTCGGACCAGCTGCAGCTGCCCAGCTCGGCCTGCTGCGCGTCGTTGAAGACGTACACGCCGGGCCGGATCTCGGTCAGCGCGACACCGTCGGCGATGGCCGCCGACGGTGTCGAACCGCCGCTGACGACCTCCACGTCGAGACCGGCCTTCCGCAGCGTCGCGGCCGCCCCGGCCAGCGCTGCGGCCTCGTCGGCGGCCGCCTGCTCCCGGCGACCGGGGCCGTAGCTGTGGCCGGGGAAGGTGAACACCCCCGACACCCGCAGCCCCGCGCGGGCCGCGGCGGTGGCGACCTCAGCGGCCCGGCCGGGCTGCACCCCGCTCCGGTGGTGACCGCTGTCGATCTCGACGACGGCCTCCACGTCCGTGCCCGCCACGGCTCGGGCGAGGACCTGCGCGGCCTCGGCGGAGTCGACGCCCACCCGGAGCGACGCCTGTTCGGCCACGGCCCTCAACCGGGCAGCACGCGCGCCCGCAGCCCAGATCGGATAGGCGATGAACAGGTCGGCGAAGCCGGACGCGGCGAAGATCTCGGCCTCGCCCACCGTGGCGACGGTCAGGCCCGCGGCGCCGTGGCCGACCTGGCGGCGGGCGATCTCCGGGCACTTGTGCGTCTTCACGTGCGGGCGCAGCGCGAGCCCCCGCGTCTGCGCCACGCCGGCCATCCTCGTGAGGTTGCGGTCCAGGGCGTCGACGTCGACGGCAAGGAAGGGGGTGTCGAGGCCGTCGCCGATCAGGCCGGTCGCAGTCATGCCGTCGATTGTGACCTTCCGACGGCATGACCCGCCGCGCCGCCCGGACAGAGCCCGATGACCTGGGTCGTCCTCGACGGCTTACCGGAATATCCGGCCGAAAAGGTGGCGATACACCTCATTTCTCTCGGACAACGGTTTCCGGCACCGTAGGATCTGCTCACCCGCACCTGTTCAGAGGAAGCCCGAGATGAGCGCAGCAGCACGCGAATCTTTACCCGCGTCCTTTTCGGACATCGACCGCAGCTCCGAGGAGCTGAAGGGACATGTCATCGAGTACCTCAGCGGCACGGCGAGCAACCCCGAGATCAGACGGATGCGCGCCACCGCCTTTCAACTGTTCGCGGCGACGGAGGGGGAACGGCTGCTCGATGCGGGGTGCGGGCTTGGCGAGGTCGCGCGGCACCTCGGTTCGGTGGTGGGTCCCCGAGGGTCGGTGGTCGCCCTCGACCACTCGGCCGACGTCATCTCCGCGGCTCACGCCCGGCACGACGGCGGCCCGGTCACCTACGTCGTGGGCGACGTCACCGCCCTCGACTTCCCGGACGACCACTTCGACGGCGTCCGCTCCGAGCGGGTTCTCCAGCACCTGGCTGATCCCGCGGCGGCGATCGCGGAACTGGTGCGGGTGACCCGCCCGGGCGGACGGGTCTGCGTGATCGACACGGACTGGCCGTCCTTGACGCACGACGGCTTCGCGCATCTCGACGATCCGTCCGTCCGGTCGTCGAGCCTGCTCGGGTCCACCGCCGGTCGTATTGCACGATCGCTCATGGTGAAGGCCGGCTTGCGCGGTGTGACGGCTTCTCCCGTGACCGTCTGCTTCACCTCGCCCAGCGACGCGGCCACCGTCCTCCCGTTCTTCGACCCGCAGCAGGCGAAAGCGGTTGACTTCATTCCGGATCCTCTGCTGAAGTCGTTCTTCGACTCGGTGGATCGAGCCGCCGAACGCGGGGACTTCCTGGTCGCATTCACGATGTGGGTATCGCTGGGCCGAAAAGGAGAAGAAGGCGGATGACCGGAGTTCGGAGGCCGACCACAACCGGGCTGGAGATCGAGGCGCTCCCCGCCGCCGCAGCCGACGACACGGGCACCGTGTCGACGCTGACCGACCTGGTCAACGCGGTCTACGCGGTCGCGGAGGACGGGCTGTGGATCGACGGCACCACCCGCACCACGGTCGAGGAGCTCGCCGGCCTCATCCGTGCCGGAGAGATCGTCGTGGCGCGCTCGGGCGGACAGACCCTGGGGTGCGTCCGGGTCCAGCGCCTCGACAGCGACGTGTACGAGTTCGGCATGCTCGCGGCCGACCCCGCACACCGCGGCGTCGGCGTGGGCCGGGAGCTCGTGCGGTTCGCCGAGCAGGCCGGGCGGGACGCCGACTGTTCCGTCATGCAGCTCGAACTGCTGGTGCCCCAGGACTGGACGCATCCGTCGAAGCAGTTCCTGGCGGGGTGGTACGGCCGCATCGGCTACAAGGTGGTGGGCACCGGGGAGATCGAGGAGTCCTATCCCCACCTGGCACCCCTGCTCGCCACCCCCTGCGACTACAAGATCTTCCACAAGGACCTCACGACGTAGGCCGGCTCACACCTCCCGGGTTGGTCCGATCCCGGTCCGGGGCCAGAGTAGAGGGATGATCACCGACCGCCGCGTGTTCTTCGTCGGGGACTCGTTCGTCGCCGGTGTCGGTGACCCGGACCATCGGGGCTGGGTCGGCCGATTGGCGGCACGCTCGCACCAGGCGGGCGTCCCGCTCACCACCTACAACCTGGGTGTCCGGCGGGACACGAGCGAGGACGTCTGCCGGCGCTGGCCCTCAGAGGTGGCCGCGCGCCGGGCGCCGAGCTGTGACGAGCGGTTGGTCGTGTCGTTCGGCGTGAACGACACGACCGTCGAGGACGGCACACAGCGGGTACGCACGGCGCGCAGCGTCGCGAACCTGCGGGCAGTCGTCGACGGCGCTGCAGCGGCCCGGCTCCCGCTGCTGGTCGTCGGCCCGCCACCGGTGGACGATCCGGAGCAGAACCAAAGGATCGAGACCCTCAGCGAGCTGTTCCGCGCCGTCTGCGGGGAGGCCTCGGTGCCGTATGTGGAGACGTTCGAGTTGCTGGCGGCGGAGCCGCGGTGGATGAGCGAGGTCCGACGGGGCGACGGGGCGCACCCCGGGGCGGGGGGTTACACGCTGCTCGCGGATCTGGTGCTCCCCCAGTGGCAGACGTGGATCGCGGCACTCATGGGGCAGTCGCACTAGGGTCGCTCCATGGTCACCGAGGCCCTGATCGCGTGGCTCCGCGACTCCGATCCGGCATTGTGCTGGCAGGTCGAGCGCGATCTCGGGGGCCAACCGCCCGACGTCTGGGAAGCGACGCGGGCGAAGATCGCGACCACCGGCTTCGGCGCGCGCCTCCTCGCGCTCCAGGACCCGGACGGGCAATGGGCGGGCGGCGCGTACTTCCCCGCGGACTTCGACTTCGAGAATCCTGACGCGGCAGACGACGGCGGGCAGCCCTGGACGGCGACGACGTGGACGCTCGCCTCGTTGCGGGAATGGGGTCTCGACTCCGCGGTGCTGCGCGAGCGCCGCACGGCCGAGCTTCTCGCCGAGAACAGCCGGTGGGAGTACGACAACCTGCCGTACTGGGGTGGCGAGGTCGACTGCTGCATCAACGGCGTGACACTCGCGAACGGTGTGTGGCTCGGCGCCGACATCAGCGGCATCGTCGACTGGTTCCTCGAGCATCGACTGCCTGACGGCGGCTGGAACTGCGAGTGGGTCGAGGGCTCCACGCGATCGTCGTTCCACTCGACGCTGAACTCTCTGAAAGGGCTGCTCGCCTACGACGTCGCCACCGGAGGCACGGACGCCACGCGCGCTGCCCGGCGCGCAGGCGAGGAGTACCTCCTGCAGCGCGGGCTCTTCCGTCGTCTCTCCACGGGCGAACCGGTGGCCCCGTGGGTGGGGCGCTTCGCCTACCCGTACCGCTGGTTCTACAACGTGCTCAACGCAGGCGAGTACTTCCGCGAGGCGGCACTGCTCGACGGCACGCCGCCGGACCCGCGCATGGCTGACGCGATCGAGCTCATCCGTGCCGCCAGGCAGCCGGACGGCACGTGGCTCCAGGCCCGCAGGCACCCCGGGCGGGTGTGGTTCGAGGTCGACGTGCCGGCGGGCGAGCCGTCGAAGTGGCTGACCCTGTCCGGGACGCGGGTGCTGGCCTGGTGGGACTCCCACGCCCCCTAGCCGCCCGCGACGCGTTCCGGGCGGGGTGTACTGCGTCAGTCACCCGGGGAGTCGCCCAACTCGTCGGCGGTCACGATCGAAGTCACGCGCCCCAGACTTGCGCGGACGCCCGCGTCGAGCTGGTCGACGATGATCGACGTTCCCAGGAAGACTGCACCGCAGGCCCCCACGAGCTGGGCTGCCGCCCTGGCCTGGCTCCCTCGCTCGGCCCAGTCATCGACGAGCAGGACCCGATCAGCGGCGTCGACAGCACGCTGCATCCGCAGAACGGGCCGATACCCGCGGTAGTCGACATCCGAGCGCGCGGTCACCTTCGATCCCGGAAGGAGACCGTGGTCCTTTCGGATCGCGACGAAGCCGACGCCCAGCGCCACCGAGCACGCTCCGCCGAGCAGGAAGCCGCGCGACTCGATGCCGACGACGTGCGTAACACCGGAGTCCCGCCAGGGATCAGCGAGACCGTCGACCACAGATCGCAGACCCTCCGCATCGACGAAGATGCGCCACACGTCAGCGTGGCCTCTCTCCCAACGGAAATGACGGAGGACGGCAGAGCGAGCGGCCGCAGTCACCGTGCGACGGTAGCGGCACGTCAAAGGCTGCCCCGCCGAATATGAAGCGCGTTGCCATATCGCCTCCAACCTGCGGTGGGGAGAGTCGTCAGTCCATGTCGAGAAGATCGGCTAGCGTGGGAATCGATGACCAAGGCCGTGACCCTGATCCGCTCGAAGTCCCTTTCCAACGTCGCCGAGTACGCCTACGCCGCGACCGCACCGGCTGACGCTCGGCTGATCTTTCTCGCCGGGGCGTGCCCGCTGAACGCGGACGGCACCACCGCCGCTGTCGGCGACTACGCCGGGCAGGCCGCCAAAGCCGTCGAGAACATGCGCACAGCACTCGCCGAGGCCGGTGCCACGATCGGGGACGTGATCAGCACCCGGGTTCTCGTCGCTTCCTCCCGCCAGGCCGACCTCGTCGCCACGTGGGAGGTCGTACGGGACGCCTTCGGCGACCACGATGTCCCGAGCACGCTCATGGGCGTCACGGTGCTGGGCTACGACGACCAGCTGGTCGAGGTCGAGGCGATCGCGGCAGTCCGCGATCAGGGAAGGTCCGCGAAGCCGGGAACCGAGGTGACGTCGTGACCGCGTCGTTCGATCGGGGCTTCTGGGAGGAGCGCTGGTCGCAAGCCCTCCGCGAGCACGGGGACGCCGTCGCGAAGCGGCCGCCGAACACCCATCTGACCGAGGTGGCCGGGAACCTGCGTCCCGGTGTCGCCCTCGACGCGGGCTGCGGTCACGGGTCCGACACGCTCTGGCTCGCCGCGCGCGGATGGCAGGTCACCGCGGTCGACTTCTCCGCGACCGCCCTGGCCCATGCCCGGTCGACGGCCGAGGCCATCGGCACGGACGTCGCCGGACGCATCGACTGGGTCGAGGGCGATCTCGCGACCTGGACCCCGCAGTCCGGACACTACGACCTCGTCACCTGCCTGTACGTCCACGTGGCGGGGTCGGTGGAGGAGATGGTGGACCGGATGGCGGCGGGGGTCGCGCCCGGCGGCACCCTGCTCCTCGTCGGTCACCGCCCGATCGACCCGGCGACCGGAGCCGCCACCCCTGCGGCCGGTCAGGTGCAGGTCTCTGTCGACGAGGCGGTCGCTGCGCTCGACCCGGCCCGCTGGGAGTTCGTCGTCGCCGAGGACCGCCGGCGCGCTGTGGCAGGCACCGGTGTCGACGCCGTCATCTGCGCGCGACGCCTCTCCTGAGGACGCTGCCGCCCGTTACTCGCTTGTCCTCCCGCAGCCGCTGCCCGGAGTCTCACGGGGTGCCGGATGCGATCTTCGAAGACCAGCGCCTCGTCTCCATCTACGACGCCCTCGACGCCGACCGCCGGGACCTCGACGTGTACGCCGTGATGATCGACGAGTTCAGGCCAAAGGCTGTGATCGACCTGGGCTGCGGAACCGGGCTGCTGGCTCGCCGGCTGGCCCGGTCGGGGATCGCCGTGACGGGCGTCGACCCTGCTGCCGGGTCGCTGGAGTACGCCCGGGCCCAGCCCGGTGCACATCGGGTGCGCTGGATCCTCGGTGACGCATCGGTGCTCCCGACCGCAGCCGCCGATCTCGTGCTGATGACCGGAAACGCTGCTCAGGCCATCATCGAGCCGGCCGACTGGGACGAGATGCTGCGTCGCACGTTCGCGGCGCTGCGTCCTGGCGGCCGCTTCGTGTTCGAGACTCGCGATCCTGGCCGCCGGGCCTGGGAGAACTGGACCAGAGCGGAGTCGTGGCGCCGGGTTCAGATCGATGGGGTCGGGTCGGTGGAGACCTGGGTGGAGCTGACCGGCGTGGACCTGCCGTTGGTCAGCTTCCGTCACACGTGGGTGTTCGAGTCCGACGGTGCCGTCCTCACCTCGGACAGCACGTTGCGCTTCCGGGACCGCGCAGAGATCGAGCATGACCTTGAGCGCCACGGATACGCGGTCGACGAGGTGCGTGACGCGCCCGACCGGCCGGGGTTGGAGTTCGTGTTCGTCGCGCTCCGAGCAGACTGACGGGGCGCTCCCCGGGGGGGTGCCCGCTGAACGCGGGCGGCACCACCGCCGCTGTCGGCGACTACGCCGCCCTGCGAGCCGGCTGTTCAGGCTCCTCGAACGAGTACGAGAGGTACCAACACGTCGTGACCGCCCGTGCGGCGCGATGTAGCCACGCAGCTCCGCGGCTTCTGTGGACGCCATCGAGCGATCAGGGCGGTGACGAGCGGACGGGACGCGTCCACAGAGCTGGTCCGCGCCGGCGCCGGTAACGTGGACCCGGACCGTCGGTGCCGATCAGGACCCCGCCGTGCCCGGCTACAGCTGTCGCGGGGCTACCTACTGACGAGACGGCGCCCGCAGATGACCCCACCCGCACGGCACCTACAACGACCGCCTCGACGCCGCACGCCCCGGTCTTCCGGACGCAGGAATCCTCGATGTAGCCGGGCTCGGTGGGGCGGTGTCCGGCGTGGCTGAGCTGGGCCCGGTGACCCGCGCGCTGCTGGGCTTCGGGCGGGACGGAACCGACGAGCGTGGGCTGGCCGGGCTGATCTGCTCCGCGTGTGTGCAGAGCCTCGACGTCGACGGGGCGGCGATCTCGCTCCTCACAGCGAGCGTGTCCCGGGAGACGCTGTGGGCGACCGACGCGACCGCGGAGCTGCTGGAGGACCTGCAGTTCACCCTGTACGAGGGCGCCTGCATGGAGGCGGCCACCACCGGCCGCCCGGTCCTGGTGCCCGATCTGCACCACGCCACCGAGACCTCGCGCTGGCCGATCTTCGCCGCCGCGGTGGCCGAACAGACCGACGTCTGCGCGCTGTTCGCGTTGCCGCTGCAATGGGGTCCGGTGAACCTCGGGGTGCTCGACCTGTACCGGGTCACGCCGGGGGGGCTCAGCGATGTCCAGTGGCACGACGCGCTCGCCTCGGCGGACACGGCAGCGTTGATGATGCTCGGGCAACGCACCGACCCGGCCGGACCGGATGGCTGGCTCGATCAAGCATTGGGTCACCGCGCCGAGATCCACCAGGCCACCGGCATGGTGGTGGCTCAGCTCCGGATCAAACCCACCGACGCTCTCGCCCGGCTACGCGCCCACGCGTTCGCCGGTCAGCGGCTGCTCATCGACGTCGCCCACGACGTGGTCGAACGGCGGCTGGTGTTCACCCCGCACATGACCTGACCGATGCCGCTACCCCAAGAAGAAGGGGGCTGTCGTGAGCCAGCCTGAGCGTGAACAGCAGATCAGCGTGGCGTTCGTCGCGCTCGCCGACACCCTGGTCGATGACTACGACATCATCGACCTCCTCAACCAGCTCGTCGAGCACAGCGTCGAGCTCCTCGCCGCCGACGCCGCCGGGATCCTGCTCGGGGACGCCCGCCGCGAGCTGCGCGCCGTGGCGTCGAGCAGCGAGGACGCCGAAACCATGGAACTGCTGGCCCTGCAAGCCGACCAGGGCCCGTGCCTGGACTGCTACGCCACCGGCGACCCGGTCAGCGTGCCCGACATCACCGACGTGGCCGGGCGGTGGCCGACCTTCACCGCCTTCGTCGCCCGGGCCGGGGCGTTCCGGTCGGTGCACGCCCTGCCGCTGCGGCTGCGCGGGCAGGCCATCGGTGCGCTGAGCCTGTTCCACCGCACACCCGGACCGCTGCCGCCCGCGGACCTGGCGCTGGGCCAGGCACTGGCCGACGTGGCCACCATCGGCATCCTGTCCGAGCGGGTGATCCGCCGCGGCGAGGTCGTCAACGAACAACTCCAGTCCGCCCTGACCAGCCGGGTGATCATCGAGCAGGCCAAGGGCGTGATCGCACACCAGCTGGGCCTGAGCATGGACGCTGCGTTCGACCGGCTCCGCCGCCACGCCCGCAGCAACAACCTTCGACTGAGCGAAGTCGCCCGCCAGGTCGCGAACCTGCAACTCGACCCGGGCCAGATCACTGCGCCGAACCCGGCCAGCACCGCCAGACGGAGTCAACACGAAGATTGACATGTCCTACCAGGGACGTAGCCTTACCCGTGTTGCCCCAGCCCCCGGCGACAGCTTCGTCTGTCAGCCCAAAAGGGGGCGCGTCGTGTCGGCCAGCAGCATCCGTTCCAACCCCACCGTGAACCACACGGACGATCGTTCCCGCGCGGTGCAGGCCTATCCAGGCGATCCCGCCGGGACATGCCGGTGCGACATCGAGACCGAGACCGGGCCGGCCGGGCCGATCGTGGTGCTGCGTGTGTTCGGGGAGATCGACATGCTCACCCGGCCCCTGGTGCGGACCGCGCTGAGCACCGCTACCGACCAGGCACACGGCGACCTGGTGCTTGATCTGGCCGGGGTGAGCTTCTGCTGCGTGCGCGGGTTCGAACTGCTCGTCGACCTCGCAGACACCGCCCGAGCGGCCGGCATCCACTTCGCGCTGTCGGGCCTGAGCGCCCATCTCGACCGGGTCATCACGATGCTCTGGCCCGACGAACCTGCCGTCCGCTACCGCAGCGTCGCCGCCGCGGTGACCGCCATCCGCATCGACCAGACCTACCGACTCAACTGACCGGCCTGGTCCTGCTCGACTACATCTCCAAGGACCACGTCCCCGACCGCCGCACCCGGCTCGCGATCTCAGGACATGCGCAGTCGCGACCCTGGCCATGGGCATGCTCGACCACAGATCAAACCCGGTTCAACCGGTGGACGTCGGAAGCACGCGACCAGACAGCGACGCGGCGAAAGGGCTCGGCGCCACTCTGCTCAGCTGGACGCTAGCCGAACGTGCCGTCATTCTGGGTCTGCGACGGAGCGGCATCCGTTGGCCCAACGCCCTAGCCGGCATCACGCTCGCCATCGGCCGTCCGCTGGGCTACCTCGCCGTCCTCGAACAGCACGTCACAGCCCTCATCAACATCGTTCTGAGCGACAGTTGAGCGGCTCCGATGGATCTACAGTGGGCTGTCAACCTGACCTTGGCCTGCGGCGATCTGCATTCATACCCTCCGCGTACGTGCATAGTCCGCGCGAGCTGCTCTTGCCTACCAACGCTGCGTGCTGGTGGTGATCTCCTCCGATCTCCGAGCCCTGCCGGGTGCGGGCGGAGCCCGTCGCTGTTCTTCGCGATCGACACTCGCCCGGATGATCTCTAGCCTGATGAGGTACCGCACCGGTGGCGGCTTCCCTGCACTCGTGGTGAATAGGAGAGCCGTGGTGTCCATTGGAGAGGTAAGACCGTTCCGTCGCGCCGACCGCGACCAGCTGACCGCGCTGGTGAACGCGCACGTCCAGGCGGTCATCCCTGGGATGTCGGTCTCAGTGAATGCTGTGCTGAGCCAGCTGGAATGCGATCCGGGGGAGTTCATCGTCGACCCATGGGTGAGCGAGCGTGTCACCCTCGTCGTGGAGCAACGAGGACGCGTGTCTGCTGCGACCCACCTGGTCCGGTACGGCACGGGGACGGATGTGGGCCCGGCCTTGCGTGGGACCGGTGAGATCCGTTGGTTGATCTACTGGCCGGATGCTCCGGTCTGGCCTGACTCCTCGGCTGCTGGCGCGGCGGTGGCTCATGCCGCTGTTGCTGTCCTGCGTCGATGGCAGGTAGCCAAGATCGCCGCTGACGGAACGCTGCCGGCGCCCGGCGTCTACGGCCTGCCTGAGCAGTGGCCGCATGTCCGTGAGGTCCTTGAACGGATCGGGTTCGTGCGAGGGGACCGGACGGAGGTCGTCCTGCTGGCCGACGTCGCGTCTCTCCCCCGCTCCTCGGGGCACACCGTGGGCCTCGACCTGGTGCGCACGTTGGGTGTGTCCGGTACGCGGTTCACGGCTCGGCGGGACGGGGTTGAGGTCGGGTTCATCGAGGTCAACACCGGGATCAGCGGTGCTGGTCGCGTGTCGAGCCATGAAGGCTGGGCCGATGTCGGGAACCTGCACGTCGATGAGGCGCATCGTCGCCGCGGTGTCGGTACGTGCCTGGTCGCTCGGGCCGCTGACTGGCTCCGTCTGGCCCGGGTCGATCGGCTGCTCGACTACGCGGCGCCGCAGGAAGTGGCGCGGTTGGCGTTCCTTGAACGGCTGGGGTTCAGCCGTCTGACTGAGACGGCCCGGGAGTGGCAGCTCGACATCTGATCCGGGTCAAGGCTCCCCTTCGGTGGTAGGGCCGGGTAGACGGACCACCGGCCGCCCCGGGCCGGAGGTAGAGGGGTGGACGGTGGGCCAGCGCGGCTGAAAGGCTCCGCGGCACGTCGAAGCGGCTTGCTGTGGAAGCCATCGACGGGGCACCACCGCGGAACGATCCGGATCCGTCACGAGAAGTGGCCGGGCGCGGGCTGCCACGATCAGCCGCGTGACTACGGATTCACAAGATCATGCACGTATCGCTGAGCCGGCCGGTGGAGGCGCTTACGACCCCATCGCCGAGGGGTACGCGGCCGAGAACGAGGTCAGCCTCCTGAACGCCCACTACGAGCGGCCCGCGGTCCTGGAGCTCGCCGGCGACGTGACCGGGCGACGGATCCTCGACGCCGGGTGCGGCGCGGGACCCCTGTCCGCCGCACTGCGCGACCGCGGTGCCATCGTCACCGGCATCGACGCGAGCGTGGGCATGCTGGAGGTGGCTCGGCGGCGACTCGGCCCCGACGCCGACCTGCGGGTCGCCGACCTGGCCGAGCCGCTGCCCTTCGCCGACGCCGCGTTCGACGACGTCGTCGCGTCCCTGGTGCTGCACTACCTGCGTGACTGGGGACCGACCCTGGCCGAGCTGCACCGCGTGCTGGTCCCCGGCGGGCGGCTCATCGCCACGGTCGAACACCCGTTCGCCCTCGCTCTCATCAGGCGCCTGGCAGGGGAGAAGGCGAACTACTTCGGGGTCACCGAGCGCACCGAGGAGTGGACGATGGGCGGGGGCAGCACCCGGCTGACCTTCTGGGACCGGCCGCTGCACGCGATGACCGACGCCTTCACCGCGGCCGGCTTCCGGATCGAGGTCATCAGCGAGCCGCCGGCCGTGCCCGGGGCCCCGGAGATGTTCCCGGAGGACTTCGCCACGCTGTCCGACACCCGCTTCCTGGGCTTCCTGTTCTTCGTCCTCAAGGCCGACTGATTGCGCTGGTCTTGGTGAGCTCGTGGGCGTCGGCGCACTGCTGAGCACTCCGCTCGCGCCTCCACCAGATGCTCTCGCGCCCAGCAGCGGGGTCGCGGCTGCAACCAGAACTGCAACAGACGACGAACGCCGGGCGCTCCCTCAACGGAAGGCCCGGCGTTTGCCCTGTTCAGTGGCGGTAGCGGTGGGATTTGAACCCACGGAGGCTTGCACCTCACACGCTTTCGAGGCGTGCTCCTTCGGCCGCTCGGACACGCTACCGCCGATGAGCTTACAAGGTCCCGTCCGCGCGCTCCGCACGGTCCTCACAGACCGCGGGGACCCTGCGAGGACCAGGGCGAGCGCGCGGAGCGGCGGCGGCCGTTCCCCAGCCGTTCCCAACTCGGCGAGGTTCTGCCACGCTCCGAACGGGACATCCCGCGAAGGAGCGGTGACGTGGGCGAGCAGAGCGGTCCGACCCTCATCCAGTCGGTGCAGCGTGCGCTGCGGCTGCTGGAGGTCGTCGCCGAGCGGGAAGGGCGGGCGCACGCCAAGGAGCTCGCCCGCGCCACGGGTCTGCCCCTCCCGACGGCCTACCACCTGCTGCGCACCCTGACCCACGAGGGCTACCTGCAGCGCCTGGACGACGGGTCGTACGTGCTCGGCCACCGGATCGACGTCGTCCGCAGCCACGGAACGGCCGCCCGTGGGGTGGCGCACGCCCGTCCTGCGCTGGAGTGGCTGCGCGACGAGCTCTGCAGCGCGGTGTACCTCGCCCGGCACGTCGACGGGGAGATCGTGATCGTCGAGATCATCGACAGCCCGCGAGCCCCCCGGATCGACCTCTGGGTCGGGATCCACGACGCCGCCCACGCCACGGCGCTGGGGAAGGCGATCCTCGCCCAGCTTCCCGCCCCGGACCGGGAGGACTACCTCGCCCGGCACCCGCTGCACGACCTCACCCCGCACACGGTGGTCGACCGCCGCAGGCTCGGCGACCGCCTGCCGGCTCCGGGCGCCCTCGCCGTCGACGACGAGGAGTACGCCGTAGGCGTCTGCTGCCTCGCCGTGCCCGTGACCACGAAGGACGGTGCCGGCTCGCTCGGGTTCGTCGCCTCGCCCGCAGCTCTGCGGCGCCGGGCCGCGCTCCGCCAGACGCTGAGCGCGGGCGCGTCCCGGGTCGCCCGGGCGCTCACGCTGGAGTGAGGCTGCCCTGACCGGGCGGCCCACCATCTGAAATCACCGCTCTTCCGCCACTGAGACCGGCGTCACACGATCATCGTATGGATTCGCACGCCGCGCCCCCGGCCGTTCCCGAGTGGGCGATCGCCGCCCTCTCGGACGTGTACGACCCGTGCTGCCGGGAGAAGGGCATCTCGGTGGTCGACATGGGGCTGCTCCGGTCGGTGGCGCTCCGGGACGGCCACGCCCGGGTCGAGCTGCTCCTGACCTCGGGGTGGTGCCCGTTCGCCTCGCGCGTGCTCACCGAGGTGGAGGAGGCGATCGCGGCGCAGCCCGGGGTGGACAGCGCCGAGGTCGAGATCGTCTGGGACGAGGCGTGGACCACGGACCGGCTGGCCGAGTCGGCTGTGCGCAAGCTCCGCTTCCTGCCCGCCCCCACTGCCGTGCCCGACCGCGACGCCTACGTCGCGGCGCACCGTTCCCAGGTCGAGGAGGCCAGCTGATGATCGGCGACGCGTTCGTGTTCGACGGGGTGGCGCACCCGTTCAACTTCGACCCCAAGAACGCCTACGGCAAGCCCGCCGAGATGTTCTCCAACCACCTCTACGCCTTCCACGCCACCCTCACCCCGGACGACGCGACGAAGCTGTCACCGGAGGAGTTCCTCAAGGACTGGAGCCCCGCGGACGTCCGGGAGATGGTCTACGAGCAGTCCGACACCGACATGCTCGTGGCGATGCCGCTCCCCCTCACCGACCTCTACCGCGACGGCCTCTCCCCCTGGGAGGAGTGCACCGAGCTCGCCGCGCGCGACCCCGACCGCACCGTCTTCTGGGGGTCGGTGAACCCCCTCGAAGGCCGAAAAGCCGTCGATCTCATGGAACGTCAGGTCGGCGAGTTCGGGGCGAAGGCGTTCAAGTTCTACAACGTGCGCTACGACTTCGGGCAGCCGATCCCCTGGCGGATGGACGACCCGAAGGTCGCGTTCCCGATCTTCGAGAAGGCCCAGGAGCTGGGCGTCAACCTCATCGGCGTGCACAAGGGCGTGCCGCTGGGCCCGCAGCCGATCGAACACACCCAGACCTGGGACATGGACGGTGCCGCCGCCAACTTCCCGGACATCAACTTCGTGATCTACCACGTCGGGCTGCCGTTCATCGACGAGACGTGCTGGCAGCTGATCCGCTACCCGAACCTCTACGCGTCGATCGCGGCGACGATCAACTTCGTGCGGCGCTCGCCACGGATGTTCGCCGAGATCATGGGGAAGCTGCTGTTCTGGTGCGGCGAGGACAAGATCGTGTACGGGTCCGAGGCCCCGCTGTTCCATCCGCAGTGGGCGCTGAAGGCGTTCATGGACTTCCAGATCCCGCAGGACCTCTGCGACGGCTACGGCTACCCGCAGCTCACCGACCAGGCCAAACGCAAGATCCTCGGGGAGAACCTGCTGCGGCTGCACGGCCTCGACGTCGCGGAGACGGTGGAGCGGCTGGGCCGGCCCCAGACGCACTGACCTCCCCCGGCGGCGCCGGGCCCGGGCGCGGAGCGGGGTGCGCGCCCGGGCCCGGGTCGGCGCCACACGCGCCGCCGGGTCGGGAATGATCGACGCCCCGAGTCCCGCACGACAGAATCTCCTGGTGCCCTCCCCGCTTCCCCTCCGGCGCCTGCTCGTGGCCGCCACTGCCGTCCTCGCTGTCGCAGGCTGCGCCCCCGCCGACACGAACAGCGCACCGGCCACAGCCGCCACCTGCACGCCAGGGGCGCTCCCGACCCGCACCGACGGGATCCTCACCGTGGGAACGGACCAGCCGGTCTACCCACCGTGGTACATCGACGACGACCCGACGTCGGGCAACGGGTTCGAGAGCGCTGTCGCCTACGCGATCGCCGGCGAGCTGGGGTACCCCCGCGACAAGGTGACCTGGGCACGGGTGCCGTTCAACGCGGCTGTGCAGCCGGGGCCCAAGGCGTTCGACCTGAACCTCACCGAGTTCTCGATCACCGACGAGCGGCGCCAGGCGGTCGACTTCTCGGCGCCCTACTACGACGTCAAGCAGGCGGTGGTCGCCCTCGCGTCGAGCCCGTTCGCCGGCGCCACCACCGTCGCCGCGCTCAAGGACGCGCGGTTGGGTGCGCAGGTCGGCACCACCAGCTACGAGGCGATCGTCGACCAGATCAAGCCCTCCGCGCAGCCCGCCGTCTTCAACACCAACGACGACGCGAAGCTGGCACTCACCAACGGGCAGGTGGACGCGATCGTCGTCGACCTACCCACGGCGTTCTTCATCACCTCTGCGGAGCTGCAGGGAAGCAAGATCGTCGGGCAGCTGCCGGCGGGATCGGGCACCCCCGAGCAGTTCGGCGCGGTGCTGGACAAGGGCAGCCCGCTCACCGGCTGTGTCTCGGCAGCCGTGGAGCGGTTGCGCTCCGCCGGGACCCTCACCGCGCTGGAGCAGCAGTGGCTCGCCTCGGCGGGGTCGGCGCCGGCGCTGAAGTGAGGGGGACGCCCGTCGCGCCGGAGCTGAGCCCGCTGGCCCGGGACCGGCTGGCCTACCGGCGCTCCCGGGCGCGACGCTCCACGCTGGTCGCGTTCGCGTCCACCGTGGTGTTCGCCGGGGCGGTCGGCGTCGGGGTGGTCAGCTCGCCGGGCTGGCCACGGGTCCGCGACACCTTCTTCGACATCCACGTGGCCTGGTCGTCGCTGCCCCCGGTGCTCGCGGGGCTCTGGCTCAACATCCGGGTGCTCGTGGTCGCCGAGATCGGGATCCTCGTGCTGGGGCTGCTGATCGCCGTGCTGCGGACGTTGCGCGGGCCGGTGTTCCTCCCGGTGCGCGCGCTGGCCACCGGCTACGTCGACCTGTTCCGCGGGCTGCCGCTGCTCATCGCGCTGTACCTGATCGGCTTCGGGGTGCCGGCGCTGCGGCTTTCGGGCGTGCCGACCGACACCGCCGTCCTCGGCACGATCACGCTGATCCTCGTCTACTCCGCGTACGTGGCCGAGGTGTTCCGCGCCGGCATCGAGTCGGTGCACCCGTCCCAACGGGCCGCGGCCCGCTCCCTGGGGCTGAGCCACCGCCAGTCGATGCGGCTGGTCGTGCTGCCGCAGGCGGTACGCCGGGTGCTGCCGCCGCTGCTCAACGACTTCGTCGCGCTGCAGAAGGACGTCGGGCTGATCTCCGTGCTCGGCGCCGTGGACGCGATCCGGGCCGCCCAGATCGAGGCGGCCCGCACCTTCAACTTCACGCCGTACCTGGTGGCAGCACTGCTGTTCGTGCTGCTCGCCATCCCGACCGGCCGGGTCGCCGACGCGGTGGCGGCCAGGGCGGCGCGCCGACAGGGTGCCTCGTGAGCCCCGTGCTCGAGGTGCGCGGGCTGGTCCGGCGCTACGGCACGACGACCGTGCTCGACGGCGTCGACCTGACCGTCGAGGAGCACCGGGTGGTCACGCTGATCGGGTCGTCGGGCTCCGGCAAGTCGACGCTGCTGCGGTGTGTGGACCTGCTGGAGGAGGTCGACGACGGGCAGATCCTCCTCGACGGCGTTGACGTCTCCGACCCCCGGGCCGACGTCGCTGCCGCGCAGCGCCGGATGGCGATCGTGTTCCAGGCGTTCAACCTGTTCCCGCACATGACCGCGGTGCAGAACGTGTCCCTCGCGCCGCGGGTGGTGCACCACGTGCCGGCGGCGGAGGCCGACGAGCGGGCGCACGAACTGCTGCGCCGGGTCGGGCTCGAACGGTTCGCCGGCGCCTACCCCGACCGCCTCTCCGGCGGCCAGCAGCAACGGGTGGCGATCGCCCGCGCCCTGGCGGTCCAGCCGCGGCTGCTGCTCCTCGACGAGATCACCTCCGCACTGGACCCCGAGCTGGTCGGCGAGGTGCTCGCGATCGTGCGGGAGCTCGCGGACGGCGGGATCACCATCCTCATGGCGACCCACGAGATGGGGTTCGCCAAGCAGGTGTCGGACCAGGTGTGCTTCCTCGACGCCGGCCGTGTGCTGGAGTCCGGGCCGCCGGGGCAGGTGCTGGGCGACCCGGTCCACGACCGGACCCGGCAGTTCCTGGCCCGCGTGATCGCGGCGGGCCGGCTGGTCTAGTGCTACGGTTGCTACGGGGGTGAGCGTCGTGGCCAGAACCATTCCGCACCGCGAACTGCGCAACAACAGCAGCGCCGTGCTGCGCGAGGTGCAGGCAGGCGAGACGATCGCGGTGACGAACAACGGTGAGGTCGTCGCGATGCTGGTCCCGCCCCCGCGACGTCCCGGTGCCGTGCTGCCGATCCGGCGGGCGAGAGTGAAGGGGGGCTTCGCCGACCTACCGCGGACCCGCCTCGATCACCCACTCCAGGACGATCTCGACGATCTCCGCGGGGACCGTTGATCGTTTACATCGAGACGTCCGCGGCGGCGAAGCTGCTGGTCGAGGAAGAGGCGTCGGCGCGCCTCGCCGAGCATCTCGACGCGCTCCCCGAGGCCCCGGTGTCGTGTCTCGTACTGGAGACGGAGCTGCGCCGCCTCGCCGTGCGCGTCGAGCTCCCGCAGACCGCCGTCACCGCCCTGCTCGAGCGGTTCGACCTCCTCGAGACCGATCGATCGCTGTACCGGGAAGCCGGTCTGCTGCCCGGTCGCCACCTGCGGAGCCTCGACGCGTTGCACGTCGCCGCGGCGCTGCGGCTGAACGCCGACGTCATGCTGTCCTACGACAGCAGGCAGATCGCGGCAGCGGACGCGGTCGGGCTGCCGACCGCGGCCGTGTAGCGGCCAGGCCCCGAGGACTACCAGGCGCAGTGACCGTCAGGAGAGGCCGGCCGCGGCGAGCCCGATGTCGACCAGCCCGATGTGCGGCCGGTCGGCGAGGTCCGCGAGTGGCACCCACTCCGCGCGGTCGGTGCTGCCGCCGACCTCGTCGCGCAGGGAGCCGCCCACCACCTCGGCGGTGTAGACGATGTGCAGGGCGTGCATGTCGATCGGGCTGCCGTCGCTGGCGCGGTCCCAGCGCGACGAGTCGACCCCGATCACCCTGCCGAGCTCGACGTGCAGGCCGGTCTCCTCCTCCACCTCGCGCACGACCGCGTCCTCGGGTCGCTCGCCGTGGTCCAGGCCGCCCCCCGGCAGTGTCCAGCGCCCGCCGCGGCTGAACCGGACCAGCAGCAGTGCACCGTCCCTGACGCATACCGCGTAGGCCCCGACGCGGGTCTTCTGCACCACCGCCTGCTCCATTCGCGCAGGCTAGCGCGGCAGCCGGAAACGTCCACCGCTTCTCCCCGCGACACCGCGCGTGCTCAGCGGAAGCCCCCGAAGAACGACTCCAGGAGCGCGGCACACTCCCGCTCCAGCACCCCGCCGACCACCTCCGGCCGGTGGTTGAGCCTGCGGTCCCGCAGGACGTCCCACAGCGAGCCCGCCGCGCCCGTCTTCGGCTCCCACGCCCCGAACACCACCCGCGCCACCCGGGCCAGCCCGATCGCGCCCGCGCACATCGTGCAGGGCTCCACCGTGACGGCGAGGGTGCAGCCCTCCAGGCGCCACTCCCCCCGCACCGCCGCAGCCGCCCGCAGCGCCAGCAGCTCCGCGTGCGCCGTGGGGTCGCCCATGGCCTCGCGGCCGTTGCACGCCGCCGCGAGCTCACGGCCGTCGGCGTCGACGACCACCGCACCGATCGGCACGTCACCGGTGCGCGGGGCGGCGGTGGCGATCTCGATGGCGCGCTTCACCAGCGCCTCATCCGAAGCGGAGGGGATGGGCCCGGAGCGCGCCGCGCCCGCGCCCCGCGCCGGGGTCACCGCGCGTCGACGACCTCGGCGAGCGCATCGGCGAAGCCGCAGCGGCGGCCGATCGCGGCGAGCTGCTCGTCGGGATAGAGCTCCACCTCGCCCGCGAGCACCTCGAGCTCGTCGGCGGGCAGGCCGAGATCGGCGAGGATCGCGAGGTCGCCCTCAGGCCACGGCGGAGAGTCGAGGGCCTCGTCCTCCGGCGGCAGCTCCAGGCGTAGCAGGTCGAGGACGTCGGCGGCCACGTCGTAGTCCAGTGCCGCCACGGCGTCGGACACCATCAGCGAGATGCCGCCGGGAGTGGGCCGCAGCAGGACGAAGAACTCGTCGTCGACGTCGAGCAGACCGAGCACCGCGCCGGTGGAGCGCAGCTCCCGTAGCTCGGTGATCGCGGTGTCCAGGTCGACGAGGGCCTCGGGTGTCATCCGGGAGCAGCGCCACTGCCCGTCCTCCCGGATCGCCGCTACGGCGTACCCGGGCAGGGCCTGTTCACGCACCTCCGCGCGCGACTCAATGCTCTGCACCGCCATGCCACTACCGTAAGCCTCCGAGTGACTGTGCTCCAAACCACATGGGGAAGAGGTTTCGCACGTCACCTCCCCGAGCTGCCAGGATTCGGTCCATGCCACCGGATGCCGCATTCATCACTACCCTCCGCTCACAGGCCCGCGGCGTCCAGCCACGCACGGTGGCGCTGCGTCGCGCTCTGCACCGCCATCCCGAGCTCGGCCTCGACCTGCCGCGCACCCGCGACGCGGTGGTCGCCGCCCTCGCCGACCTTCCGCTGCAGGTGCACCTCGGCCGCTCGGTCAGCTCGGTGGTGGCCGTGCTGGAAGGCGAGCGTCCCGGGCCGACGGTGCTGCTGCGCGGCGACATGGACGCGCTGCCGCTGGAGGAGGACACGGGGCTCCCGTTCGCCTCGCGGATCGAGGGCGCGATGCACGCCTGCGGCCACGACACCCACGTGGCGATGCTCGCCTCGGCGGCCCGGGTGCTGGCCGCGCGGCGCCACGACCTGGCGGGGCGGGTGCTCTTCATGTTCCAGCCCGGCGAGGAGGGCTTCCACGGCGCCCGGCACATGATCGACGAGGGGCTGCTCGACCGCACCGGGCCCGCCGGACGGCCCGACGCCGCCTACGCCCTGCACATCAGCGCCACGCTGCCGGCCGGCGAGGTGCACGTCCGTCCGGGCCCGGTGATGGCGGCGGCGGACACGGTGCGTGTCACGGTCAGCGGCCGCGGGGGCCACGCCTCGGCACCGCACGACGCCCTGGACCCGCTGCCCGCGGCCGCCGCGATGGTGGGCGCGCTGCAGACGGCGGTGACCCGCCGGGTGAGCGCCCACCAGCCCGTGGTGGTGACGATCAGCCGGATCGTCGCGGGCACCACCAACAACATCATCCCGGAGACCGCCTTCATGGAGGGCACCGTGCGCACGCTCTCCGAGGCGACCCGCGCCACCGTGCACGAGGAGATCCGGCGCGTCTGCCGCCACACCGCGATGGCCCACGGCTGCACCGCCGAGGTGCACATCGAGCAGGGCTACCCGGTCACCGTCAACGACTCGGACGCCGCCGTGCGCCTCGGCCACCTCGCCGACGCCGTGGTCGGGCCGGACCGGGTGGTCACGATGGAGAGCCCGATCATGGGTGCCGAGGACTTCTCGTACGTGCTCTCCGAGGTGCCCGGCGCGCTGGCGTTCCTCGGTGGCTGCCCGCCAGACGTCCACCCCGGAGCCGCGCCCCCCAACCACTCCAACCGCGTGGTCTTCGACGAGGACGCGATGGCCGACGGCGTCGCCGTCTACGCGGGGCTGGCGCTGGACGCGCTCTCCTGACGCAGCTCCTGCCCGGTGGCCCCTTGCGTCACTCTCCGCACGTTCGCGAGACCGCTGCGGACGCCGTGCGCCAGGATGGCCGGGTGGTCACCTCCCTACGCGAGCTGGGCATGGCGCTGCGCTCCGGCGAGCTCTCCCCCGTCGAACACGTCACCGAGATCCTCGACCGGCTCGCCGCCGACACGCACAACGCCGTGATCAGCCTCGACACGGAGGCGGCGCTGGCGCAGGCCGCCGCGCTCACCGCCGAGCTCGCCCGCGGCGAGTGGCGGGGGCCGTTGCACGGTGTGGCGGTCGGGGTGAAGGACCTGTTCGACGTGGCCGGGCTGCCCACCAGGGCCGGTTCGAACGTGCTCGCCGACGCTCCGCCTGCGAAGGCCGACGCCGCGGTTGTCGCACGGCTGCGCGAAGCCGGTGCCGTCGTGGTGGCGAAGCTGCACACCCACGAGTTCGCCTACGGCCCCACCGGGGACATCGCCGCCACCGGTCCCGCGCTCAACCCGCACGACCCCACGCGCATCACCGGCGGCTCGTCCTCGGGCTCCGCGGCGGCCGTCGCGGCGGGGCACCTCCCGCTCGCGCTGGGCACCGACACCGGGGCGAGCGTGCGGACACCGGCCGCGCTGTGCGGGGTGGTGGGACTGAAGCCGGCGTTCGGCGCGCTGTCCATCGACGGGGTGTTCCCGCTGTCGGAGACCTGCGACCACGTCGGCGTGCTCGCGGCCGACGTGCACGCCGCGTCGGTTGCCTGGGATGTGCTCAGCAGGCCGGACGGCACCGGCGGCGGGATCCAGTCCCCCGGCGTCGCCGGCGTGCGGGTGGGAGTGCTCGTCGACGACTACTGGCGCGCCCTCGACCCGGCACTCGACGCCGCGGTGGCCGCCGCGGCCGAGACGCTGCGGGCCCGCGGCGCGTCCGTCGTCGAGGTGAGCACGCCGATGATCGACGAGCTCGCCGCCACCTACCCGGTGATCGTCGGCGCCGAGGCCTACGCCACCCACGCGGCGTGGCTCGCCGAGCGACCGCAGGACTACCAGGACGCCACGCGGGAGCGGCTCCTGCCGTGGGCCGCGCAGCCCGCCAAGGAGTACGTCGACGCGCTGCGTGCCCGGCGGCGCCTCGCGGCCGCGATGCGGGCCGCCGTCGGTGATCTCGACGTTCTCCTGCTGCCCACCACCCGGCTGCGCGCCACCCCCGTCGGCGCCGAGGAGGTGGAGGTCGCCGGCACGGTCGTGCCGGTGCGGAAGCACCTTCTCGCGCTCACGCTGCCGTTCAACCTGACGGGCTGGCCTGCCGTGTCGGTGCCCGGGGAGGTCGCCGACGGCGGCCTGCCGGCGGGCGTGCAGGTCGTCGGTGTCCGGTTGGAGGAGCGCGGCGTGCTGCGAGTGGCGTCGGCACTCACCAGAGAGTGACGGACGGCCCCGCCTGATCACCCGATCATCCCGGCACCGGTCCCGGCCACCGCACTAGTCTCGGAGCGGTGACGGAGCGGGCGGTGTGCGTGATCGGCACCGGGTTGATCGGTGGCTCGCTGATGCGGACCGCCGGGAAGGCCGGGCGCACGGTCTGGGGGACGAGCGACTCGCCCGACACGGCGGAGGAGGCCCGCGCCGACGGTTTCGACGTCACCACCGACACCGACGCCGCGCTGCGCAGGGCCGCCGAGGACGACGCGCTCGTGGTGCTGGCCGTGCCGCTGCCGGCGCTCCCCGGGGTGCTGCGCCGGGTCGACGCGGTCGCGCCCACCTGCCGGCTGACCGACACGGTGAGCGTCAAGGTCGCCGTGGCCGACCACGTGGCGCGCTACGCGCCCAGCGCCCGCTTCGTGGGCGGGCACCCGATGGCCGGCACCGCGGAGTCCGGCTGGGCGGCGGGGCAGGCCGGGCTGTTCACCGGCGCGGCCTGGGTGGTGGCCGCCGACGACGGGCTCGACCTCGACGTGTGGGCCGACGTCGCCGAGCTGGCCTGGGCATGCGGCGCCCGGGTGGTGCCGGCGGCAGCCGACGAGCACGACCTGGCCGTCGCCAGGGTGTCGCACCTGCCGCACCTGCTGGCCGCCGTGCTGGCCGCCGTGGGTGCCGCGGGTGAGGACGACCTGCCGCTGGCGCTCGCCGCGTCGTCGTTCGCCGACGGCACGCGGGTGGCAGGCACCCGTCCGGAACTGGTGCTCGCGATGTGCGAGGGCAACCGGGACGCCCTGCTCGGCGCCGTGGACGACGCACTGGGCCGGCTCGGCGCGATGCGGGGCGCGCTCGCGTCCACCGGAGGTCTGGCCGCCACCGTGAACGCCGGGTACGCCGGACGGCAGCGCTGGGCCGCTGCCCGTGACCCGGAGGCCGTCCGGGTACGGCGCTCCCGGCTCGCTCTGCCGGCGCTGCGGGAGGTCGGCCGCCGCGGTGACGCGGTGGTGGGCTGGACCGAGTGAGAGGCGGGGTGCGCCTCAGCCCGCCGCGGGCGTGACGCCGGGCAGGAGCCGCGTGGCGATGCCGGGGTAGGTGACCACGATGCCGTCGGCGTCCACCACCAGTTCCGCGACGAAGTCCTCGCTGCGGAACTCCACCACGGCGTGGCCGGTGGCGTCGTCCAGCGCCGACACCGTGCGGTAGGTCTGCTCGACCACCCGCACCCCGAGATCCGGCAGCGACACGAACACCATCGGCATCGTCTGCTCGGCGGCCTCGCGGTGCAGGTTGAGACGGCGGATCGGGAGCGTGTTGAACATCGCGCTGTACTCGAGGTCGACGTCGACCGCGCCGGCGAAGTCGGTGCGGGTGCTTCCGCCGCCCGAACCGGTGTCGAGGAGCCAGACCCCGTCGTCGGTGCGGTTGATCGTCAGGTGGCGTTCCCGTTCCGCGGTGGCCGCGGTGACCGAGAGCCGCACGATCTCGCCACCCTCGCCGACGATCAGCCGGTAGGACGCGGTGAAGTCGTTGCCGGGCTCGGCCCGGACCATCCGGCCCAGCGCACGGTAGCCGTGGGGCTGGAGCAGCAGGCGCGCACCTTCGAGCCCGTGGCCTCCGTCGGCCTGCCAGGTGAGCATCGTCGTCATCGGCACCACCGTAGACGAGCGAGGACGGCGATCGGCGAGCGTGACACTGCGCACCTCGCCGGAGTGGTGGGAGGCAGGTGAACTGGCGCAGGCACGTGGGCGCCCCCTTCTCGAGCATCCGACGGGGCACATCCTGCACCGCACCGCGGAGATCGGCCAGTCCCGAGAGCGATCACGCCTCCTGTCGCACGTGATCGGGATCGAGATCGTCCCGCACCCCGCGGAACACCGGTTGCCGCAGGCGGCCGCCCTCGGTCCAGCCGGTGTGGGCCACCTCCACCACCGTCTGCGGCTCGCACCAGTGCGCGCCCGCGCCGTCGGGCCGGGGCAGCCGCTCGGCGAACGGCGGCTGCTCTGCCTCGACGAGGCGGTCCCGCAGCACCCGCTGGGTCGTCTCCCCGGCCAGACCCGACCCGACCCGGCCCGCGAACCGCAGCCCGGCAGCGTCGGGGACACCGAGCAGGAGCGACCCGATCCGGCCGGGGCCTGCGCGCTCCGGGCGCCATCCCCCGACGACACACACCTGCGTCTGCCGGTGGGTCACCTTCGTCCAGCCCGGGCCCCGGCGCCCCGGCCGGTAGACGCCGTCGCGCCGCTTCGCCACCACGCCCTCCATCCCCCGCTCGAGGGTGGCCTCGAACAGAGCGCGGCCGTCGGAGTACGTCGGCGACAGCGAGAGCGCCGGCACGGCGGCGAGGTCGAGACGCTCGAGGGTGGCCCGGCGTTCCTCGAACGGGCGGTCCAGCAGCGGGACGCCGTAGAGGCGCAGCACGTCGAACACCATGTAGGTCACCGGCCGCGCCTGCACGGTCCGCGGCAGGGCAGGGCCGTGGAGGCGCTCGAGCAGCGCCGGGAAGCTCGGCACGCCGCCTTCGAGCAGCACGACCTCCCCGTCGAGCAGGACGTCGGGCGCGAGCCGGGTGAGTTCGGCGAGCTCCGGGAAGCTCGCCGTGACGTCACGCTCGGTGCGGCTGGCGAGCCGGACCCGCCCGTCGGCCACGTCGGCGAGCAGCCGCATGCCGTCCCACTTCACCTCGAACACCCATTCCGGGCCGTCCGGAAGGGCTCCAGGGGTGGCGAGCATGGGCTGCACGCCGTCATGCTGGCACTCGAGAGAGATTCACACATTTTGCCGACTCGGTTGCCGGCGAAGGGAACAGGGGCCTGCATGCGCGCGATGTGGAGCGGCGCCGTCTCGTTCGGTCTGGTCAGCGTGCCGGTCAAGGCGTACTCGGCCACGACAAACCACGACGTCCGGTTCCACCAGGTGCACGCGGCCGACGGTGGACGGATCAAGTACAAGCGCACGTGCTCGATCGACGGCGAGGAGGTCGAGTACGCCGACATCGTCAAGGGCTACGAGACCGACGACGGCGAGCTGATCACCCTCAGCGAGGAGGATCTCGACTCGCTGCCCACGGCCACCGGGCACGAGATCGACGTCATCGAGTTCGTCCCCGCCGACCAGATCGACCCACTGCTGTTCGAGAAGAGCTACTACCTCGAGCCCGACGCCAAGGCGGCGAAGCCCTACGCGCTGCTGCGCGAGGCGCTGGTGCAGACCGACCGGATGGCGGTGGTCAAGGTCGCGCTGCGGCAGCGCGAGAGCATGGCGCTGCTGCGGGTGCGCGACAAGGCGATCGTGCTCCAGACGATGCTGTGGCCCGACGAGGTGCGCGAGCCCGAGTTCGACATCCTGGACGCCGAGGTCGAGCTGCGGCCCCAGGAGCTGACCATGGCGGCATCGCTGGTGGAGAGCCTGGGCGCCGAGTTCGACCCCGCGCAGTTCCACGACGAGTACCGCGACGCCGTGGTGGAGCTCATCGACCGCAAGCGCACCACCGGCGAGACCCGGCCGGCACCCGTGGCGGCGAAGCGCGACGAGGGGCCGGACAGCATGACCGACCTGTTGAGCGCCCTGCAGGCCAGCGTGGAGGCCGCCCGGGCCGGATCCGGGGGGCGCGCCGCCACTGGCGCGTCTACTAGCGGGCCGGCGAACGACGCGGCCCCCAAGAAGAAGGCGCCGGCCCGCAAGCCCGCAGCCAAGCCCGCGGCCAGGAAGAAGACCGAGGAGGACGACGCTCCCGCACCCCGCAAGCGGGCTCGCAAACCGGCCTGAGCCGGCGACACGGCGCCCCGGCCCACCGCATCGCGCAGGTCAGACGGCGGCCACCGCAGCCCAGAAGTCGTCGAAGCCGTCCAGCGGGTCGGCCATCAGCCGCTGGGTCAGCAGGACGCCGACGGTGTCGCGACCCGGGTCGACACGAACGGTGGTGCCCGTCCCGCCGTCCCAGCCCCAGCGACCCGGCGCCATCCACGGCTCAACGGCCTCGACGTCCACGCTCGTGCCGAGGCCCCATGACACTCCGGGACCGAGGATGGGCAGCCCCTGCCGGCGCTGCGCCGCGGTGAGCGCGTCCGCCGTCATCAGTGCCAGTGAGTCGGCCGAGAGCACCGGTGCGCCACCGTCGGCCATCGCACAGTAGAAGCGCAGTACGTCCGACGCCGTGGACAGCAGGCCCCCGCCCAGCTTCTCGAAGCCGGGCGGGGAGGCGAAGGCGCCGCCCGGCGGGTCGAGCACCTCGAGCCCGTTCGGCCCCGACAGGTAAGACGTGGCGAGGCGGTGGACCTCCGGCGTCCAGAAACTCGTGGACGTCATCCCGAGTGGTCCGGTGATGCGCTCGGCGAGCAGGTCGGAGAGCGGCTTTCCGGCGGCCCGGGCCAGCAGGACGCCGAGTACGTCGATGCCGCTGTCGTACAGCCAGCCCTCCCCCGGCTGGAACGCGAGGGGCAGCGCGGCGAGCCTCGCCACGAACTCGTCGCCCGTCATCGGGGGCGGGAGCGGGCTGGGGTAGACGCCCCGCTCCCTCATGGCCGCCTGCAGCGGGGTCGGCTCGAGCACCGCACCCCAGCCGCACGTCATGGTCAGCAGGTGCCGGACGGTGATCGGTCGCCGTGCCTCGGTGGTGTGGTCGAGCGGGGCGTCGGGCGCTACGAGAACGCGCGGGTTCGCCGCCTCCGGCAGCCACCGTGCGATCGGGTCGTCGAGCGCGAGTACGCCCTCCTCCACGAGGCCGAGCACGAGAGCGCCGCCTATCGGCTTGGTGGCCGAGGCGATGCGGAAGAGCGTGTGCTCGCTCATGGGCTCGCTGTGCGCGCCGACGGCCATGGTGCCGCCCGCCCGGACCTCCTCCTGCCCGCGGACGCGCACCGCGCCCACGTAGCCGGGGATCCGCCCGGACGCGACCTGCGCGTCCGGGACCTGCCAGATCCGTTCGAGACTCGCGGCGGCCACCGGTCCGTCACCCGCGTGCTGCGTCATGCATCCTCCTCGAGGTCGTCGAGACCTCGGACCGGCAGGAAGGGCCGAACTCATCGCAGCCTCAGGGGCCGAGTGCGTTGGCCGGGGGCCGCTCGTCATCGGCGATCGCCTGGAAGAGCGCGCCTGCACGCTGGCGGTCCCAGTTCACGACGCCGTCGCGCACCGGAACGGTGGTGGAGACGCCGTCCTTCAGCCCTCGCATCGCCAGGCCGAGGCTCGCGAGGTTCCACACGTGGTCGCCGTCGTCCACGGTGATCGCGCTGGACAGTCCCGTGGCCAGCGGCACCACCCGGAACGGGTTGAGCAGCGTGGTGGGGCTGGTCACCTTGTCGAGCAGCGCGGAGATGAAGGCGCGCTGCCGTTCGACCCGCCCGAAGTCGGACGTGGCGGTGGCGCGGGTGCGGACATAGCCCAGGGCGGTGGCCTGGTCGAGCGTCTGGCAGCCCGCCTTGATGTCCAGAGCGGCCTTGGGGTCCTTGATCGCCTCGGGGACGCAGAGGTCGACGCCACCGACGGCGTCCACCATCGAGACGAGACCGAGGAACCCGATCTCGGCGTAGTGGTCGATGTGCAGGCCGGTGGCCTGCTCGACCGTGCGCACCAGCAGTTCGGGGCCGCCGCCGTCGGCACCGCCGCCGCGCCCGTAGGCGGAGTTGATCTTGTGTCGGCCCTTGCCCGGGATGTCGACCATCGAGTCGCGCGGGATGCTGACCAGCGTGGTGGGGCCACTGCCGGTGTGCATGAGCATGATCGTGTCGGTGAGCTCGGACTCCGGGTCGCCGGTGGCGAACTCGGCGCGCTGCTCCGGCGTGAGGTTGGACCGGCTGTCCGACCCGACGATCAACCAGTTGGTGCCCTTCGAGATGGCCGTGCTGTCGGCCGGCAGGGCCGCCACCCGGTTGAGGCTCGTGTCGACGTAGACGCCGAGACCGACCACGAGCAGCAGCAGAACGAGCAGGGCGATGCCGATCCGCCGTCCCCACCGCGGCCGGCGAACCGGACGGGCGCCCACCGGGCGCCGCGGCGGCGGGGCGACCGGGACGGCGGGACCCCGGTACTGGGGAGACCGGTACTGGGGCCGGACCGGATCGGACGGGAGCAGCGCCGTGTCGCGCAGCGGACGCGGCGGACCGAGCGGTGGGCCTGGTGGCGGCCCGGCCTGCTGGGGCCGGGGTCGCTGCGGCTGCCCCCAGCCGGGACCACCACCGCGCCGCGGCGGCCGCCCCGAAGGGTGTGCCGGCGGCGGCTGGCCGCCCCGTCCTCGGTACTCACCGTTCATGCTGACCCCATCCCCCCGCGGCCCCGCACCGATGAACGGTAACGGCGGTCACGCGGCGCAGTTGTCCTACATCAGAGGACGCACCGGGTCACTCCCAGGTTGCGTGACCGCCACCACTTCTCGCTCAGCGGGTGTCAGGAGGAGAGCAGCGGCTCCCCCTCGAATACGCCGAGTTCCTCGCTGTAGAACTCGATGCCCACCCCGTTGGGGTCGCGGATGTAGAGGCTGTTGTCGACGCCCCGGTCCGGGCCCAGGTAGGAGATGCCGGCCTCGTCGAGGCGCTTGCGGGTGGCGGCGAACTCCTCCGGCGAGGTGGAGAGCGCGAGGTGCTGGACGGCTCCGATCGTCTCGGAGTAGTCGGGATGGTCGTGCCCGGGAAAGTCGAAGAAGCCGAGCAGGTTGCGGTTGCCGATGTCGAAGAAGAAGTGGCTCGACCCCTCATAGTCGCGGTTCTCCACCAGCTCGACCAGCGGGAACCCCAGCAGGTCCTGATAGAACTTGATCGTCTCCTCGACGTCGCGCGCGACCAGCGCGAGGTGGTGCACGCCCCGCACCGTCGTGGTGGGGCGCTCACCGACCGGGCGCAGGTACCTCTCCTTGAGCGCCGCTCGACGAGCGCGCACGGCTTCGAGCTCGGCACCCTCTGGCTGTGGCATGGGTCCTCCTCCTCGTGGACGTACAGTGCTGCGATCAACGTTACTTGCATGCTCAACATTCCGGCCTCGGCCCGCCCAGCCTGGCAGGCCCGGCCCCACCGCGTCAGCTTCCTCCGTAGCCACACCGGACGGCGTGGTTCGCGGCGTTCCGGGTAGTCCCGGGGAACCGGAGGGGGCACGATGACCGACCGCTTCGACGGGTGGATCGCCGGCCTGGGGACGGCAGCCGGGCTGCGCGTCGTCGTCGGGCACTGGCCGCGCTCGCCGCTCGGCGCGTTCACCGACGTCATGGTGGAGCAGCCGGACGGGCACCGCGTCCTGCTCGCACCGTCGCGGGAGGTGGCCGAGTTCGTGGCCGCCACCTACCTGTTCGACGACGTGCGGGTGGGCCGGGTCCACGCCGAGATCGACGGGGTGCGCTGGCGGGTGGACGCCGCGCCGCTGGCGCTGTCGTTCACCGTCGGAGGGCGGCCACCGCTCGGGCTCCTGCTCCGCGCGGTACCGCGGACAGTGGCGACGAGCCCGCTGTGGATCAGCGCCGTGGACGTCGTCGCCCGCCGGGTGCTGCCGGGGGTGCGCACCAGGGGCAGCGCGGGAGGCGGGCGCAGGGAGTACTACGCCGCCCTCGACCTGCACGGCCTGACCGCGGCAGCCACGGCCTGGAACGGCGCCGACCAGGGCGCGCTCGCCCCGGTGGCGCCGCCCGTGAGGTTCGGGTTCGGGTCGACGCCGCGCACCCCGTCGCTGACGCGTGTGGTGACCCTCGTCGAGGGGGCGTAGGCCCGATGCAGACGTTCCTGCCCTACCCCGACTTCGCCGCGAGCGCCGCCGTGCTCGACGACCTGCGGCTCGGCAAGCAGCGCGTGGAGGCGCTGCAGGTGCTGCGGGCGGTGACCAGGGCGACCTACGGCTGGAAGCGCCACCCCGCCGTGCGGATGTGGGCGGGACACCCCGAGGGCATCGCGGCCTACGGGCTGGTGGTCTGCGCGGAGTGGGTGGCGCGGGGCCGGGCCGACACGTGCGCCGCGACCATCGGGACGGACCTCGCCGAGCACGGGCTGCCACCGCCGCGGACCCAGGCCGAGCTCGCCGCGCGGTCGCTCCTGCCGGAATGGGTCGGCGACGAGCGCGTGCACCGCAGCCACCGGTCCGCGCTGGTACGCAAGAACCCCGAGTTCTACGGGCCGCTGTTCCCGGACGCGGAACCAGACTCCGCCTACTTCTGGCCGGTCTGAGGGGCTACAGCCGGCGGCGCCTCTGCACCCGGTGACAGCGGCGAGATCGACACCAGAGGGCTTTCCCAAGGACGAAACCCCGCCGGTGTCGATCTCGAGGCGGATCGGGCTCCGCCTACTCCTGGCCGGTCTGAGGGCTACGGCCGGTGCGCCACGTCTGCCAGCCCCCCGGTGGCGGCTCTGCGTGGAGTCGCTCATCGGTGAGCGCGCAGATGATGATGAGCTGGCAGTTCGCCTGCGAACTGACGTCGTCGGAGCCGAAGGGGTCCTCGTCGAGCTGGATTTGCAGAGGTTCGTCGAAGGTCGGGTCATCGACCAACACGGTGATGGGCCACTCGCCATGAGCCTGCACGGACACCGACCTGACGTGCAGGTTCCACCACTCCATGCGCTGAGGTAGTTCTGCCCGGATAGCTGCGACAACCTCGTCCACGTCCAAGTGGTCAACGTCCCATTGGTTCGGGGGCTACAGCCAGCGCGGCGCGACCGGGACCGGGACCGGCCTGCCGGTGGGGCCGACGGCATCGACGCCCTCGCCCCCGGTGCGGCCCACCAGCCAGCCCAGCACGGCGGCCGCCTCGCCCCGCACTTCGACGGAGCCCGACCCGGACTCCGGACCGAGCCACCACGTGTGCTCCCGGTCGACCGGCGCCAGGAGCGCGACGGGGCACCCCTCGCGCTCCGACAAGGTGGCCGTGGCGTCGTCCAGCAGGGCGTCGACCACCTCCGGCGGAAGATCGTCGACGCTCGCCCCGACGTCGAGGTCGACCGCGTGCACCCACACCTCCCGCACCCGCATCCAGGGGATCTCGGCCGCGGGCACCGGCACGCCGAGAGCGGTGCGCACCTCGGCGAGCCACGCCTCGTCGTCGAGGGCGGCGAGGGCGGCGTCGAGCTCGTCGGCGGTGGTGATGAGCTCCCGGCGCAGCGTCTCGGCGGACGCCTGCGCCGAGGACTCGATCCGCACCGCCCGCTCCTCGCGGGAGGCGTACATCGGGGTCTCGACGCCGGTGCGCGCCCAGGTGGCGAGCCGGGTGAGGCCCTCGGCGCTGCGCGCCACGTGGGCGACGACGTGGGCCCTGCTCCACCCGGGCAACGCGCTGGGCGCGCGGAGGGCGTCGTCGGGCAACGCGTCGACAGCGCGGTAGAGGAACTCGGTGCCGGCGCCCATCCAGGGCAGGGTGGCACTGACGTCCTGGCGATCCACGGGCTCGCCTCCAGCCGTGCTGCGACAGCCGTCGCAGCGCCTCGTCCTTCTCGTCGGACCGACCACGTGCCGGGTGACGGTAGCGTCCGAACCGGGGTCACCGGTGGATCTCACGCTCCGGTGGTGCGCGCGGTGGTCGGCAGCGCGTCCAGCACCGCATGGCCGATGACCCTCGCCGGATGCCTGCTCCGCACCAGCGTGAGCGCCGCGCGCAGCGCGCTGGCCGCGTCGAGGGTGGCGTCCCGGGCGGCGGCGCTGACCGCGGTGAAGCTGGCGTATCCGTGCACCAGGCCGGGAAAGCGGCGCGCCACCACCGGCACCCCCGCGTGGTGCAGCCGATCGGCCAGCTCCTCGCCCTCGTCACGCAGCGGGTCGAAGCCCGCGGTGGAGAGATAGACCGGAGGCATCCCGGCCAGGTCGTCGGCGCGCAGGATCGCGCCCCGCGTGTCGTCGGACGGCACCCCGTCAGGCAGGTAGAGGCGTTCCAGCTCGGCGATGTACTCCGCGGTGAGGCCGAAGCCGGCGCCGAACATCTCCCGCGAGCGCGTGGAGCGCGCGGCGTCGGTGACGGGGTACAGCGCGAGGACGAACGCCGGGAGCGGGCCACCGGCCATCGCCTGCTGCTGGGCCACGACGAGGGCGAGGTTGGCACCCGCGCTGTCGCCGCCCACCGCGATCAGCTCGGGGTCGGCGCCGAGGTCGGACGCTGCGTCCCGGGCACCGTGGTACGCGGCGATGGCGTCCTCGAGCGCCGCGGGGTACGGGTCCTCCGGAGCGAGGCGGTAGTCGACGGAGAGCACCCGCACTCCGGACTGGGCCGCGAGCAGCCGGCACAGCGGGTCCGTCGAGGCGATGCTGCCCATCACGAACCCGCCGCCGTGGAAGTACACGATCAGCCCCGCCGTCTCGGGCACGGCAGGCGGGACGTAGAGCCGGGCGGCGCGGGGGCCCGCGCCGCCGGGCACCTGCAGGTCCTCGGTGAGGACGTCGTCCAGTGCGGCGTCGGCGACGACCTCGGCCGCCTCGTCGGCCTGGCGGCGTTGCTCGGCCAGCGCGGCCTGATCGACCGTGCCGCCGGCGGAGCTCGACAGCAGCCGGTCGACGCGCCCCAGCAGTTGCAGGTCCAGGTCCAGGACCTGCCCGTCGAGCCGGACCGGATGGCCCGCGAGCACCCGTTTCACGGGCTGCGGCAGCCCGAACACGATACGTAGACCCCACCGCAGTGCCCGGAGCCTCGCCCTCGAGCCGATCACTTCTGCACCGTACGCCGCATGTGGCCGCCCTTTCACCGTGTCGACGGCCACGGCACCGGCGCCGCTACTTGATGGCTCCGACGCTCAGTCCCTCCTGGATCCGGCGCTGGAACACGACGTACACCGCGAGCACCGGCAGCAGCGCGATCACCAGACCGGCGAACAGCGCGCTCCAGTCGCTGCGGTAGCCCTGGTTCGCCGCCAGCACCGCGAGCCCCTGCGAGAGCACGTAGTGGTCGCTGTCCGGCATCAGCACGAGCGGCAGCAGGTACTGGTTCCACAGCCCGAGGAAGTTGAAGATCCCCACGCTGATCAGGCCCGGGCGGGCGAGCGGCAGCATGATCCGGAAGAACACGCCAGAGTGCGAGCAGCCGTCCAGCATCGCGGCCTCGGCGAGCGCGCTCGGCAACGTCCGGAAGAACCCGGTCATGAAGAAGACCGTGAACGGCAGTGCGTACGCCGTGTAGACCAGGATCAGCCCGTGGTAGGTGCCGAGCATCCCGAGGTTCTGGACCACGAAGAACAGCGGCACGAGGGCCAGGAAGATCGGGAACGTCATCCCGGCGACGAACGCGTAGTAGATGACGCCCCGCCCGGGGAACTCGTAGCGGGCCAGCACGTAGGCCACCATCGACCCGAGCAGCATCACCAGCACCACCGAGACGCTGACGACGATGAGGCTGTTGACGAAGTACGTGCCGATGCTGGCCGTGGTCCAGGCCCGCACGAAGTTGCCGAACTGCCACTGCGCGGGCAGGCTCCACGGGCTGGAGAAGATCTCGCTGTCGGTCTTGAAGGCCGTGAGCACGGCCCAGATCAGCGGGACCGCCACGAGGATCGCCCACACCGCGAGGAAGCCGTGGGTGAACACGTTGAGCGTCCGCTCACCCGTCAATGCCTTGTGGTGGGCGTCGTCGTGGCGGCGCGGCCGGCGCTGCGACCGGTCGGGGGGCGTCGTGGCCGGCGCCGACGTGCCGAGTGTCATCGCCGTACTCCTCAGTACTCGGTCTGCTGGCGGCGGGTGAGCCGCAGGACGGCGACGGCCAGCAGCAGCGTCACCAGGCACAGCGCCACCCCGATGGCCGAGGCGTAGCCGAACCGGCCGTTGATGAAGGCGCTCTCGTACAGGTACTGCGACACCACCGCCGTCGACCCGTCGGGGCCGCCACCCGGCACCGGCAACATCACCTGCAGCAGCGCGAACCCGTCGAGCACCATGATCCCCAGGTAGATGTAGGAGACCTGGACGCTGTCCCAGATCATCGGCAGCGTGATGCTCCAGAACGTGCGCAGCCGCCCGGCTCCGTCGAGCACCGCCGCCTCGAAGACGTCAGGGGGCACCGACTTCATCGCCGAGCTGAACAGCACGTAGTAGAAGCCGACCGCACCCCAGATGAGCACGGCCATCACCGACGGCAGGGCGAGCGCCGGGTCGCCGAGCCACGGCCGCGTGAGCCAGCCCAGGCCGAGCACGCGCAGGAGCCCGTTGAGCAGCCCCGCGTCGGGGTTGAAGAAGAACCCGAAGAGCACCCCGGCGATCACCACCGGGACGACCTGCGGGAAGAAGAACACCACCTGGTAGAAGCGTGATCCCCGCACCCCGCCGCGACCGACCGCGCCCTGGCGTCCCGCCACGGTCGTGACGGCCGCCAGGAACAGGGCGAACACGATCGTCACCAGCGGCACCACCAGGAGCAGCAGCCCGTTGTGCCCCATGGCCCGCCAGAACCGGCCGTCGGTGGCCAGCTCGATGTAGTTGCCGAAGCCGATGAAGTTCTGCTGCCCGGAGAAGCCCCGCCAGTCGGTCATCGAGATGTAGAACGCCTGGGCGTACGGCGACACGACGAACACGATGTAGAGCGCCAGCGGGACCGCCAGGAAGCCGGCGATGAACCGGTATTTTCCGTAACGCATGGTCAGCGGTGGTACTTGGTGATGCTCGAGTCGGCGGCGATCCGGTCGGTCTCCGCCTGCAGCTTCGCGAGGTAGCCCTTGGCGTCGGTGCGGCCGGCGAGCAGGTTCGTCGTCTCGGTGATCAGCAGGGTGCTGTAGGTGGAGTACCAGGTCCGGAACTGCCAGCTGAACACGTTGGGGCCCGCGGCGGCGAGAGCGGCCGTGAGCGACTCCAGCGCCGGCGTCTTCTTGGCCTGGGCCGTGGCGTCCTTCACCGCAGGCACCGACGCGGTGAGCTCGGCGAACTTCATGCCGCCCTCCTTGGAGAGCATCGTCCGCAGGTACTCCATGCCACCGTTGACGTTCTTCGCCTTGGACGGCACCACGAACGCCTCGGCCGGCTGCGTACGCAGGGCCGTGACCGGCATCGCCGAGCTGCTGTCCAGCACCGGAACCGGCGCCGCGGTCATCGCGAAGTCCGGCGGCGCGATGCCCTTCATCTCGTTCTCGATCCACGAGCCGGAGACGTAGAACGCGGCCTTGCCCTGCACCCACGCCGTCTGCGCCTCGGTGTGCTTGAGGCCCTCCGAACCCGGCATGAAGTAGCCCTTGCGGGCCATCTCCTCGAGCCGCTGCGTCGCCGCCAGCACCGTGTCCTGCGTCCAGGCGCCAGACTGCAGGTTGTCGATGTTCTTCACGACGTCGAGGCCACCCTGCTTGATGGCCGCGCCCAGGTTGAGGTCGATCACGTAGTCGCCCGCGTTGACCCCGCCGTAGGCGAACGGGGCGATGCCTGCGGCCTTGATCTTCTCGCAGAGCGCCATCATCTCGTCCCACGTGGTGGGGACCTGCCAGCCGTTCTTCTCGAACAGCGGCTTCGAGTACCAGAGCGCGTAGGTCTCGTAGACGTAGTTGAGGATGACGAACTTGTCGCCGAACGTGCCCTGCTCGATCACACCGGGGAGCAGCGTGTCGCGCACCTTGACGTTCGGGTCGTCCACCGAGGGGGCGTCGAGCAGGGGCCCGAGGTCGGTGAGCTGGTTGTCGTTCACGAGCACCGCGTACTCGATCTTCTGGGCGCCCGTGTCGTCCAGGACGTCGGGCGGGTTGCCCGCGACGAACCGCGGCTGCATCTCCTGCGCGATCTGCGTGCTCGCCGAGTGCTTGACCTGCGCCTGCGGGTAGCGCTGCTTGTACATCGCCTCGTGCGCGATGGCGTAGTCGTCGCCGTAGCCGCCCTTGAAGATCACGACGTCCAGGGGGGCGTCGGCGGCGACACCGAGCGGGTTGGTGGCGCTGACCTGGCCCTGCGCGGCGGTGGTGGTGCCCCCGCCTCCGGTGGCGCAGGCGGAGAGCAGCCCCGCACCCGGTACCGCGAGCAGGCCCGCGGCCGCCAGCCGCTGCAGGAACTGCCGGCGGTCGATACCGGTTGGGGGACGAGACGGGGTCATGGCTGTCTCCTTGAGCTGACGATGAGCTGCTGATCACGAGGGGTGGGGAGCGGACAGAACGGGCCGTGCCGATGGGGAGCGGACGGACTGTGGGGTGGGGCGGTCAGGCGGATCGCCGGATACGACCGGCGTACCGGGCCTCCAGCGCGGAGTTGTGGGCGTCGCCCTCGGGGATGTTGGCCGAGAGGTAGACGGGTGGGACCTCGCCTGCGGCGAGCATGGTGGCGACGACCTCGGCCACCACCATCTGGGCGAGCAGGGCCGCCGTGATCGAGGAGATCCCGCCGACGGCGATCTCACCCGTGGTCAGCACGGCGTCGCCGTAGGGCGCGCCGTTGTCGAGCACGACGTCGGCGAGCTCGAACAGCCGCAGCCCCGAGGGATGTCGCGAGATCACCCGCGAGCTGTGCGCCATCGACGTGATCGCGACGAGGCCGTGCCCGCGCTCCTTGACCAGCCGCGCGAGCTCCACGACGGACCCGTTCCCGCCGGAGTTCGACGCCATCACGAAGACGTCGGAGTGGTGCGCGCCCGCCAGTTCGTAGACGCGGTGGGCGACGGCCGGATCCCGTTCGAGGTGGGCGTCGAACAGCACGTCCGGCGGCTCACCACCGAGGATCACCAGGTCGCGCAGGGCGATCATGTTGGTGGGCACGAGGCCGCCCGCGCGCCCGGCGATCTCCATCGCCAGCGCCTGGGAGTGGCCGGTGCCGAACGCCTGCACCACCCCGCCTGCGCGTAGCGCGTCGACCAGCAGCGTTGCCGCCGCCGCGACCGCGCCGGCCTGCTCGGTGGACACCCGCTGCACCGCGGCCGCGGCGGCCTCGGCGAAGGCCGCGCCGGAAACCGGAGCAGGCCCGGGGGCGACGCTCGTCGTGTTCGTCTCGGAGGTCATCAGGCTCCTCGGTGCGGATCGGCGGAGCGTGCTGAGCCGCCCCTCGCGCGCGGGTCGTACGGGGTGCGGTGCGCGGCCACGGCGGCAGCGGTGCGGGCGAACGCCTCGGTGGAGCGCTCGTGCGTGCGTTGCGCGACCGCCAGGTAGATCAGGTCCAGCACCAGGAACTGGGAGTGCCGCGCCGACATCGCCCCGGCCCGGAACGCCGTCTCCCGCACCGAGGTGCCGAGCAGGTGGTCGGCGACATCGGCGATCGGTGACGTGGAGAAGTTGGTGATCGCGACGGTGGTGGCGCCGCGCCGACCGGCCTCGGCGAGCATCTCCACGGTCTCGGTGGTGCGACCGCTGTGCGACAGCGCGACGGCCACGTCGCCGGGGCCCAGCAGCGCGGCGCTGGTGAGCCCGTTGTGCACGTCGGCCCACGTCCAGGTGGCGATGCCGATCCGGTAGAGCCGCAGCTGCTGGTCCTCGAGCACGGCGGCGCTGCCGCCCGTGGCGTAGAAGTCGACCCGCCGCGCGGCCACCACGGCGTCGGCGACCGCGTCGACCACCGCGAGGTCGAGTGCCGCCGCGGTCTCGTGCATCGCCTGCACGTCGACGGCCACCAGCGTGCGCAGCACGCGGTCGATCGGGTCGGTGGGCAGTACGTCCGCACCGATGCCGAGCTCCCAGCCGGCCTGGTCGGCGCGCCCGATCTCGGTGGCGATGCCGACCCGCAGCTCCGTGTAGCCCGCCACGCCCAGGGTGCGGCAGAAGCGGGTGACGGTGGCCGGTGAGGTGCCGCTCCGCTCCCCGAGCTCCACGATCGTCGCCCGCGAGGCCCAGGCCGGATCCTCGAGGATCACGTTCCCGACCTGCCGCAGCGCGCCGGCGAGCCCCGGGAGGAGGCTCCGCAGATGCACGAGCAGCTGACCGGTGCCCGCCTCGGCGGGTGAGTCGGATCCAGCCAGCACCACCAGTACAACCTTTCGAGAAGGAGCAAGGTGGTGAAAATTTCCACCGAATGGGGTGAACTGTCAAGACTTCGGTAAGACGTTTCTGTTAATGGAGGGCAACGGGACGGACACGGCCCCTCGCCGCTCATCCGTAGACGTCCGATGTCCGTCCCGGAACACCGCTCCGCCCTTGTGCGCCAGGGTGCGTGGCCGTATAAAGATCGGCGATACATCGGATGTCTAGCGGGGGTAGCAGTGCGGCTTCTTTGTTCGGCGGGGCAGGCATGACCGCGCGGATCACCACCGTGCACACCCTCGACGTGCGCTTTCCCACCTCTCGCGAGCTCGACGGCTCCGACGCGATGAACCCCGACCCCGACTACTCCGCCGCCTACGTGGTCGTCAGCACCGACGACCCCGACGGTCACGAGGGCCACGGTTTCGCGTTCACGATCGGCCGGGGCAACGAGGTGCAGACCGCCGCGATCGAGACGATCGGCTCGATGCTCGTCGGACGACCGCTCGACACCACCCTCGAGGCGCTCGGGCCGTTGTGGATCGAACTGGTGCACGACTCCCAGCTGCGCTGGCTCGGCCCGGAGAAGGGCGTCATCCACATGGCGATCTCCGCGGTCGTCAACGCGCTGTGGGACCTGCGGGCCAAGCGGGCCGGGCTGCCGCTGTGGCAGCTGCTGGCCGGCCTCACGCCAGAGGAGATCGTCGACCTCGTCGACTTCCGCTACCTGACCGACGCGCTCACCCGCGACGAGGCGCTGGCCATCCTCCGTGCGGCGGAGCCGGGCCGCGCGGAGCGGGAGGCCACGCTGCGGGCGCAGGGCTACCCGGGCTACACCACCACCCCCGGCTGGCTCGGCTACGACGACGAGAAGCTGCGCAGGCTGTGCCGGGAGGCGGTCGCCGACGGGTTCACCCAGATCAAGCTGAAGGTGGGCGCCGACCTCGACGACGACCTACGGCGGATGCGGATCGCGCGCGAGACGGTTGGCCCCGACATCCGGATCGCGGTGGACGCCAACCAGCGCTGGGACGTCGGCGCGGCGATCGACTGGGTCCGGGCGCTGACCGCGTTCGACCCGTGGTGGGTGGAGGAGCCGACCAGCCCCGACGACGTCCTCGGGCTCGCCGCCATCGCCCGCGGTATCGCGCCGGTCAAGGTGGCCACCGGGGAGCACGTGGCCAACCGCGTGGTGTTCAAGCAGCTCCTGCAGACCGGGGCGCTGTCCTACCTGCAGATCGACGCGGCCCGGGTCGGCGGCGTCAACGAGAACGTGGCGATCCTGCTGCTGGCCGCGAAGTTCGGGGTGCCCGTCTGCCCGCACGCCGGCGGGGTCGGCCTGTGCGAGCTGGTGCAGCATCTGTCCATGTTCGACTTCATCGCAGTGTCCGGATCGATGGACGACCGGGTGATCGAGTACGTCGATCACCTGCACGAGCACTTCGTCGCCCCGGTGGTGGTGCGGGACGGCCGGTACCTCGTCCCGACCGCGCCGGGCGCCGGCGCCGAGATGCGGCCGCAGACGCTGGCCGCGTACCGGTTCCCCGACGGCGCCGTCTGGGCCGGCGAGCCGCAGCGGAGCGCGCTGTGAGCGCCCCCGGGGGTGAGTTCGCGGGGCTGGCCGCGGTGGTAACCGGCGGCGGCTCCGGCATCGGGCTGGCCACGGCGCGGCTCCTGGCCGAGCGCGGGGCCAAGGTGGCCTGCCTGGACCTCGACCCGTCCGGCGTCGAGGAGCCGCTGCTCGGCCTGACCGCGGACGTCACCGACCAGGACTCGGTGGATGCGGCCGTCGCCGCAGCCGTCGAGCGCCTCGGCGGCCTGGACGTGCTCGTGAACAACGCCGGCATCGGCGCGCAGGGCACCGTCGAGACCAACTCCCTCGACGAGTGGCACCGCGTCCTCGACGTCAACGTGCTCGGCATCGTCCGGCTCAGCCGGGCCGCGCTGCCGCACCTGCGCCGGTCTTCGAACGCGGCGATCGTCAACACCTGCTCCATCGCGGCCACCGCCGGACTGCCGCAGCGGGCGCTCTACAGCGCGAGCAAGGGCGCGGTGCAGTCGCTCACGCTCGCGATGGCGGCCGACCACGTCGCCGACGGCATCCGCGTCAACTGCGTGAACCCGGGCACCGCCGACACGCCATGGGTCGGCAGGCTGCTCGACGCGGCCGACGACCCCGCGGCGGAACGCGCCGCGCTGGAGGCCCGCCAGCCGATGGGCCGGCTGGTGTCGGCGCAGGAGGTGGCCGCGGCCATCGCCTACCTGGCCAGCCCGGTGGCGGCCGCCACCACCGGCACCGCGCTCTTCGTGGACGGCGGCATGCAAGGCCTGCGGCTGCGGCCGCGCAAGGACTGACCCGAGCCCGTCAAGCCGAGGAGATCAACGATGATTTCGGTCCCTGCGCGACGCGCCGTGGGCGCGCTGGCCGCGACCACCTTCCTGCTCGCGGTGGGCGCGTGCAGCCGCGACACACCCGGTGGCGCACCCCCCGCGAGCGGGGGTGCGTCGGCGTCGATCGGCGTCGACCTGCCGCGCGCGGACTCCGACTTCTGGACGGCCTACGCCCGCTACGTCCCGGAGAAGGCCGGGGAGCTGGGTGTCACCGTCACCGGGCCGACCAACTCGCAGAACGACGTGCAGAAGGTGATCGGCAACATCGACAGCCTGGTCACCCAGGGTGCGGGCGCGCTCGTCATCGCCCCGCAGGACACCGGCGCGATCGGGCCCAAGCTCGACGAGCTGGCCGGCCGGGGCATCCCGGTGGTCAGCATCGACACCCGCCCCGACAGCGGCAAGATCTACATGGTCGTGCGCGCGGACAACCGGGCGTACGGGCAGAAGGCCTGCGAGTTCCTCGGCGAGAAGCTCGGTGGCACCGGCAAGGTCGTCGAGTTCCAGGGCGCGCTGTCGTCGATCAACGGGCGCGACCGCTCCGAGGCGTTCAAGGAATGCATGACGTCGAAGTTCCCCGGCATCACCGTGTTCGAGGAGCCCACCGACTGGGAGGGCACCAAGGCCCAGGCGGCGCTGGAGACCCGGCTGTCCACCGACCCCGACATCAAGGGCATCTACATGCAGGCGGGCGGGGTCTTCCTGGACCCGACGCTGCAGGTGCTCAAGCAGCGCAACCTGCTCGTGCCGCCGGGCGACCCGAAGCACATCACGATCATCTCCAACGACGGGATCCCGCAGGAGTTCGACGCGATCCGGGCCGGTGAGATCGACGCGACCGTGTCCCAGCCCGCCGACCTCTACGCGCAGTACGGCCTGTACTGGGCGAAGCAGGCGCTGGCCGGCGTGACCCCGACACCGGGCCCGACCGACCACGGCAGCACCGTGATCGAGCTGCCCAACGGCTTCGAGGACCAGCTGCCTGCACCGCTGGTCACGAAGGACAACGTGGACGACAAGAGTCTCTGGGGCAACGCGGCGGCCTGAGGGTGGACTCGATGGATCCGCGAGCGGACGGTCCGGTGCCCGTCGCCGAGGCGGTGGGCGTCACGAAACGGTTCGGCGCCACCGTCGCGCTGGCCGACGGGCGCCTGACCGTCGCGCCCGGCGAGACGCACGCGCTGGTCGGGCGCAACGGCGCCGGCAAGTCCACGCTCGTCGGGGTACTCACCGGTCTGCTGCGCGCCGACGCGGGCGAGGTGCGGTTCGGCGGCAGCCCGGCCCCGGCGGCGGGCGACCGGGCGGCCTGGCGGCGGCACGTCGCCTGCGTCTACCAGAAGCCGTCGGTCGTGCCCGGTCTCTCGGTGGCGGAGAACCTGTTCCTGCACCGCCAGCCCCGGGGGCGGTTCGGGCTGCTCTCCCCCCGGCTGCTGCGCAGGCAGGCGGCGGAGCTGCTCGAGGAGTGGGCGGTGCACGTCGACCCCGACGTGGCGGCCCGCGAGCTGTCGGTCGAGCAGCGCCAGCTCGTCGAGATCGCGGGCGCGCTCTCGCTCGGCGCCCGGTTCGTCATCCTCGACGAGCCGACCGCGCAGCTCGAGGGACGCGCGATCGCCCGGCTCTTCGACCGCCTGCGCGACCTGCGGGCCCAGGGCGTCACGTTCCTGTACATCTCCCACCACCTCCCGGAGATCTACGAGATCTGCCAGCGGGTCACCGTGTTCCGCGACGCCCGCTACGTGCTCGACGCGGACGTCGCCGAGCTGGGCCGCGACGAGCTCGTGGCAGCGATGATCGGCGAGGCCCGCGGGCTGGTCGACGTCGGCGCGGACCGCCCGCCGGTGCCCGCCGATGCGCAGGCCGCCCTGGAGCTCGCCGGGGTGACCGTGCCGGGGATCGTCACCGGCGTCGACCTGACGGTGCGGCGCGGCGAGATCGTCGGCGTCGCGGGATCGGCGGCGAGCGGGAAGCGTCAGCTCGCCGAAGCCGTGGTGGGGCTGCGGCCCCGGGAGGGCACGGTGCGCGTGGCCGGGCTCCCGATCCGCTCCGGGGACGTGCCGGCCGCCCTGCGCGGCGGCGTCGGGTACCTGCCGGGCGACCGCAACATCGACGGCTTCGTCCCCGCGCTCTCGGTGGCGGAGAACGCCACGATGACGATCACCGACCGGCTCGGGCCCGCCGGCTTCGTTCTGCCGAAGAAGCGCGACGAGCGGGCCAACCGGATGATCACCGACCTGGACGTGCACACGGCCGGCCCGGGGCAGCCCGTCAGCGAGCTGTCGGGTGGCAACGCGCAGAAGGTCGTCATGGCCAGGGCGCTGGCGAACGACCCCACGGTGCTGGTGCTGGTGCAGCCGACGGCGGGGGTGGACGTCCGCTCGAAGGAGTCGCTGCTCGGGGCGGTCGACGCGGAGACCCGGCGCAACCGCGCCGCGCTGCTGGTGAGCGACGAGCTGGAGGACCTCCGGTTGTGTGACCGGGTGGTCGTGATGGTCGGGGGCCGGCTGGTCGCCGAGCACCCGCGGGGCTGGCGGGAGGCGGACCTGGTGGCGGAGATCGAGGGCATCGGGGCGGCTCCGGATCCGGGCGACGAGCCGGGTCCGGTCAACGGAACGGCCTCTGCCGAGAGGGAACAGCGATGACGGACACGAGCACCGCGGCACCGCAGGCACCGGTGACGCCACCGAAGCCGGGGCGCCCGGCCAACCGGCTGCGGCTGGCCCGGCTGCGCGACTTCGCGCTGATCCCGCCGATCATCGCCCTGCTGGTGGTCGGCTACCTGCTCAAGCCGGACGTCTTCCTCAGCCAGTCCTACCTGGTCGACACGGTGCTCAAGTACCAGTCCGAGCTGGCGCTGGTGGTGCTGGCCGAGGCGCTGGTGCTGATCGTCGGCAAGTTCGACCTGTCGCTGGAGTCCGTGGTCGGGATCGCGCCCGCCGTGGCGGTGTTCCTCGTGGTCGGCCAGACCTCGGTGCTCGGCGCGCCGTGGCCCGCGTGGACGGTGCTCCCGGTAGCCGTGCTGTTCGGGGCCCTGATCGGCGCCTTCAACGGGCTGCTCATCGTCAGGTTCCGGCTCTCGGCGTTCATCGTCACGCTGGCGATGCTCATCGCCCTACGCGGCTTGCAGCTCGCGATCGTCGGCGGCGCGACGATCTCCAACCTCGCCAACCGCATCCCGGTGGTCGACGACCTCGGCAGCCTGCGGATCGCCACGATCCCGCTCGCCATCTGGATCGTCGTGATCGCGTTCGCGGTGGGCATGGTCGTGCTCGGCTACACGAGGGTCGGCCGCTCGCTCTACGCCGTGGGTGGCAACCCCGACGCCGCCCGCGCCGCCGGTATCCGCGTGGAGCGGGTGATCTGGCTGACGCTGGTGGTGGCCGGGGCGCTGGCCGCGCTCGCGGGGCTGATGCTCTCCGCCCGGCTCGGCTCGGTGGCCGCCGCGCAGGGCAACGGCATGATCTTCACCGTGTTCGCCGCCGCGGTGATCGGCGGCATCAGCCTCGACGGCGGCAAGGGCTCGCTCTTCGGCGCGCTGTGCGGCGTGGTACTGCTTGGCCTGATCCAGAACGTGCTCACCCTCGCCCAGGTGAAGGCCGACCAGATCCAGGCCGTGAACGGGCTCGTGATCCTCGTTGCGCTGGTGCTGGCCCGACTGACCAGCGGAAAGGCTCAGGACTGATGGAACGGATCGCCCTGCACACGAAGCTGCGACCGGGACGGGAGGAGGACTACGACCGGGTCCACGCCGAGATCCCGCCCGAGCTGGACTCCGCCCTGCGCGGCGCCGGGGTGCACGCGTGGCGGATCTGGCGCGACGGCCTCGACCTGTTCCACGTCGTCGAGGTGGAGGACTACCGGGCCATGCGCGACGCGCTGCGCGACGACCCGGTGAACGTCACCTGGCAGGCGCGGATGGCGGAGCTGCTCGACGTCGCCGACGACTACTCCGGCGCCGACCGCGGGCTGCGTCAGGTCTGGGAGCTGCCATGACCGCCGTGCTGGGGCGCTCCTCCGTGCCGGTCAGCCCCCTCGGGCTCGGCACCGCACCGCTGGGCAACCTCTACCGCGTGGTGCCCGAGCCCGACGTCACCGCCACGATCGACCAGGCGTGGGAGAGCGGCATCCGGTTCTTCGACACGGCGCCGCACTACGGGCTGGGCCTTGCGGAGCGGCGGCTCGGAGCCGCGCTGGCCGGTCGTCCGCGCGCGGAGTACACGATCTCCACGAAGGTCGGACGGCTGCTGGTGCCCGACCCCGACGGCGCCTCCCGCCGTGACGACGAGGGCTTCGACGTGCCCGCCGACCTGCGACGGGTCTGGGACTTCAGCGCCGACGGCGTGCGACGCAGCCTGGAGGGGAGCCTGGAGCGGCTCGGGCTCGACCGCATCGACCTCGTCCTGATCCACGACCCGGACGACCACTGGGCGGAGGCGGCCGGGCAGGCCTACCCGGCGCTGCACGAGCTGCGCGCCCAGGGCGTGATCGGGGCGATCGGGGCCGGGATGAACCAGACCGCCATGCTCACCCGGTTCGTCGTCGAGACCGAGGTGGACGCCGTGCTCGTCGCGGGCCGCTACACCCTGCTCGACCCGTCCGCGGCCGACGACCTGCTCCCGGCCTGCGCGGAGCGCGGCGTGTCGGTGCTGGCGGCGGGGGTGTTCAACAGCGGACTGCTCGCCACGGACAACCCCCCTGCGGACGCCACGTACGACTACCAGCCGGCGCCTGCCACCGTTCGCGAGCGTGCGGCCGCGATCGGCGCCGTCTGCCGCCGCCACGGGGTCCCGCTGCCCGCCGCCGCGATCGCGTTCGCGGGAGCGCGCCCCGAGGTCGCCTCGGTGGTGCTGGGTGCCCGCGCCGCGGCCGAGGTGGCGGCGAACGCAGCCGCAGCGGAGACCCGGATCCCGGACGCCCTCTGGGCAGACCTGACGAACGAAGGCCTCCTCCCCTGACCCTGGAACACGAGGGCGCCGGCGGCGTCGACGCTCATCATCATCTGTGGGATCCCGCTGATGGGGGGCATAGCTGGCTCCTCGCTCGGGAGCACGCCGCCATCCGGCGCCGCTACGACGTCGCGGACCTGCGTGCCGTGCTCCCGCCCGGGATGGGGGCGACCGTGCTGGTGCAGGCGCTGGCGTCCACGGCGGAGAGCGAGCGGCTGCTCGCCGTGGCCGCCGGGTCGGATCTCATCGCCGGTGTCGTCGGCTGGGCCGATCTGACCGCGCCCGGCGTCGGGGACGAGCTGGAGCGGCTGCGCTCCCGTCCCGGCGGGGACCGGCTGGTCGGGGTGCGGCACCTCGCCCAGGACGAGCCCGACCCCGGCTGGCTGGCCCGTCCCGACGTGGCTCGCGGGATCGCCACGGCCGGGCGGCACGGCCTGGTCGTCGACCTCCTCGTGCGGGCCCCGCAGCGCGCCGCGGCGCTCACCGCGGCCCGCGCCGCGCCCGACGTCGCGTTCGTGCTCGACCACGCGGGCAAGCCCGGGATCTCGGACGCGGAGTGGGAGCCGTGGGCATCGTTCGTCGCCGAGCTCGCGGCGTTGCCGAACGTCTCGTGCAAGCTCTCCGGGCTCCTCACCGAGGCGGCACCCAGCGGCCGGGACGTCGCCACCCTGCGGCCGTACGCCGACCTGGTGCTCCGATGTTTCGGGGCGGACCGGGTGATGTTCGGCTCCGACTGGCCGGTGTGCGAGCTCGCCGGCGGCTACCCCGCCGTCCGGACGACGACCGAGGGCCTGCTCGCCGACCTGCTCCCGACCGAGCGCGCGGCCGTCCTGGGCGCAACGGCACGGCGGGTCTACGGCCTGTAGCCCGCTCCGCGCGCCGGGTGTGGTCCTCGCAGAGCCCACGGGTCTGCGAGGACCGTGCCGAGCGCGCGGTTCCGGTCAGTCGCCTGCGGTGCCCAGCGCGCTGCGCAGCCACTCCTCGACGCCCGCGACATGGACGGTGGCCCAGGACCGCGCGACGTCCGGCTGGCGGGCCGCGATCGCGTCGCAGATGGCCGTGTGCTGCTCGATCGTGCGCGCGACAGCACCCTCCTGGGTGAGCCCCCGCCAGATCCGGGCGCGGGTGGTCGGGCCCGACAGGCCCTCGATCAGCGAGCACAGCACGGTGTTCCCGCTGCCCACCGCGACACGGCGGTGGAACTCCAGGTCGTTGGCCACGAGTGCCTCGACGTCGGGTTCCGGGTCGAGCTCGGCGAGCACGCCGCGCAGGCCGTCGATCTCCTCGTCGGTCATGGTGAGGGCGGCCATCGCGGTGGCCGCCGGTTCCAGGATCCGCCGCACCTCGAAGAACTCCAGCACGGTGTCGTCGCGGTGGAAGTCCACGACGAACGTCATCGCGTCGAGCAGCAGGTGCGGGTCGAGGCTGGTGACGTAGGTGCCGTCGCCCTGCCGGACGTCCAGCACCCGGATCAGCGAGAGCGCCTTGACGGCCTCACGCAGGGAGTTGCGCGACAGCCCCAGCCGCTCGGCGAGATCGGCCTCGCGAGGCAGCCGCGCACCCGGGCCCAGCTCGCCGGAGACGATCATCGCCTTGATCTTCTCGATCGCTTCGTCCGTGACCGGCACTCGACCTCCCAGGACATCGGATGTCTGGAGCCTACTTCGCCGCAGCCGCATACCTCGTCCCCGCGCCGTTCCCGACATCGCGGCGCGGCCCGTTCCGCTCGGCGCCCCTCCTCCCTATGGTCGATCCTCTGGACGTCACAGGAGGTGGCCGATGGCTGAGCTCGGATCCGACAGCGGAGCGGTGGCGCTGGTCTCGGCGCTGCGTGAGCTCGGGGTCGACCTCGCCTTCGGGCTGCCCGGCGTGCACAACCTGCCGGTGTGGGAAGCCGCGGCCGCGGCCGGTATCCGGCTGATCGGGGTACGCCACGAGCAGGCCGCCGCCTATGCGGCGGACGGCTACGCGCGGGCCACCGGCAGGCTCGGGGGCGCGGTGGTGACCACCGGCCCCGGGGCGGCCAACACCCTCGGTGCCACCGGGGAGGCCATGGCGTCCGGCGCGCCGGTGCTCGTGCTCGCCACCGACATCCCGTCGACACTGCGGCGTCCCGGCGTGTACCGGGGGGTGCTGCACGAGACCCGGGACCAGGCCGCCATGTTCGCGCCGGTGACGAAGACGGCCACCACGAGCACCGCGGCGAGCGACCTGTACGGCGACGTGCTGCGGGCCGGACGCACGGCTCTGCGGGCGCCGACGGGACCGGTCTACCTCGGGGTGCCGACGGACCTGCTCACGGCCGCCGGACAGCCCGGGCCGGGCGCGCCGGAGGGTCAGCAGGAACCGGCGGAACCCGACCTCGCGGCCGCGCTGGCGCTCGTGGAGCGGGCCCGCCGTCCGCTGCTGTGGGTGGGCGGCGGAGCCCTGCGGGCGGACGCAGGCGCGGAGGTGGCGCTGCTCGCCGAACGCCTCGCGGCACCGGTCCTCACCACGTACAACGGTCGCGGCGTGCTCCCGCCCGACCACCCGTTCCTGGTGCCCGGTCCGGCGCACGTGCCCGCCATCGGGTCGCTGTGGGACGAGGCCGACCTGGTGGTCGCCATCGGCAGCGACTTCGACGGCATGACCACGCAGAACTGGCGGATGCCCGCGCCGCCCGCGTTGCTCGCGATCAACGTCGACGCCGGGGACGCGGCGAAGAACTACCGGCCCGACCACGTGCTCGTCGCAGATGCGAAGGACGTGACGGGACGGCTGGCCGCGGCGGTCGCGCCCCGCGACGGCGGCGAGGTCACCGCTCGCATCGACGGCCTGCGTGCGGAGGTCGCGGCGCTGGTGCGGGAGGAGGAACCCCAGGCCGCCCAGCTGCTGGACGTGCTCAACCGACTCGTCCCCGCCGACGCCACCGTGCTCGCCGACATGTGCATCGCCGGCTACTGGGTCGCCGGGTTTCACCGGGTACCGGGGCCGCGCCGGCTCGCCTACCCGATGGGCTGGGGCACGCTCGGCTACGCCTTCCCCGCTGCGCTGGGCGCGGCGGCCGCCGGCCTCGGCCGGGCCGTGGCCGTGGTGGGCGACGGCGGTTTTCTCTTCGCCTGTGGAGAGCTGGCCACCGCGGTTCAGGAGCAGCTGCCGCTCACCGTCGTGCTCGTCGAGGACGGCGGCTACGGGATGCTGCGCTTCGACCAGGTGCAGGCCGGGGTGCCCACCCGCGGCGTCGACCTGGCCACCCCGGACTTCGCCGCGCTCGCCGCCGCCTTCGGGGTGCCTGCCGAGCGCGTCGACGGGTTCGGCGACGCTTTCGAGGCGGCGCTCGCGAAGAGCCTCGACACCGCAGGCCCCCACCTGGTCGCGGTGCACGCCGCGCTCACCCCGCCGCTGTCGACCTCGCCCCGCTGGTACCGCCCGCGCTGATCGGGCGGAGTGGTTGACTCCCTGACCATGGACACGGGACTGCAGGGACGCACCGCCATCGTGCCGGGCTCGAGCTCCGGGCTCGGTCTCGCCGTGGCGCGCTCACTCGCCGCGGAAGGCGCCCACGTCGTGCTCGCCGGGCGGCGCGGGGACCTGGTGCAGGCCGAGGCGGCGAAGCTGCCGTCGGCCGTCGGGGTCGAGGTCGATCTCACCGACCCGGACGCCGCCGCGCTGCTGGTGGCCGAGGCCGAGCAGCGCTTCGGCCCGGTGGACGTGCTGGTGCTCAACGGCGGGGGCCCGCCGCCCGGCACCGCCGACGCCTTCACCCCCGAGCAGTTCGCGACCGCCGTCGACCTCCTGGTACAGCCGAACCTGCGGCTCGTGGCCGCAGTGCTGCCGGGCATGCGGGAGCGGGGCTTCGGCCGGATCGTCGCGGTGGGGTCCACCGGGGTGCAGCAGCCGATCAACGGGCTCGTGGCCTCCAACGCCGCACGTGGCGCGCTGGCCGGCTACCTCAAGACCCTCGCGGGCGAGGTCGCCGCGGACGGCGTGACCGTCAACATGGTGCTGCCCGGCCGCATCGACACCGACCGGGTCGCCGTGCTGGACCGTGCTGTCGCCGAACGCTCGGGCAGCAGCCCCGAGGAACAGCGGGCGCTGGCGGAGGCGTCGATCCCCGTGGGCCGCTACGGCACCCCGGAAGAGTTCGCCGCGGTCGTCACCTTCCTGGCCGGCACCGCGGCGTCCTACGTCACGGGCGAGCAGGTCCGCTGCGACGGCGGCATGATCCGCGCGCACTGACCGCAGCAGGCCGCACGGTCGGTCAGCCCCGGCCGATGAACGGCATCGCCGTCGCGGCGATGGTCATGAACTGCACGTTCGCGTCGAGCGGCAGCCCGGCCATGAGCAGCACCGCGTCGGCGACGTGGGCGGGGTCGAACGTCGGCTCCGGCCGCACGCTGCCGTCGGCCTGGCGCGCTCCGGTGGCGATCCCGGCCGTCATGTCGGTGGCCGCGTTGCCGATGTCGATCTGCCCGCAGGCGATGCGGTAGGGCCGCCCGTCGAGCGAGATGGACTTCGTGAGACCGGTGATGGCGTGCTTCGTCGCGGTGTACGCGGCGCTCCCCGGGCGGGGGGCGTGGGCGGAGATCGAGCCGTTGTTGATGATCCGCCCGCCCTGCGGCTGCTGGGAGCGCATCGCGGTGAATGCCTCCCGCGCACAGAGGAACGAACCGGTCAGATTGGTGGCGACCGTAGCCGTCCAATCCTCCACCGAGATCTCGTCGGGGCTGCCGGCCGGGCCGAACGTGCCGGCATTGTTGATCAGCAGGTCCACCCGGCCCCAGGTATCGAGAACCGTGCCGAACAACCGGGCGACCGACCCGGCGTCCGCAACATCGGTGGGCGACACCACCGCGGCCGGATCGGCGTTTGCCGTATCTTCGAGCGCCTCGCGTCGGCGGCCCGCCAAGGCCACGCGATATCCGGCGCCGAGCAGAGCCCGCGCCACCACGCGGCCGAGGCCGGAACCCGCGCCCGTCACCACCGCGACTGGTCCGTTCGCCACCGCTTCCCCCCTGATCATCGGCTCCGCGGAACGCTAGCCCTGCTTCCGGCAGGTCATGGACCCGACCGGCGTCACCGTGGCACGCCGGCTTCCGCAGTAGTGACCTCTCTGGCCGGGGCGGACAGTAGCCGGGGCGCCTCGATCGGCAGGCGGCTGCCGGGCCCGGCGGCCTGCCCTCGGCGCAGGCGGGCGGGTGGGCGTGAGCTCCCCGCGTCCGGGGTGGTGCAGCCCTCAACATGTCGTAAGTCACAGCCGGGAACACTTTTCCGACAGTGCTCGCAGACTTCCCGAACGTGTCCGGTTAATACCCTTCACGCTGGCTTCATCTGCATTCAAGGGTTTACCCGAGCGTTACGGAAATGTGGATCAAACCCTTGCGCGAACGCGGTGAGTACGGTCACTACTTGAAGCTCGAACAAACCGGAGGCCTGCCGCGTAGGCCCAGACATGATGACTGAACGCCGGAACTCGACCGGCATGGACGTTTTCGCGCGGCGCGAGTCGCGTGTCCGGAGCTACAGCCGCAAGTACGAGATCGTGTTCGAGGGGGCCCGCGGCACCCTCGTCTGGGACGCCGAGGGTCGGGAGTACCTGGACTTCCTCGCCGGCGCCGGCTCCCTGAACTACGGCCACAACGACCCCGACATGGCCGAGGCGCTCATCGCCCACATCCGGGGCGGGGGCATCGCGCAGGGCCTCGACCTGTTCACCCGGCCGAAGATGGAGTTCCTGGAGGCCTTCGAAGGCCTGGTCCTGGAGCCCCGCGGCATGGACTACCGGATCCAGTTCACCGGCCCCACCGGGACGAACGCGGTGGAAGCCGCACTCAAGCTGGCCAGGAAGGTCACCGGCCGCCGCAACGTCATCTCGTTCACCAACGGCTTCCACGGCGTCAGCCAGGGCGCGCTGGCCGCCACCGGGAACCGGGACAACCGCATGGGGACCACGCTCTCCCTGCCCGACGTCACCCGCATGCCCTACGACGGCTACCACGGGGCCTCGATCGACACCGCCGAGATGCTCGACCGGATGCTGTCCGACCCGTCCAGCGGCGTCGACGCCCCCGCGGCGATCCTGCTCGAGACGGTTCAGGGCGAGGGCGGCCTCAACGTCGCCTCCCGGCCGTGGCTGCGCCGCATCGCCGCCACCGCCCAGGCACACGGCGCGCTGCTGATCGTCGACGACATCCAGGCGGGCGTCGGTCGGACCGGCTCGTTCTTCAGCTTCGAGGGCACGGGCGTGACCCCGGACCTCGTGACGCTGTCCAAGTCCATCTCCGGCTTCGGCCTGCCGATGTCGCTGCTCCTGATCAAACCCGAGTGGGACATCTGGAAGCCCGGCGAGCACAACGGGACCTTCCGCGGCAACGCGCACGCGTTCGTCACCGCGAAGGTGGCCCTGGAGAAGTTCTGGGCCGACCGGAGCTTCCAGGAGGACATCGAGCGCAGCAGCGCGCTGGTCGGACAGCGGCTGGAGCGGATCGCGAAGCTCGTCCCCGGCGCCCGGGTCAAGGGCCGCGGGATGATGCAGGGCATCGACGTCCGCGACGGTGACGTCGCCGCCGAGATCTGCCGGCAGAGCGCCCGCCAGGGCCTGATCGTGGAGTCCGCCGGGCCCCGCGACGAGGTCGTCAAGATCCTGGCCCCGCTCACCACGTCCGAGCAGCTCCTGAACCGCGGCCTCGACATCCTCGAGGAGTCGGCCGCCTCAGGTCTGCACGCCATCGCGGTATGAGCACCGGATTCGACCAGGGGACCCGGCCGGCTGGGGCGTTCGGCCGGCTCGCGGACCTGGTACTCAGCAGCGACGACACCGACCAGTCGGTGCGGTGGAAGCCCGGTGAACGGCTGCACCACCTGTTCGAGGAGCGGTGCGACCAGCTACTGGCGGACGGGGACCCCGGGCATCTCGCCGTGGGCAGGCGGGACCTCGAGGTCACCTACGCGGAGCTGAACGCACGAGCCAACCGGATGGCCCGGTTCCTGCTCGGCCGGGGGGTCGGGCCAGGCGCACGGGTAGGGCTCGTGTTCGACGAGCCGCTGCAGTCCTACGTGGCCATGCTCGCGGTACTCAAGATCAACGCCGCGTACGTCCCGCTCGACGCGGCGTTCCCGCCCGACCGCATCGCCTACATCGTGGGCGATGCCCGCGTCAGCGTCGTGCTGACCCTCTCCCACCTGCGCGCGCAGGTGGGGGAGGCGGTGGCCGCCGTGGTGTGTGTGGACGAGGTGCAGGACGAGGTCGAGGCCCAGGACGGGTCCCGGCTCAGCGCAGCCGAGCAGGGCACGCCGGCGGAGGACCTCTGCTACATCATCTACACCTCCGGCACGACGGGTCGCCCCAAGGGCGTCGCGATCGAGCACGCGAGCATCTGCAACTTCGTGCGGGTCGCGTCCGAGACCTACGGCGTCCTCCCCGACGACCGCATGTACCAGGGCATGACGATCGCGTTCGACTTCTCCGTGGAGGAGATCTGGATCGCGCTCGTCGTGGGGGCGACGCTCGTACCCAAGCGGGGTGGCAGCCTGCTCGGCGAGGACCTGTCGGACTTCCTCCGCGAGGAGGGCGTCACCGCCATGTGCTGCGTGCCCACCCTGCTCGCGACGATGGACGACGACCTCCCCGACCTGCGGTTCCTGCTGGTCTCCGGGGAGGCGTGCCCCCAGGACCTCGTGGCTCGCTGGCACCGCCCCGGCAGGCGGTTCCTCAACGTGTACGGCCCCACCGAAGCCACTGTCACCGCCACCTGGACGACGCTGGACCCCGACCAGCCGGTGACGATCGGCGTTCCCCTCCCCACGTACTCGATCGTGATCCTCGACGAGAACGACCAGCACCCCCTGCTCCCCGGCGAGCTCGGCGAGATCGGCATCGCCGGCATCGGCCTCTCGGCCGGTTACGTGAACCGCGACGACCTCACCGCGAAGGCCTTCATCCCCGACGTCCTGGGCATCCCCAACAACACCTCAGGACTCATCTACCGCAGCGGTGACCTCGGCCGGATCACCGAGAACGGCATGGTCGAGACCCTCGGCCGGATCGACACACAGGTCAAGGTCCGCGGTTACCGCATCGAGCTGACCGAGATCGAGTCGCTGCTCCTGCAGCTGCCCGGTGTCGCCCAGGCCGTGGTGGACACCTACGAGCCCGCCCCGGGTGTGGTGGAGCTCGTGGCCTACTACACGCGCCGCCGCCAGGGGCCGCCCGTGGACGTCGACCTCCTGCACGACGAGCTCCGCCGCCGGCTCCCCAAGTACATGGTGCCCGCGTACTTCGAGCAGCTCGAGCGCATCCCGATGCTCCCGAGCGACAAGGCCGACCGCAAGAACCTCCCCGCACCGCAGGGTCCCCGCTACCAGGCGGCGCAGGGCGAGGTGGTCGAGGCCGAAGGCGAGGTCGAGGAGCTGGTGGCCGCCGCCGTCGCCGGGATGCTCTCGCTCGACCGCGTGTCCGTCGAGAGCGACTTCTTCGACGACCTCGGCATGAACTCGCTGATCATCGCCCAGCTGAGCGCGAAGCTGAGGGTGCACGAGGAACTGCCGTCGGTGGGCATGAAGGACATGTACCTGAACCCCACGGTGCGGAAGCTCGCCGCGACGCTGCAGGACCGCGCCCCGCGCCGCACCGAGGTGGAGCCGCGCACCGTCCGCCGGGCGAGCACGGCGCAGTACCTGTTCACCGGGTTCGCGCAGGCCGCGATCTACGTGGGCTTCGCCTACGTCGTCGCGCTCGTCGGCGTCACCGGGTACCAGTGGGTGTCCGAGGCGACCGGCCTGGCCGACGTCTACCTGCGTTCGGTGGCCGTGGGCGGGGGCGCCTTCCTCGTTCTCAGTCTGCTCCCGGTCGTGGCGAAATGGGTGTTGATCGGTCGCTGGAAGCCGCGCGTGATCCCGATCTGGGGGTTCGCCTACCTGCGGTTCTGGACGGTGCGCCAGCTGCTGCGCGTCAGCCCGGCGCTGGCGTTCGTCGGCTCTCCCCTCTACCTGGTCTACCTCCGGATGCTCGGGGTGAAGGTCGGCAGGGGTGCGGTCGTCCTCTCCACCTCGCTGCCGGTCTGTGGTGACCTGATCTCCATCGGGGCCGGCGCCGTCGTGCGCAAGGACTCGTTCTTCAGTGGGTACCGAGCCGAGTCCGGGTGGATCCGGACGGGCCGCGTCGACATCGGGGCGGGCGCCCTCATCGGTGAGGCCACCGTGCTCGACATCGGCACCTCCGTCGGGGAGGGGGCGCAGCTCGGCCACACGTCGTCGCTGCACACGGGTCAGCACGTGCCTGCGGGCACGAGCTACCACGGGTCGCCCGCGCAGGAGACGACCGCCGACTACCGGCGCGTGGAGCCGCTGGGCAGCACCCGGGCCCGGCGCTTCGCCTACGGCACGTCCCAGCTGCTCGGGATGCTGCTGGTCTGGGGCCCGCTCGCCACCGGCGTGCTGCTGGTCGCGCTGCCCAGCATCTTCCCCACCGTGAACTCCGCATCGGCGATCCAGGGCATCGTGGACGGCACCGACCGCAGCGTGTTCGTGGAACCCCGGTTCTACCTCGACTACTTCCTCGTGTCGGGCGCACTTCTGTTTGGCGTGATGCTCCTCGGGCTGCTGGTGGCCACCACTCTGCCGCGCCTGCTGAACCGGCTCGTGCCGGCGGACACCACCCTCAAGCTCTACGGGCTGCGCTACACGGCCCACCGGGCGCTGCGCCGGATGACCAACATCGGGTTCTTCACCAACCTGCTGGGCGACAGCTCGTTCATCATCCGCTACCTGCAGATGATCGGGTACGACCTGTCCACCGTGCAGCAGACCGGGTCGAACTTCGGGCTGATGGTGAAGCACGAGTCGCCGTTCCTGTCTCACGTGGGCACCGGGACGCTCGTGTCGGACGGCCTGTCGATGGCGAACGCCGACTACTCCAGCTCGTCGTTCAAGGTCTCGCGGGTGTCGCTGGGCGACAACAGCTTCGTGGGCAACGCAGTGACCTACCCGGCCGGTGGCCGGACCGGGGACAACGTGCTGCTCGCCACGAAGGCGATGATCCCGATGGACGGCCCGGTGCGGGAAGGGGTGGGCCTTCTCGGGTCTCCCTCCTTCGAGATCCCCCGCTCCGTCCAGCGTGACATCGAGCTCGAACGGTTCCGCACCGACGAGGAGTTCCCGGCGAGGCTGGCCAGGAAGAACCGCTCGAACGCCGTCACGATCGTGCTGTTCCTGCTGATGCGGTGGGTGCAGTGGTTCGGCGTCGTCGTCATCGGGCTGCTCTCGAGCTACTTCTACAGCGACATCGGGGTCAGCTCGTACGCGCTGGGGATCATCGCCGCGCTCCTGTTCACCACGCTGTACTCGATCCTGGAAGAGCGCATCAGCTTCGGGTTCCGCAGGCTCCGGCCGCAGTTCTGCTCCATCTACGAGCCGTACTTCTGGCGGCACGAGCGCCTCTGGAAGCTGAGCGGGACCGGCTACCTCCAGATCTACAACGGCACACCGTTCAAGTCGATCGTGTGGCGGCTGCTCGGCGTGCGCGTCGGGAAGAAGCTCTTCGACGACGGCGCGGCCATGCCGGAGAAGACGATGGTGACGATCGGGGACTACTGCACCCTCGGGGCCCAGTCCACGATCCAGTGCCACTCGTTGGAGGACGGCGGCTTCAAGTCGGACTACGTCGTGATCGGCAGCGGCAGCACGATCGGCGCCAACAGCTACGTGCACTACGGCGTGGTCATGGGCGAGCGGGTCGTGGTCGAGGCCGACGCCTTCCTGATGAAGGGCGAGCAGCCCGGCGCGGACACCCGCTGGCAGGGCAACCCCGCCCGCGAGATCTCCGAGGCCGGCGATCCGGCGGTGCCACCGACGCGCCGGCAGATCCGCGAGCTGGCCCGGCGGGGCGCCCGCGAGGCGCGGCAGGCCGCTCGGCAGGCCGCCTGGCAGACCCGTCACGGACGGCACGCCAAGCGGCGGGGCGCCCACCCGGCCAACTCGTGCTCGACGCCCCGCAGCAGTTCCGGTTCCGGGGGGTCCCACCAGGAGACCTACGACCCCACCCGCGGGCACAGGTGGCGGCGCAGGTCGTCGTGACGAACGGTGGTGCCACATCCCGGCCGGGGTATGGCACCACCGTCATCTCGGCGGCACGGCAGCGGGACGGCCCCGGGGCAATTTCCGGCGGAGTCGGACGTGTGATGCACGACACTCCGGGTACGCACGAGTTGCATCCTGTAAGCGCGAGAAGGGAGCACGTCGTGTCGACAACCGAGACCGGGCAGGTCACCGGGACCAAGGACAAGGACTACAACCTGATCTGGTTCACCGAGGCCTGCCTGAACAACGCCCTCCGTCTGGAGACCTACGCCCAGGACGCCGAACGCGACGGCGACGACGACCTGGCCGAGTTCTTCCGGCGAGCGCAGGCGGAGAGCCGCAAGGGCGCCGACCAGGGCAAGCAGATGTTGGCGCAGCGGCTGTCGCGTTGACCGTCCCGGTCCGGCGGCGGGACGCCGCCGCCGGACCCCCTCACTGCGACGGCTGCGGCACCTCGCACTCGATCCGCGGGTTGACCCCGAGGTAGTTGAGCGGCCCGACGACGATGGTCACCAGCACGGTTCCGAATGCGGCACAGTTCACCTCCGACTGCGTGAAGTAGCCGCGCTGGTAGCTCGCGATCACACCGATCACCAGCCAGATGACGACGATCACGCCACCGATCCGCATGCTGCTCCCCGCTCTCCAAGGTCAAGTGCTCTTCGGTACCCGGCGGACGCCCCGCTCCAAACCGGACGGAGCCCGGCGCGCAGCACGCATGTCTCCCAGATCCGGCGGTGCGGGCAGACTGGAACCAGGATCTCCGGTGTTCCCCTCACGAGGAAGGTCGTCTCCGCCCGCATGGACTTCCACTCCGCGTACCGCCACGGCTTTCTCCGCGTCGCCGCCTGCACGCTCACGACCTCGATCGCCGATCCGGCCGCCAACGCCGAGTCGGTGCTGCACGTCGCCAACGAGTGCCACGACGACGGTGTCGGGTTGGCCGTCTTCCCCGAGCTGACGCTGTCGGGCTACTCGATCGAGGACATCCTCCTGCAGGAGTCGCTGCTCGACGCGGTCGAGCAGGCGCTGCTCGACATCGTCGCCGGTTCGGCCGACCTGCTGCCGGTGCTCGTCGTGGGCGTCCCCCTGCGCTACCGGCACCGCGTCTACAACACCGCCGTGGTCATCCACCGCGGGCGTGTGCTCGGGGTGGCACCGAAGTCGTACCTGCCGACCTACCGGGAGTTCTACGAGCGCCGCCAGCTGGCTCCGGGCGACGACATCAGCTCGACGATCCGCATCGGGGGCCCGGGCGCCGGTGTCGACGTGCCCTTCGGTCCCGACCTGCTGTTCGCCGCCTCGGACGTGCCCGGGTTCGTCCTGCACGTCGAGATCTGCGAGGACATGTGGGTGCCGGTGCCGCCGAGCGCCGAGGCCGCGCTGGCCGGTGCCACGGTGCTGACGAACCTGTCCGGCAGCCCCATCACGGTGGGCCGCGCCGAGGACCGGCACCTGATGTGCCGTTCCGCCTCGTCGCGATGCCTCGCCGCCTACGTCTACGCGGCCGCGGGCGAGGGTGAGTCGACCACCGACCTCGCCTGGGACGGCCAGACCATGGTCTACGAGAACGGGGTGCTGCTGGCCGAGTCGGAGCGCTTCCCTGAGGGTCCACGGCGTTCGGTCGCCGATGTGGACCTCGACCTGCTGCGCGCCGAGCGCCTGCGCATGGGCACGTTCGACGACAACCGCAGGCACCACGGCGCCCGGGCCGACTCGTTCCGCCGGATCGACTTCCGTCTCGACCCGCCCGGCGACGACATCGGGCTGCGACGCGAGCTCGAGCGGTTCCCCTTCGTCCCGGCGGACGAGTCGCGCCTCGAACAGGACTGCTACGAGGCGTACAACATCCAGGTGTCCGGGCTCGAACAGCGCCTGCGCGCCATCGGGCAGCCCAAGGTCGTCATCGGCGTCTCCGGCGGACTGGACTCCACCCACGCGCTGATCGTCGCGGCGAGGGCCATGGACCGGCTTGGCCGTCCCCGCAGTGACATCCTCGGGTTCACGCTCCCGGGCTTCGCCACGGGCGATCGTACGAAGGGCAACGCGATCCGGCTGGCCCGCGCGCTCGGGATCACCTTCGAGGAACTCGACATCACCGAGACGGCGCGGCTGATGCTGACCAACCTCGGCCACCCCTTCTCGCGTGGCGAACCGGACTACGACGTCACGTTCGAGAACGTGCAGGCCGGGCTGCGCACCGACTACCTGTTCCGGGCCGCCAACCAGCGCGGCGGCATCGTGCTCGGCACCGGCGACCTGTCCGAGCTGGCACTCGGCTGGTCGACGTACGGCGTCGGTGACCAGATGTCGCACTACAACGTCAACGGTGGCGTGCCGAAGACCCTGATCCAGCACCTGATCCGGTGGGTCGTCTCGTCCAAGCAGTTCGAGGCCGAGGTCGGCGAGGTGCTCGAATCCGTACTCGACACCGAGATCACCCCGGAGCTGGTGCCGACCGGTGAGGACGAGGAGGTGCAGAGCAGCGAGGCGAAGGTCGGGCCCTACTCCCTGCAGGACTTCTCGCTCTTCCACGTCCTGCGCTACGGGTTCCGCCCGTCGAAGATCGCGTTCCTCGCCTGGCACGCCTGGCGGGACCCGGAGGCCGGGAACTGGCCGCCCGGGTTCCCCGCGGACAAGCGGCCCGTCTACACGCTCGCCGAGATCCGGCACTGGCTCGAGGTCTTCGCCCAGCGGTTCTACAGCTTCAGCCAGTTCAAGCGGTCCGCGCTGCCCAACGGCCCGAAGGTCTCCGCAGGTGGATCGCTGTCGCCCCGCGGGGACTGGCGGGCACCGTCGGACATGTCGGCCCGGATCTGGCTGGAGGAGATCCGGCGCGAGGTTCCGGAGAATTGACGCCTGCCGTGGGGCGGCGTCGAGGCCGAAGGGCGGTACGGGGAGGATCGGGGACCGTGTCCCGTTCCGCGCTCACCCTGATCGGTTCCGTCCTCGCCGCCGGCATCGCGGTAGCCGGCTGTTCCGCGGCACCGCCCCCCGCACCGGCCGCCCCGCCGGCAGCCGCCCCGACCGCGGCCGCCCCGGAGCACCAGGGTGGCCACGGCGCCCACGAAGGCCACGGCTCATCTTCTGCCGTGCCGGCGCTGTACGCCGTGCAGAGCGGCCCCCTCGGCGTCGTCGCCACGGACGGCGGTGGGCACCTCATGTACCGGTCCGACAAGGACAGCGCCGCACCGTCCGCGTCGACGTGCACCGGTCCCTGCACCGAGACCTGGATCCCGGTGCTGGTCGCGCCCGGCCAGGAGCCCGAGCTGCTGGGCGTCGACGCGGCACTGGTCGGCAGGCTCGCCCGTCCCGAGGGCACCTCGCAGCTCACCCTCGCCGGGTGGCCCCTGTACCGCCACCGTGACGACCCGGGCGGCCTGCAGAACGCCGGGCACCACGGAGAGGACGGCACCTGGTTCGCCGTCACCCCCACCGGCGACAAGGCGACCGCGAGCTGAGCCCGGGGGTCAGGGACGGCTCGCCGTCGTCCCGGCGATGCTGCCGATGAGCGATGCGAGCTCCGCGGGCATCGAGAGGAACGGGGAGTGCGAGCTCGGCAGCCGGTACACGGCCGCCGCCCGCTCCTGCGCCATGCGGTCGATGAGCGGCGGGAGGATCTGGTCCTTCTCGCAGTGCACGTACGCGGACGGGATCGTGGTCCAGGCCGCGGCGGTCAGGCGCTCGGTCAGCGACCGGATGCTGTGGGGACGCAGCCGCCCCTCCGCCTGCGCGGCATCCTCGTCCGACAGGTCCGCATAGAGAGCCTCCCGTGCGGGCGGCGGAGGGATGGTGCCCTCGCCCTGCTCCGGCAGATCCCACCCGACCGGGCTGGCGAGCGACTCGCCCACCTCCAGCATGTAGGCGGCGAGAAAGATGAGCTGCGAGACGTTGGGCGCCCCGGCCGCCGCCTGTGCGGTGGGGACACCGCCGTAGGAGTGCGCGAGCACGACAACGGGGCCGTCGAGGCCGTCCAGGCGCTCGCGGACGGCCCGGGCGTCGTCGAACATGCCGGCGGTCCCGCTGTCGTCGGCCACGCTGGGGAGGTCGATGGTGCTGACCGTCCAGCCGTCCGCGGCGAGGTGGGGCTCCAGCTGCTGCCAGCACCATGATCCGTGCCATGCCCCGTGCACCAGGAGGAGATGCCCCCTGCCGTCCACCGTCGGCGTCACGTGTTCCGCCCTTCATGACGTAGCGTCTGACACACTGTCCGATGACGGTACTACGCGATGATCGGCGCGCTCAGCGGCGGTGGAGCTGCGCCACAGCGTCCCGCAGGTGGCCGTAGGCCGTCAGCTCCGTCCGGACCGGCGAGAGCACGAGCTCGTCGGCCACGGCCGCCACCGCCTCACGCAGCCGCATCTCGGCCGTCGCCCGCCGCCGGCGCGCACCGACGACGGCCAGCAGCCGCGCCAGCAGCGCGAGGAGCAACCCGGCCAGCAACCCCCCGAGCAGCAACGCGGTCGGCGCCGGAACCTCCCGGAACATGGGGGTGCCGGGCTCGGGGAGCCGGAGCACCGTCAGCACGTACAGGGCGGCGAGCCACAGGCCCCCGGCGAGGGCGAGCGTGGCGAGCAGGGCCTGCAGCAGCCCGACGGCCCGCCACCACACCGGGGTGCGCGTCAGCCCGAGGTCGGTGGTGGCCACCGCTCGGTCGAGCGCGTCCGGCAGGTCCTCGAACCGGCCCCGGGCCGCGGTCCGCACGGCGTCCGGCCACGGGGCCGGCAGGTCCTCGGCCGCGGAGTCGGCCAGCGCCCGCAGCGCGACGTCCACCCGGGATCTCTCGACGGCGGTGCTCGCGGGGAGCGAGGTCCGGGCGACCGGGGGCGGCCCGCTCCCCTGCCCTTCTCCCCCGCCGTCCCCGGCACCCGTCCGGGCCAGTGCCCGGTCGAGGTGCAGGCGCCGCAGCGGGTCCGGGCGCAGCCGTCGCAACCAGCGCGTGAACGGCGACCCGGTGGCCGCCACCGCCCGGTGCACCGCTGCCTGCTGGACGGCCACACCGACGGCGGCCACCCCCGCCGCGGAGCTCAACGTCGCGGTCAGCGCGCGGGAGGTCGCCGGGTCCAGGTCGTTGCGTGCCGGCCCGGCGACGACGACGTCGAGGGCAGCGGCCACGTCGTCCAGGTCGGCGGACACCCGGCGCAGCGCCGCCCGGTGCGCCGCAACGGCACCGATCAGCACCGACCGCAGCTCGTCCTGTCCGCCCTGCGCGACGGCCGACGTGGCCAGCACCGGGACGCCGGTGAGCCCGTCGTCGGCGAGCAGCCGTCGGACATCGGCCACAGCGGCATCGGTGCTGCCGACCGGGAGGCGGTCGACCTGGTTGAGGACCACCACCATCACCTCGCCGTGCCGGGCGAGCGGGCGCAGGTACCGGTCATGGACCGCGGCGTCGGCGTACTTCTGCGGATCGAGCACCCACACCAGCACGTCGACGAGCGCGACCAGCCTGTCCACCTCGAGCCGGTGCGCCACCTCCGTCGAGTCGTGGTCGGGCAGGTCGAGCAGCACGAGCCCGCGGAGGTTCTCCGCCACGTCCCCCTCCGGGGTCCGGACGTGGTGCCGCCGCGGGATCTCCAGCCAGTCCAGCAGCGGGCCCGCGCCCTCGGCGCCCCACACGGCGGCGTGTGCGACACCGGTGGTGGGCCGCCGCACCCCGACCGCCGACAGGTCGGCCCCGCTGAGCGCGTTGAACAACGACGACTTGCCACTGCCCGTCGCACCGGCGAGTGCCACCACCGTGTGCGTCCCGGACAGCCGCAGCCGCTCCCCGGCCCGGCGGGCGAGAGCCCGCGCCGGCACGAGCAACGCCTCGTCGAGCCGGCCCGCCCCGACCCGCACCACCTGGTCCAGCGCCCGCAGCCGCGCCGCAACGTGCTCCTCGGCAGTAGCCCGCTCGCGCTCGGCGCGGCGGCCGGCCTGGAGCCGCGGACCGGTCACGTCGTTCACCGGGCCCGCTCCACCGCTGCCGCCGCCCGCGCCAGCGCGGCACCGTCCTCCGGGAGGGTGGCGTGCTGCTCGAGGAGGCGGGCGTAGCGCTGCTCCTCCCGGCCGAGCAGGGCTTCGACCCGGTCCAGCAGGTCCGCCCGCGCGTCGTCCGCGAGCTCGCGGACGGCCTGGTCGCCGAACAGCGCCTCCAGCACCTTCTGCGACAGCATCGTGGTGCCTCCCGCCACGACGATCTCGATCGGTGGGGCGATCACCGACGTCGTGGCGAACACGGCGATCATCACCAGCAGGCCGGTGGCGTTCACGCCGTACGCAGCCGCCCGGGCCACCGTCCGCCGGTCCCCGCCCTCCCGGCGGACGAGGTCGAGCACCGCGGCCTGCCAGTCGCGCACCGCGCGCTCGGCGTCGTCCCGGAACTCCGGGGACACCCGGTCCAGCCGCAGCCCGGCGTCGCGGAGCAGGGCAGCCCCCGCCGCGGTCGACCGCCACGTCGTCGCGGTGCGCTCAGCGGCCTGCTCGGCAGCGCTGCCCACCAGCAGCGCGACCCCCGACTCCAGCGCGACGGCGAGATCGTCCCCGGGCCGCGGCCGGCCCCGCACGGCGGCGGCCACCCGGTCCCGCCACCGGCCGACCCGGGCCTGCAGCGTGCGCAGCAGCTCCCCGGTGCCGACGAACTCCTGCCAGCGGGCCAGCACCTCGCCGCGCAACAACGCACCGTCGCGGATCCCGGCGTCCACCTCGGCCAGCGCAGCGGCGTAGGCGGCCCGGGCGTCCGCATGCAGCTGACGCGCCGCGTCCACCTGGGCACCGGCCTGTGCGGCCAGCGCGGCGGTGCGGGGGCGAAGGCTGTCGAGCGCACCGTCCAGGGTGCGGCGCACGACCATCGCCCGCTGCCCGGCGTCGCGGGCGAGGTCGTGGAACCAGGCACGCAGGGGGGCGAGCACCGGCTCGGGCAGCAGCCCGGCGTCGAGCACCGTCTCGGGCACGACGAACAGCAGCGCGTCCCCCAGGCCGTGCTCGACGAGCATCTCCCGCAGGTGGGGACCGATCTCGTCCTGGGCTCCCGGCGGCACCCGGTCGAGCAGCACGGCGAGCGCGGTGCCCCGGGACGCGGCGGTCTGCAGCACGTCCCACGGCACGGCGTCCGCGTACCGGGCCGCGGTGGTGACGAACAACCACAGGTCGGCCGCGGCGAGGAGCTGGGTGGCGAGCCGCCGGTTGGCCGTGACGACCGAGTCGATGTCCGGTGCGTCCAGGAAGGCCAGTCCCTGGTCGAGCGCCGGTGAAGCGACGAGCTGCAGCGTCTCGTGGCCGGCGCCCGCACCGGTGGTGCGCGTGAGGTCGGGCAGCACACGGGTGTCGGAGAACCAGCGCATGTCCTCGGGATGGCACACGAGCACCGGGGAGCGCGTGGTCGGGCGCAGCACCCCCGCGGGCGTGACGGGTGCCCGCACCAGGCTGTTGACGACCGTCGACTTGCCCGCACCGGTCGAGCCGCCCACCACGGTGAGCAGGGGGGCGTCCAACCGCCGGAGCCGAGGCAGCACGTAGTCGTCGAGCTGGTGGACCAGCTCGGTCCGCACGGCACGCGCCTGCTCCGCACCGGGGATCTCCAGCGCGAAGCGGGCGGCGGCGGCAGCTTCGCGCAGCCGGACGAGCGCGTCGAGGAGCGGCGCGGTGGGTGCAGGAGCACCGATGTCCATCCCCACTCCTCGACGCCGGCGGTGCGCGTTCCGCGACGAATGCCCGTTCGGTGCCCTCCCGAACCCCCGGTGCCGCTGCACGAGATCTCCGAACGGTGCTGCCCCCGCACCGCCCCTCATCGACCGGCCGAGTGACCCCCCGTATCGGGGGTACCCGACCGGGATGGATCTGGAGTTCATCCGTGAGGTGAGCCGGGCCGCCGGGCCGTACGCCACCGTCTACATGGACGTCTCCCACGAGACCGAGGACGCCGAGCACGCCCTGCGCCTGCGCTGGCAGGAGCTGCGGTCCGCGCTGGAGGCCCAGGGCGCCGACCTGTCGACGCTGGCCGCGTTGGAGGACGCCGTCCTGGGCGGCCCGCGGGTCGTGGGCCGGGCCGGGCGGGTCCTCGTGGCCGGAAGCGGGGTGGTGCTGCTCGACCGCGTCCTCGCCGAGCCCCCTGACCCACCCTCGGCCTCCTGGGCGTCGGTGCCCGACCTCCTGCCGATGCTGCTGGATCTGCCCGAACCGATGACGGCCGTGGTGGTGCGGGTCGACAAGAACGGTGGCGAGATCCTGCTGGCCGACCCGAGCGACCCGGGCACCGACCCCGAAGCCGTCGAGGACGTCACGAGCGCCCGGCACCCGCTGCACAAGGTGCGCGGCGGCGGGTGGAAGCACCTGAAGATGCAGCACACCGTCGAGAACACCTGGCGCAGCAATGTCAGCGAGCTCGCCGAGCGGGTCGACCGGCACGTGTCCGAGGCCGGAGCGCGCCTCGTCGTGCTGGCCGGCGAGACGCAGTCGCGCAAGCTGCTGCTCGACAACCTCGGTGAGCGCGCGGCGAGGTACGCGGTGGAGATCGAGCACAGCGGAGCTCCCTCCGGCGCCGGCGACGAGGAGCTCGCTGCCGCGGTCGACCGGGCGGCCCGGGACGCGTCCAGCCGCGAACGGCACGCCGTGCTCGAACACGTCGCACAGGTCGCGGGCCGCCCGGACGGCGCGTTCGCGCAGGGCATCGGTCCCGTACTGGTGGCGATGCGCGCCGAGCAGGTGGACACGCTGCTGCTCGACGGCGGTATCGAGCGTGATGGGACCGCGTGGATCGCGGCGAACCCGACCCACGTCGCCCTCGACCGCGAGGAGCTCGAAGCCATGGGTGCGCGGTCGCTTCACCGGGTGCCGGTGGACGCGGCGCTGCTCCGCGCGGCAGCGGGGTCCGGCGCCTCGTTCCAGCCACTCGGTGGGGGCCGCACCGGGCTCGTCGGTCGTCCCGTCGAGGACGGGGTGGCGGCGGTGTTGCGCTGGCCACCTTCGCCCAGCCGCTGAGGCAGGACTCCACGGGCCCGGAGCCGCGCCGACATCGCAGCGTGACCAGCCGGGTGGTTGGCCACCCCGATGGCGGGTACGTGAAGGGGCATCCGGTCGTAATCGACGCGGGACGACGTCACCCGTTGCCACCGGGTCAGGAGGTCACGGCGTGTCGGAGGAGTCGCCCGGGCCGGCGAGGCCCGGCACGGACATCGGCGGCTCACGGACGAACGGAAGGCGGGTTCCGGCATGCGGACGGGTGCACCGGCTGGGCACCAGGGCTACTTCCACGAGGCCGCCTTCTACAACACCGACGAGGAGTTCCTCGCCATCGCCATCCCCTTTCTCGAACAGGGCGTCGCGGCCGGAGAGCCGGCCGTGGTCGGCGTGGGGGGCGGGACGGCGGAGCTGCTCCGCGCCGCGCTCACCGGCATTCCCGGGGTCGTCTTCCTCGACGACCGGGAGGGTCGGCGCACGCGTCCGGCGAACACGATCGCGACCAACCGGCAGTTCCTCGCCGACCGCCTGACGGACGGTGCGCAGCAGATCCGCGTGCTCGGTGAGGTCCCGCATCCGGGGCTGGGCGCGCCGTGGGACTGGTGGGCCCGCTACGAGGCCACGATCAACCACGCCTTCGCCCCCTTCCCCGCGTGGGGCCTGTGCCCCTACGACACGCGCCTCATCTCCGACGACGTGGCGGCCGACGTCGTCCGCACCCACCCGCACCTCGCGACCGTCGACGGCCGGCACGTCCCCAACCCGCGCTACCAGGAACCGGCAGATTTCCTCGCCCAGCGCCCGGCCGGTGACGTCGACCCGTTGGAGGCGACGACGCCTCCGGTGGTCGATCTGCTCGATCCCACACCTGCGGCTGCCCGCAACGCCGCCCGCGCGGTCGGTGACGCGACCGTGCTCGACGAGATCGAGGTCGACGACACCGTGCTCGCTGTCAGTGAGGCGGTCACCAACGCACTGGCGCACGGGCGCCGGCCCGTCCGGTTGCGGCTCTGGTCGGCGCCGGAGCGCGTCGTGGCCTCGATCAGCGACGCAGGTCCCGGGCCGAGCGATCCGTTCGCCGGACTGCTGCCCACGACGGGGACGACGTCGGCAGGCCTCGGCCTGTGGATGATCCACCGGGTCTGCACCCACGTCACGATGGGTACGACGGACCGCGGGTTCACGATCCGGCTGGTCATGAGGTCGGGCACGACAGAGGAGGACGGGCATGTCCGGCAACCGGCGTGACGCGCTGGCGACGGTCGGGCACCACGCGCTCCTGGCCGCCTCTGACCGCCACCGGCGTACCGAGATCGACACGTGGCTGCTCGCGGCCCACAGCCGTGGCGAGAAGGTGCTCACCCTCGCCGCGCCCGACGGGTTCGACGCCGGCGTGCACCGGTCCGGCGCCGGCCCGGTCGTCCTCGATCCCGCCGACCTGCGCCCGGCCGCCGAGCCGGCACGTCTGGTGCTGCACGCCCTGGACGAGGGCTATCGCGGACTGGGCGTGGTCATGTGGGCCGACGGCGTTGTCGCCGCGTCCTCGAACGAGATGTACTCCGACGTCGAGGCGGTGCTCGGGGACCTCAGCCGCAACCACCAGGTGTCAGTGCTGTGCCTGTACGACCGGGCAGCCGGGATGGACCACCTCGACCTGGCCGTGACGGGCCACCCCGACGGCCTGCACGAACAGCAGCTCGACGTCCGTCGCCGCGAGGCCACGCTGCATCTCGGCGGCGAGATCGACATGACCAACCTGGACGTCCTCGCCGTGGCACTGCGCAGCCTGACCCGGACGGCGGGCCGGACGGTCCGGATCGACCTGGGCGGTCTCCGGTTCCTCGGGGTCAGCGGGGTCCGCCTGCTCCACCTCGAGACAGCTGCGTTCCGTGCCGCCGGCGGGCAGGTCGAGCTCCACGGCGCGGCCCCGCACCTGACCCGGGTACTGCGGCTGCTGCAGCTGGATCAGCTGCCGGGACTCACGCTCGTGCCGGGACGGTCCTGACCACGGCCCACCGCACTAGACGTCCAGGACCGGCGGGTGCGGCGGCGGGTATCCGTAGGTCGGCTGGAACTCGGCCGGGATCGAACCCACGTCGCGGCTCAATGTGTCCTTGTCCTGCTCACACACCCATCCACCGAGCTCGGGAACGTAGTCCCACCGCATGCCGCGGACATCCCAGATCGGCGGGTGCTCCTGCGCCTCGCCCGCGGGGGTCCCCGAGGGGATGCGCCTGTCGGGAATCGCTGCAGGGTCGACGTTGGGGCTGGTCATCCGTTGCTCCTGTCACCGTGCGCTCGCGCCGAAACCGGCGGACGGGCAACGCCACGACGTGGGGGCGTCGCAGCGGCACTCACGGTTCGACGCTAACACCCGTGCGTGACGGCGAGGGCGTGACACGACCGCAGCGAGCGGCAGGACGACCTCTAGTCACCACCGCACCCGGCGGTACGCGCCCGGTAGGCGGCGACGTTGGTGCGGTTGCCGCAGTACTCGTAGGAGTGCCAGCGCCGGGTGCGGCTGCGGGTGGTGTCGTAGAACACCGCGCGGCACTCGTGGTTGGCGCAGAGCTTCAGGCGCGACCAGCCGCCCGCGGCGACCAGCGCGGCGACGTCCCGGGTGATCCGGCCGGCCACCGGGTCACCGGTGATCTGACGCAGCAGGACCTGCCCCGGTTCGGAGAAGTCCTGCTGGAACGTGATGGAGGAGACCCGACCGGAGAAGGCCGCCCAGTTCCCGGCGGTGTCGGAGGGATCGGCCGCTGCGAGGACGTCGAGGAGGTCGGACCGTATCGCGCGGACGAGGTCGAGACGGTGCGGTGAGGGGCCGCCATCCTCCTGTCCGAAGGGGCGGAGGACCTCGGTGGCCGACTCGGGGGTGTCGAGCCTGTCCGCCTTGCCGGCGTAGGCACGCGAGTTCAACAGGTCCACGACCGCTGCCGCGGAAGCGCTGACCGCCTCGTCGCGGGCGATGCGCGTCGCACTGGAGCTCATGACCCGACGGTACCGGAACATGGTCTAAATGCCATAGACCTTTACAGAGGTCGGGTTGATCGCTACGTTCGTAAGCGTCGTTGAAGATACGACGATTACCCCTGGTGAACGTAGCGAGGAGCACTCCCATGAGCCAGATCGTCCTGACCGCCGTCGGCGACCTCACCGGCAACGCGCGCCTCGAGAAGGACCCCGACCTGACGGTCGGCGCCGAGGACGCGCTCGTCCGAATGGAGGTGTCGCCGATCAACCCCGTCGACTACCTGTTCTCGAACGGCTACTACGCGCTGCAGCCGACGATCCCCGCGGTCCTCGGCTCCGAGGGCGTCGGCCGGGTGATCGAGGTCGGGTCCGCCGCCGACCGGTCGCTCGCCGGAAAACGCGTGGTCGTTCTGAGCCCGTACGAACAGGGCGTGTGGGGGGACACCGTCGTCGTTCCCACCCGCAACATCGTCGTCGTGCCCGAGGACGTCGACGCGCAGCAGCTGTCCATGGCGGTGGTCAACCCGGTCACCGCCCACCTGATGCTCACCAAGTACGTCGGCCTCGAGCCGGGTGACTGGGTGGGCCAGACCCTCGGGAACTCGGCCGTCGCCCGCAGCGTGATCGCCCTCGCCAAGATCGCCGGCCTCAGGACGCTCAGCCTGGTGCGGAGCGAGAAGGCCGCAGAGGAGGCCAGGGCCGCGGGTGGCGACATCGTCCTCGTGGACGGCGACGACCTGGGCGACCGGATCGTGGCGGCACTGGGTGGCGACAAGCTCCGGCTGGTCCTCGACGGCGCGGGCGGGGGTGTGCCGGGGACGCTGGCGACCGCGCTCGAGTTCGGCGGCACCGTCGTCAGCTACTCCTCTCCCACGGGTGAGCCGCCGGCGGTACCGCTCGGCAACCTCGTGTTCAGCGAGCTCGCGGTCCGCGGGTTCTGGCTGACCAACTGGGTTCGCAGCGCACCCCGGGCCGAGATCGAGAAGGTCGTGGGCGACCTCGTCGACCTCGTTGCCCGCGGCGTGCTCGCCGTGCCCGTCGACTCCACCTACCCGCTCGACCGGTACGAGGAGGCGTTCGCCCGCAACGCCTCGCCGGACCGCGCCGGAAAGGTGCTCTTCACGTTCCCCCACGCCTGAGCTGCACCGGCTCGCTCCGTGGCCCCTCCGGCGGCGTCCCCGTCGGCGGAGGGGTCGCGTGGGGGCTCAGCTCTTCGCGATGTCGCCCTTGACGTTGTCGAAGAGCCGGTTGTCGGCAGGGGTCACGACCGTGGGCGTGCCCTTCAGCATGACGCCCGTGCGGTTGCCGAAGATGGTGTTGCCGGCCAGGTCGAAGGTGCCGTTGCCGTCGACGTAGACGCCGTAGCGGGTGTTCTCGCCGATGACGTTGCCCCGCACGGTGGTCTCCACGGCGTCGCTGACCAGGCGGATGCCGTCCTGCTGGTTGCCGCGGATCTGGTTGTTCTCCACCACGTTGTCCTTGGCGGTCTGGCCGACGGCGATGCCGGACTCGGTGTTGTCGTAGACGCGGTTGCCGCGCACGGTGTTGCCTGCCGACTCATTGATGTTGATGCCCTGGGCGGCGTTGCCGAAGGAGTCGTTGCCTTCGACGATGTTCCGGTCGGAGTGCAGGTAGAGCACGATTCCGTGGTGGTCGTTGGCGTAGACCACGTTGTCGCGGATCACGCTGTCGGTGCAGTCCTCGGCCAGGACGATCCCGTGCTTGCCGTTGTTGTGCACGAGGTTGCGTTCGATCAGCATGCGGCGCGAGCTGGTGTGCGGGTCGATGCCGTACAGCTCGTTGTGGTGGAACTCGTTGTCCTGCACCGTGAGTCCGTCGACCCGGAACGAGTAGAGCCCGTAGAACAGGTGCGACACGACGCTCGTGGTGATGCCGCCGGTGGCCGCGGTGCGCCACGACATCCCGTAGGACTCGACCTCGCCATAGCCGAGGTAGCGCAGCTCGGAATGCTGGATCAGCATCCGTGCGCCGTCGCGGGCGAGCAGGAAGGCGCGGCCGTCGAGGCTGTCCGCGTCGGCGTGGCCTGCGGCGGTGTCCCATGAGGTGACGCAGGTTCCGGTGATGTCGAGGGCACCTCCGAGAACCTTGACGGTGACGAAGCCCGCCGGGCTGCTGCCGAGCTTCAGCCAGCGCACGTCAGGGGCGGTGATCTGCAACGAGGCGCCGGTGAGCACCTGGAGGTCGGCCCCGAGCAGCCACTCCCCGGGGGCCACCTCGCGCAGCGCCGCCGGGTTGCCGACGGCGCTGCTGAGTGCGGAGAGGCTGACGCCCTCGCCCGAGGCGAGCACGATCGTGTTGGAGGCGGGGTCGAAGCTCACGCCCGCGCGGGACGGCGTGCCCGGTTCGGCCGCAGGCACCGGCGGAGCCTCCCGGGTGCAGGGCCGGGCCGGGTCGACCACCGGTTCCACCGGGATCGGCCGGCGCGCCAGTGGTTCCGGACTTGCCGGGGCGTAGGCGTTTCCCAGCAGAACGAAGGCACCGCCCAGCAGACCGAGCACGGCGATCAGCAGCACGGCCCGGACGGCGGTGACCGGGATCCGGGGAAACCCGGCCGTTCGACGTCTCCAGCCGGCTGTGCGACTCGTCATGACGGGGCTCCGTTCACTCCGCAGTCGGGCGCCGCGGCGCCCGGCGGTGCAGGTGGTGGGGTCGAGGTCGAGGTGACGGCGAAGTCCGCGAAGTCGGCGTGCTGGTCAGTGGGGCTGGCCCAGCTGGAGTCGTCGCCGCCGAAGAAGGTGGAGAAGAACAGGCCGTCGATGCGCAGGTCGGAGGTGGTGCGGAACTCGAGGCCGGGGTGGTCGAGGACGAGGCGGTCGTCCTGCCAGACGGTGATGCGGCCGTTGGCGAGGCCGGGGGTGTTGAGGGTGATGCGTTGGTGGAGCCGGGTCCAGACGCCGGGAGCAAAGGTCCAGCAGCCGCGGCCGAGTGAGGTGCCGTGCTGCTGGGAGGTGGGGAGGTAGGCGTAGACCTCGCCGGCGCCGTCGGTGCGCCACATGTAGCGGGTGGAGAAGCCGTTGGTGCCGTCGGGGATGTGTTGGCCGCTGGTGACGGTGCCGCCGTAGAGGC